>WRLU01000078.1 GCA_009777475.1 Oscillospiraceae bacterium | reverse complement strand
GGTATGTCATGGCGGATGAACTACTTTTTTGACGGCAAGGATAAAACACTCACCCTCGGCAAATACCCAGCCGTGGGAATAAAGGATGCCCGCACTCGCCGCGATGAAGCGAAAGAACAGCTTGCCAAGGGCATCGACCCCGCCGTGGAAAAAAAACTCGCTAAAACCGAGCGCTACACCTTCGAGGCAGCGGGGGAACGGTGGTATGAGCATCACGCGGAAGTGACAGTACCGGCGACACACAAGAAAAGCCGGATGTATCTTGACGCGCTCAATAAAAAAATAGGTGGGCGGGCATTGCCCGAACTTGACCGAAAAACCCTCGTGGACGCGGTACAAGCACTTCAAGGGGAAATCAGCATCCATTTCGCGCATCGGGCGGCGGGTGTCCTCAAAAACGTCATAGAACACGCATACAATGAAGGACGGGCGACAGAATGCCACGCCTACGGACTCGCCAAAGCCCTGAAGCCATACAAGGCGACGAATAGGGCGGCCTTGATAAATCCCGCCGAGTTCGGCGAATTATTACGGAAAATCTGGAACTACAATGGCGGGGGCTTTTCGGTGCCCTATTGCCTGAAAATTCTGCCGTATCTTGCCCTTCGCAGTGAGGAAATACGCGGTGCTCGCTGGTCGGAGCTTGACCTTGACGCCGCGCTATGGACTGTTCCGGCGACACGGCACGAACACGGCGGCGGTATGAAGATGCGAATAGAACATACCGTTCCTTTACCCCGCCAAGTGGTAAGTCTGTTTCGTGAATTACGGGAAAAGCAGGTTGCATTGTTGGGGGACTGCGAACTCTGCTTTCCAAGCCCACGCGCACGTTCCAGACATATCACCAGCGAAAGCCTGATGTGTGCCCTGAAGGTTATTCATGGCCAGTCGAATATTAGCATACACGGCTTCAGGTCGTCATTTTCGACTCTGGCGAGAGAAGAAGGCTTTAATCCTGACCATGTTGAAAAGCAACTTGCCCACCAACTGAAAGACTCCGTAGAAGCGGCATACAATAAAGCTGAATACCTGGAGCCGCGCCGCAAGATGATGCAGGAATGGGCTAATTATCTGGATTCATTACGCATAGAACAAAGCAGTTGATGGGGGGGGAAATCATGTTTGACAGTGGCGGAGGAATTTGGTAAAATGTTGGTAATTTTTTTTGGGGGAAAGGGAGGGCGATAACGATATAAAATTACAGCAGGAAGGAGGTGATGCAAGTTGTGTAACCTACCGGCATCTCCAAAGTTACTCAGGCTCCCGGAAGTCCTCAAGCGTATGTCAGTTTCTAGGAGTACTTTGTGGGCTTGGGTCAAATCCGGGAAGTTCCCTCAGCCAATTCGAATCGGTCCCCGATTCACCGCATGGCTTGAGAGTGATGTCGAAGCTTTTATTCTGGGTTTGTTGCCTCAACCCCTAACGACTTAACGATGGAACACCAATAAAATTTAATTACCCCGAGGCTACCAAATAAACGCAATTTAAATCCCCGCAAATGGTAGCATAAAAAAAAAGCGCTTAACCAGCGCTTTTTTTTTGAGCACGTAGAACTCGTAGAGGATCATCTATTACAATAAAATAAGACCACTTAAAAAATATTGGGAACATTGAACCGTTGCTCTTTACAATTACACTTAAACAGGAAAGGAGATATTACAAAAAATTAAAAACAATAATTTCTTGTAACCAAGAAGGTAAAGAATAACAACCCAATCGGCAATAGCCGTAGGTATCACACCATACAGTTTGTTGATAGAAAGGTAGGTTGGAAATGGCTAAGAACGGAAAGTCCCCATTCAACACGGTGATCAGGAACTTTTATTCAGGGGGAATGTCATTTCTAATGGTTTGTTTATTTAGGTATAACATCTCATTCCGGTTAGACCCTTTCTCACACGAAGATGCGAACGGACGTAAGAGGTTTGATTTTAATAGTGGTATAACTGCTTCTGTGAACTACGAAGGGGCTGCCGCTCTGTACATAGCCGCCAAAAATATTGTTTTTGGCAAAGCGGAGTCCAATGGGATGCGATTGACTATTTCGTGTAGAAACGGAGTCAACCTTATGCTGGAGAGGTGTCTTGCATCAAACAATGATGGGCAAGGCGAACAGATGGAGACATTCCTCTGCATCATCAAGGGAAATGTTATCATTCCCTTCAAATTCCAGAGGCATCTGGTAGAAGTAAAAGAGAACGACCGGATTGTTACAAAGAGTATAGAGTCCGGGTTAGCGGCATTCGGCAAGACGATTGAGGGATACCTAACCGGCATAGGTTCTGACTTGCATCTGAGTAAGTTGCCTGAAAACTTCGACGAGCTTGACAGTATGACTCAAAAATCACCCAATACAACAGGCCGCAATGGCTATCAAATATCTTATGGTAACTTTCAAAATACTCCACCAAGTAACTTTCCTAATACCCCAAATAACTATCAAAATACCCCTAGATACGGGCAAGCATAAATCCTCCATCGGACGATAAAGCTAACAATCTAAGTGTGAGAATTTAGT
>WRLU01000077.1 GCA_009777475.1 Oscillospiraceae bacterium | reverse complement strand
TCAAGCCATTGTTTTAGATTTTTATACAGTCCAAATTCAATTTCTTCGTAATCCACAATACTTACCCCATTTCTCTAAACTTGAACCTCTCACGGCTAAAACCGCGAGATTCTTGTTTCAACGAACACCGCCTTCTCCACGAGAGGTCTTACACGTTCTCCACAAGCGTAAATTCGGATAGTTCCTACCCTACTTAAATTTTTTCTTAGGCTACCGCAAGTTTAAGTCCCTCTTTATGAATATTATTTGCGGCGTTCACGTCTCTGTCGTGTAGTCCCCCACACTCAGGACAAATCCATTCACGGATATTCAAGTTCTTGACATCTTTATTTCTATACCCGCAACCGCATAGCTGACTACTTGGAAAATATCTGTCTACAACTTGTAATAACTTATGTTGCCACTTAGTTTTATAAGCAAGTTGTCTACGGATTTCTCCCCAACTTGCATCCGATATTGATTTAGCAAGGCAGTGATTCTTAACCATGTTTTTAACTGCTAAATCCTCAATGCAGATAATGTCGTAATTTCTTACTAACCCAGTCGTCATCTTATGTATGCCATCTAAACGCTGATTGGTAATATGTTCATGTAACCTCGCAACTTTAATTCTCGCTTTATTCCTATTATTGCTTCCGATTTGTTTTCTCGATAGCTGTCTTTGGAGTTTTGCAAGTTTCTTTTCGGATTTGCGGAGATACTTAGGGTTCTCAAATATTTGTCCATCAGAGGTAATCGCAAGTGCTTTAAGCCCGAGGTCTATTCCAACTGTCGCTCCAGTGGATTCGTACTGCGGAATCTTTACATCTGTACAGCAAATTGATACAAAATATTTCCCCGACGGGTTTTGAGAGATTGTAGCATTGAGTATCCTTCCCTGTACTTGTTTAGAGATTTTAGCTGATACCAAACCGAGTTTTGGGAGTTTTATGTGTTTGTCTAAGACAGAAATACTGTTGTTTGTCTGCGTTGTACGGTATGATTTGTGTTTACTCTTCTTAGATTTAAAGTGTGGAAATCCCGGCTTTTCCCCTTGCTTTACTCTACGAAAGAAATTTTGGTATGCTTGGTCGAGATCTGCGTTTGCACCTTGTAACGCCCACTTATCAGGCTCCTTCAACCATTTGAGTTCTTTTTTAAGCTGAGTGAGTTCTCTGTTGCAAGCATATAATCCTAATGTTTCTTTTGATTCTTCGTATAACTTAATACGCCTTGAAAGAAAATAGTTGAATACAAATCTGCAAGAGCCAAATGTTTTTTGTATTAGAGCTTCTTGGTCTGTGTTTG
Organism: Oscillospiraceae bacterium; assembly: GCA_009777475.1. Classification (GTDB taxonomy): domain Bacteria; phylum Bacillota; class Clostridia; order Oscillospirales; family UBA929; genus UBA929. The sequence goes on along the minus strand of WRLU01000077.1, from coordinate 1,264 downwards.
GATATATTCTAAACTTATATGCTTTTTCCATAAACTCACTCCTTGCTTTTCGTTTTGCCGCCCAACCCATGACTAAAGTCACGGGAGCGCGGCGACCCTAAACTTCAAACATTCGCCATTAACTATTTTGTTATGATACAATAGAGGGGTAACACAAAAGAAACGATAGTCCAACTCGATATGATATAATGTTAATTATCAGAAAAACATTGTATCAAGGAGGACTATCGCTCATGGACATTATAGCACAAAATGCCCATCATCGTCAACGTATGCTGAAATATTTTTTCAAAAACGGCTCGGCGACCGAAACGGCAATCAGGTTCAAAGTCAGTCGAAAGACGCTTTACAAATGGAAAAATCGGTATGACGGAACGCTCGAAAGCCTAAAAGACCGCAGCCACAAACCGCACAACAGCCCGAAATCGCAGACCGAAGACGAGAAAAATCTTGTCAAAAGAATTTGGTGCCGGGACAAAGGCGGCGACAAACTCGTGATGTGGCACAACGCCCGAAACAAAGGCTACAAGCGGTGTTATCAGACTTTTTTGCGGACGATTCGCAAGCTGTCGGGTGGTGCAAAACCTCGCAAAAAATCGGCGAAACCAAAACCGTATGCGAGAGCCGAATATCCCGGTCAGAAAATCCAAATTGACGTGAAATATGTGCCGTCAAAATGTGTCACCGATGGGCAGAAATACTACCAATTTACCGCCGTTGACGAGTGTACGAGACTGCCGTTTCGCCAGATGTACGACGAACACAGCACCTATTCGTCGAAACAGTTTTTGGAAGAGTTGCTTAGGTTTTACAAATTCCCGATTCGGGAGGCTCAGACAGACAACGGCTCGGAGTTCACCAACGCACTTTTGGTGGTTAAAGCGAAGCACAAAACGCTGTTTGAGCAGGCTCTGGCGGACATGGGAATCATTTATCATCGCATCAGAATTGCTACGCCACGTCACAACGGCAAGGTCGAGCGGTGTCATCGCACCGACGGGCAGCGGTTCTATCGCAAGCTGCGGATGTACGACCTAGGTGACGGCAGAAATCAGCTCGCCGCCTACCAAAAACGGTCTGTGCATTACCCGATGACCTGCTTGAATTTTCAAAGCCCCGTGCAGGTTCTCGACAAATATTTGGGGGTGATGTAAACCGGCCCTCTTAGGGGCAAAGCCCCTGCCGGGCGGGCATACCCCGATTAATGCGATTAACATTATATGTTTTTTGGATGAATGTGTTACCTATCATTGACACTTTAACA
>WRLU01000076.1 GCA_009777475.1 Oscillospiraceae bacterium | reverse complement strand
TTTTGCGTACAGAGTGCTCGTAATTACAGCCTTTGCACTTTTTAATCTCGTTGTGCTCCGCCGCGGTAGCGCGAGTATATCTCACTTTTTTGCCGTCGGAAAATTTCCCGCCGGTGGAGTGCTTTTTACGTACCGAAGTCTCAGCCCCGCATTCCTTGCACTTTTTTATTTCATTGTGTTCGCTGGCGGTAGCCTGTGTGTACCGTACCTTTTTACCATCGGAAAACTTCCCGCCAGTGGAGTGCTTTTTTGCAGCAACCATACCGTAATCACAGTCCTTGCATTTTTTGATTTCGTTGTGCTCAGTGCTGTTAATTCTGCTGTATCTCACCGTCTTGCCATCTGGAAACTCCCCGCCCCACGAATGTTTGTTCTCTTTTGCCGTGTCGCTGCAATCAACGCATTCAAAAAAGTGGTGGGTTGATCTTTTGGCTCTGTCTTTGCCGAAGGAAATAGCCGGAAAGCTCTTGGCTGTGTGCTTTTCTAGCGCAAGAACACCGCAGGAACACAGCTGTTTGTGTTGTTTTGAGGTAAGTTTTCTGGCGTAATTTCTGCGGTCGTTTCCCTTAGCGTGTTTCTTATGCGCACCGGTCATCACTTCCATACCGCGCTTGTCCGATGCGGTAATACCGCCCATATTTTCGTATATTCCAACCATCAGCTTTCCACGATTTTTAGCGTCATATAAGTCACCCAAGCCGTATACATGACCGATTTCATGCCCCATAATCCTATTTTTCCCAGTTGTTGATATACTCATAAATCTTCCTTCTGTATTTACTGTAATCATCCATCTGGTGATATGCTGTTTGCCTTTGTTGTAAGAAACTTTAGCTATTGCTAAAGTGGAGGACGGTCTCAATGGTCCCTCAGCTACAACATTTTTGGATTTATCTTTTTCTCTCATATCAATAAGATTTCCCCATATTCCAATGCCCGAACTGAAAAAAGAGACGTATTTATCTTTTATTGCCTTAGATGAATACCTATAATCGTATTTTTTGCTTTTTGCATGAAGGAAATTTGTATGTTCAGCATCTTGAAACACCCATCCTTGATTGAGGCTTCCGGACTCAGAAAACGCCTCAATGTTCTTTATTGTATGGGCAAATGAGGCAGTATTTGACATCAGCATGATCGCCGCTATTAGGCTTGCAAAAAGTTTAATCCTCTTCATCTTCTACGCTCCAATCTTTATCTTTATATTGTATTATTTTCTCCTGAATGGTATTTTCAAAGGCTTCAACATGATACAGATAGCTTTCCGGCACACCGTAGGGGCTGAACCCATGATTTTTCCACTGCCAACTATACACAGCAAGCCCCTTTTTGTAGTCATATTTTCCGTCTAATTCATCAGGCAAAGCATAATCGTATTTCTCCAGGGTTTTTTCAATGAGCATATCTTCAAGTTCCCGGGGTAGATTATCTATATGTGGGAATAAAGCCTTTTCCTCTTTCGACAAATTGTCTATCTCCTCCTCGGTTCCCCACTCTCTTACTATGTATTCTAAATACAAATCATAGAAAATTTTACTATTTTTCACGGCTTCCCTCGGACTAACAACCATCTCGTCAAGAGCCATTCCGGGAATATTATGAATATCAGCATCTTCAAGGTTAATTTTGTCAACTCCCAAATGATACCCTGCGGCTATATAGTTATCCTCGTTGACTCCATAAACCTCTTGTTTTGGAACCCTTTGGGGGTCATATCCCTCTAATCCATCGTTAAGCCAGTGATGAGTTTCGTAATAATCGCCGTTTTTCCTTATAAAACCATAAGACGTTACGGCATAATCGCTGGATTTAGTTAGATCATAAGGGAAATCCATTCCCATAACGGTTGAAGATAATGTTGCAAAAATCAGATATTCATCACCCTCATAGAGTTCAGGGTCTATATTTTTATCCGCATTATAAGAAGAATGCGGCGAGTTAATTGTAATAATATCCCCCGGATTAATTTGGTTGTCAACGTCTTTGATATGGTATATTCTATCAACAGTGAGGTCGAATATAGACTCATAGGTAAACGTGCGTTCGTTATTTACGGTATAATCTATCCGCATTTCACGGATATTTGAGATTTTGCCCACAGCGGCAAAATCGCCCTCACCATACCAATATCTTTCCTCAAATCCTGCGTAGGTGACTGACGTAATGAAACCCTTAGAAGCATATTCCTCCGGTGTGAGCGGCCTAACCTGCACAACCCTCTGATTTTCCCCTTCATAAATTACCCCCAATTCATCGGGGTTGTCGTAGGGATGCCGGGTGCCGCAGGCGGTTAATAATGCTGGAATTAACAGGTATAACGCTAGCTTTTTCATTGGATTTTTCATAGGGATACCTCCATTCAAAATTTATATTTTTCTGCATATTGTGCTAATTATAACGCGTATTTTACTGCCGGTCAAGTGAAATTTTCACAACAATCACCTCTCTCTTTGTCTTGGAAGGCCGTGGCAGGAAGGGTAACATTTGAAAGCCTTCCTGCCCATAAACAAAAAACGGCGCGCGGAGACACTCAGCTCTCCTACACGCCAAAAAATTACGTTTTTTGGGATTGCCGCACCGCCCCGGCTGTGCTATACTTGAGGCAAGCCATGGCTGGTGGGGTTAAAATCCCATGCGTTCGTAGGAGGATGTCTTTAACGGGTTGTCCTGCGTTCGTTCCGC
>WRLU01000075.1 GCA_009777475.1 Oscillospiraceae bacterium | reverse complement strand
TATCGCCTTTTCTCCCGATGGACGGCATGTCATTTTATGGGGACAAGAATATTTTGTGCAACATATACGCTGGTAATATGGAAGCGCAGAGCCGCGCGTTTGGACTCAAGAGCCGGGAGTGTCTACTGTAAACGGTATGAAAACGCCCCTCGCGTCCTTTGCGGTTAGACTCTCTTTTTTTAACCGCAAAGACGCAGAGTTTTCGCAAAGGACGCAACTCCGGCATAGAGGGCTATTGCAATCCACAAAAACTCTGTTATACTCCTTCCAAATTTGAAATATTGTCCGGTGCGTTGCCGGACGGATAATTTTCGAGTACGTTAACAAACAAATAGAATCTCGCTTCGGCGACGATAGTTTTCTACACTACGAACCGACTGTACCACCGTGGTGCTGGCGGGTAGAAAATGATCGGTGATTAACAAAGTTACGTGACTCCCGTGAAGGGGGTGTCGCGTGTTAATCTGCGGACAGAATCTGTATTGTCCAATTGGTCGGCAATGCACCACTGTCGTAGGTGGGATGACCTCCGTTTCTATTTGGCGTGCCGCTCCCGTCTTGAGCGGACTCTTGTTGCCGTTGCTCGGCAGGTAATCAACCCCTCGAAAAATACCATGACAGATTCCACTACTCTCAAACAGCCCTTTTGCACTAACTGCGGAAACGTTGTTTCCGAACAGGCGGTTGCCTGTATGTCTTGCGGAGCCAGCCCCGTTGGACACAAAAAATTCTGCCGACATTGCGGTGTTGGTCTCAATCCCGAACAAGTCGTTTGCGTCAAATGTGGGGCGGGACTTACCGGCAATTCCGGCAGTGCGTTTGGCGCATCTTTTAATGCTTTGAGCAAAACCCTCAATACCTATTTTACGGTGATGTGGATTTGCATAACGGCTGGAATTACAATGACAACATTGCCGTCGATATTGTTGGGAGCATTACAGGCGGCAATGCCATCACCAGAGGCTGAATTGTCAACAGGAGGCGCAGCGATACTACAAGTCGCGTTGTTCTTCTTGATGATCGGTTATCCTATGCTCATCATAGGCACTGTTTTTTGGTGCATGTTGCTTTATCAATTATGGAAGCAGATTCCGGGCGATATTGCTCGAACCACACCGGGCAAAGCTGTTGGCTTCTGTTTTATTCCCCTTTACAATCTCTATTGGGGATTCGTGGCATTTGCGGGGTTGGGCGAAGACATGAGCAAGGCTCTTCAACGATATGGGATACAGTATAAAGTCAATGTGGGTTTGGGAACAACCACATCTATCCTTTGGCTTGTGAGTTGGCTTCTGGTCTGTTTGATGGGGCATCCTGCTACTGCCATTATGAGCGGCTTGGCATCTTTGGCTTTGACTGCGGCAGTGATTTTCTTTTTCAAGTCTGTCAAAGACGGTGCCATTGCCTTGTCGGAACAAAATACCTCTGTGCCGAAGGGCTATCAGGACAATACCACCGTACCAAAGGTTAATCAGGAAATGGCATCTGCGTCAATTACTCTCGGCTGTGTCGCTCTTGGTATCCTGCTTTTCCCGATATGGTGTCTTATCATGGAAGTGTTGTCAGGTGATGGTGGTTTTAGTCCGGTTTCATTGCCACTTCACATCGGAGGATTATGTCTGATCATCTGTTTTGTGGGGATACTCATTGGACATCGGGGGCTGAAAACAGGCAAAGCAAAACCGATGCTCCCTGTACTCTATTTCAGCGGTTTCGCTTATCTCATATCCCTGCTGTTCTTACTGTATGGTCATATTTCTGATGTTTATCTCATTCATTCGTTCCTTTCTGAATATTATGGGGAATACAATTACAGCCCCTCTGAACATCATAGGGAACTTGATTACAGCCCCTTCTATTATGGTATTTTAGTATCAGTGCTATATTCACTGTGGCATATACCCTTTATTTTGGGTGTATTCTTTGGGCATAAGGGCTTACAAACAAGTAAGGCGAAAGCCGCCAAATTGGGACTTTATTTTCATCGGTCCAGTTTCCTGATTTACGTGCTTGTTATTGTTTGGTCCCTGTTGCGCCCCATTTTACTGCCATTTTACTAAGAGCTTTTGCCGCAGATGCCCTACCATTATTTGTAGCCCGTTTTGGTTTCGCACAAGGGTACAAAGGAGCGTAAATTACCGTAACGTTGTGTTCTTCGTACCTTTGCGTTCTTTGCAAAAACTTTGCGATCTTTGCGGTTAAATTTTCTTTTTTAACCGCAAAAAACGCAAAATACATTTTCATACCATTTACGGTATAGCACGATAGCCCGAAATCGGTTATATTTAACAGGTGTTGTATATTTCCATTGCTTTTAGCATCTCCAAAACAATACCGGCAAAAAATGTATTGGTCGAAAACACTCATTCCTACGATGAAAGAAACCCCGGAAGGGGCAGAAATTCCTTCGCATGTACTCATGCTCCGTGCCGGACTGATTACGCAGATTATGGCAGGAGCCTATTCTTATCTTCCGCTCGGATTGCGTTCCCTGCATAAGGCGGCGCAAATTGTCCGTGAGGAGATGAATAAAACCGGTGCTGTCGAACTGCTCATGACCGCACTTTGTCCTGCCTCCCTCCCTCCCTCTATGAACAGACCAACCGTATGGAGGTTTTCGGAAATGTCCTGATCAAAACGGACTTGCACCGAGGCGGTAAGAACACACAAACCCACGAACCGGTAACCCCTACTAATCGGACATCCCATGAAGTAGAACAATGCGTTCTAGCATGGCGAAAACAACTCAAAGCACAAAGTCCACTCGGAGAACATGGATGCGATGCC
>WRLU01000074.1 GCA_009777475.1 Oscillospiraceae bacterium | reverse complement strand
TTATCAAGTGGCTTCCGCCGTTTTGGTTGACAGGATGTACCCCTGTACACGACCTGCCAACGGAAAAGGAAGAAAAAGACCCGCCTAAGCCCGGAGACCCTGAATTTCTCGGTCCGGTGTTGCCGGAGGGCTGGAAGCCGGAGGAGGAAGAGAGGGGTATAGTCAACAAGGAGGATAAAAAAGAATGGGAGAATCTTGTTACCGAAGAACAGCTTGGAAAGTTTTTTGAGAAAACAGGACATTTTCAGGCGAAATATGTAACGGATAAAATGGTGGAAGATTTAAACAGAGTTTTAGCAAAATACCAAATCAATACGCCAGAAAAAATATCCATGTTTTTGGCGAATGTAGCACATGAATCCAAGACGAGCTTAGTTGAGCAGAGCATTGGAGATTTATATGTTGTTGATGGAGTTGACTATCGAGGTGGTGGATATACACAACTCACAGGATATAAATGGAATTATAAACCGTTTGCCGAGCAAATGGAAAAAGAGGGGCTAGTAGAACTAGATGAAAATGGAAATAATCCCATAATCTCTAAAGGTGGCGGTGCTGAATATGTGGCAAAATATTTTCCTTGGGAATCCGCAGGATGGCATTGGGAAGCAGAGGGGAACACACTCAACAGGAGAATTGACCAGGGGGCAAGCTTTTATAAAGTATGTCAGATATTAAATGGTGGTGCAAATTATTCAGGTGTTCCCAATGGATGGGATGAAAGAAAGAAGTTTTACAAATTGGCTAAAACTCTTTTTAAGTGAGGTGTGCTATGCTAAAAACACTAGGGCTTTTTGTAAGTGTTTTTTTGTTGGTTGGTCTGAGTTCATGCTCAGACCAACCACTCGTGGAAGATGTGGCTGAACCTTACAAAATAATTGAGGGCTCTTACATCGACAACGAAATTACAGTGCAGTCAATTAATATTAGATACCCTCAAATTTCCGGACTTGGGAACATGGCTATGGAAAGATATATAAATAAGAAAATAGAAGTTACGGCGTTAGGTGCTTTTGTGGAGTTTACAGGAATTAACGAAATGGATGTGAATGTAACATATTCATTGCACCTTACGTCATCAAACACATTAAGCCTGAGCTTCCTTATAACAACATTCCATACTTCTCAAGCTTATCCGTTGATTCGTATTAAGGCGTTGAATATTGACCTTGAAACTGGTGGTGAAATATTGCTTGAGGATATAATCAATACTGAGAATAGAGATTTGTATAGTTTGTACCGATCATTTTTTGATATATTTAAATTATGTGGAGAATACGATGAAAACCCTTTATTCGAGAATGAGATCAATCGGTCTGTATCTGAGATATTATCTATTGAAAATCTTTATTCGTGTGGAATAGCAAATTCCCCACTGCAAAGTTGGTTTACAGAGGAAGATTTGTTTATAGGTGTTCAAGTGCGAAAAGCAGAAGGTTCATATGCAATATATAAAGCTAAATTTTCAGAGCTAATGGATTGAACGCAAACCACCGGACTTTAACGCACTTCGAGCGACATTGCGTCAGCTTGACGAGCGGGAAAAAGAGATGGAAAATGTGGCATTGTCTATCTGCGCTAAAAACAAGTACGAAATGCCACATAACACCAGATTGATGATGATACAGTCAAAAGCTGTGGGCTGGCAGGGGTTGATGCCCGATGAGGAAGAGTTAGCCGAAAGACCCGACTTCTGGGAAATGGAACCGGAAAAAGAACCGCCTCCGGTTGTGAGACCGAAGATGACAGGCGCGGATAGGAATATCTTCCTGAGAGGGAATGTGAAAGAGCCGCCGCCTTGGGTGAAAAAACCGGAACCCGAAAAACAGACGAGCAAAATCCTGCCGCTTACTGCCGAGATGAGAGCGGAATATGAAAAGCACGACAAAGAATGGCAGGAGAGCAAATACGCTAAAAATATGCCTCTTGCCAATGCGCGGATTTTCAGCCGGATGAGCGATGAGGAAAAGGCTGAACTGCCAGAAAGCATACATAATTACCTATTTATGTATTACGAGCAGAACAAGGAGCGGATAAAGCAAGACGAAGAGGAACAAAACACGCGGGATATACTGGGGTATATTCCTGGAATAGGCAGTGTTGCCGAGGGGATTAGTGCCTACCATGCGTTTGAAAAAGGCAGCATTGGCGAGGGCTTTTTGTATGCCGTGGGCAGTGTTCCGGTAGGGAAATACGCCGTAAAAGGCGGCAAAGTTGCACTGAAGTCGTTTAGGAAAGTGCCGAGGAGGATTTTTAAGGGTGCACGACTTGCTAAAAAAGTAATGGTACCTGAAAAAGCAAAAAATATTATCAAACAAGTGAAAGCCAGGAATGGCACTCCGCCCAAAGGATATAAAGGTGGAGGGACGTATAAGAATTCCCCGCCAAATGGTGGACAAAAACTACCAGAAGGCATCATATACAAAGAGTATGACGTAAACCCATATGTAAAAGGTCAGGATCGTGGTATGGAGCGAATTGTGATAGGCAATGATGGTTCGGCTTGGTACACAAATGACCATTATAAAACATTTAGTAAAATAGAATAGGAGATATAAATATGGATGAATATAAAAAAATTATTTCAAGCTTAAAGACTAAGGGCGTTTCTTTTACCCAAGGTATGTCATTAGAGGAAATTGGTAAAATTGAGGGTTTCTACAGCATAACTTTTCCTGACGAGCTTAAACATTTTTACTCTATTGAACTGCCAACATCCAATGGGTTTTACAACTGGAGGGATACAAGTGATAGTAATGTTGCACTTATTAGAGGTGTAATCAATAGACCAATTGAAGGGCTACAGGAGGAATTAAAAGATAATTTTCAAGATAATGATTCCTTTTGGTGTGACAAATGGGGTGAAAAGCCAAATGAAATTAAAAAAGCCAATGAAATAATGTTAAAACATTATAATAATGCCCCAAAGTTAATACCTGTGTGTTTACATAGGTATATACCTTTCGTAGATGGCATCAAAAGTACACCTGTTTTTTCAATAATGGGAACGGATGTTATCTACTATGGAGAAAATTTAATATCTTACTTAGAGATGGAGTTCGATTTAAGGAAACGCAGTGATTTGATACAAGATAATTGTAAATATATTGACTTTTGGAGCGATTTGTTGTAAAAAACACATGAAAATCACAGACAATTCGATGTATCAAACACACGAATTAACCGGGCGTGAGCAGAAGGCGGCAATGGAAGAGGTTGGGCATTGCGTTGGTCAGGCAATCCAGGATTGC
>WRLU01000073.1 GCA_009777475.1 Oscillospiraceae bacterium | reverse complement strand
TGGTGTTTTCATTTCTTCCAGGAGACATTCCATGAGGGTTTCTGTCATTTGCAGGTAGGTGTCGTACCAGCGGGAGCGGATGCGGGATATGGTATAGCAAACTGCCGCCGCCAAAAGTCCGGCTATGGTGGTGTCGAAGGCGATGGACAGGGATTGGCTGAGTATGGCTGTGTCTCCTTCTCCCAGAGCCATTATGCCGGGGCCCAATGGTATCAGAGTGCCCAGAAGGCCGATCATGGGGCCGAGTTTGGCGATTAAGTCTGTTATGAGCGTGGCTTTTTCGTAGTGTTTTTCTTCGATGGATAGTAAACTTCTGGCCAGGGCTGTTTGTTCTGTTTCCGGCAGTTTCGAGTCTAAGAGGGTGAACAGGGCTTTCTTTTGCCGGGGCAGGAGCCCGCCTGCTACGATAACGCCGTGGAGTCCTCCGGCGCTTTTGCCGTGCATGTTGTGGATTAGCTGGGGTACGTTGGCTTTCAGGTGACGGCGTTCCATGAAGTATTCGATGAGCAGACTGCCGACTTGGGAGAGAGCAATGAGGATGAATAACAGCAGGATAATTATGCAGGGGATCAGGAAGATTTGCCCCGCTTCGTGAATGATTACTCGCAGTAGATCCATTTGATAATTTAGGCTCTCCTTAAAAAGCCCCGCATTTCACAGAATTTCTATATGACAGTAAAAACCGCAAAGAGACACAAAGGCTCTTGAGTAAATTCATAGCCAAAAACGCCAGACTGATGGAGGTTTCTGATGTATCTTTCAGTTTCGCCATCACCCTGTCAAGCCCGTATTTGATTTTGCCAATCCCGAACTTTCCCTCAACAGCATTGCGGATGCCGCTGTCAATATATGCCTGCTTTTTATCGTAGATTTCACCTTTTTTCGGTCTGCCCAAGCGTGGTCCACTGATTCTGATGCCTTTGGAATTGCAGTATTTGATGTTGTTGCGGGTGCGGTAAATTTTGTCAACCATCACAGCTTCAGGGTAACAACCATGCTTTTTGTGGTATTTTTCAATCGCCGGAATCAAGTCTGAACTCTCGTTGTACGCATCCCACGATATGTTATCCACAAAGGCGTAACCGCCGATCACGCTGACAGCAACCTTCGCGCCAAACTCGGTTTTGGCGGCCGCTTTGCCTCTCACAATCGGACGGACATGGGGCTGGGATATGCTCACAATGCGGTCGTCCACGGTATGCGTGCGGTTGTCGATCATGTGCTTTTGTTGGTCGTACAGCCTACGGATCGTATCAAGCTCGGCTTTTTGTTTTGGTGAAAGTTTGTCATAATTTTTCATGAGATTGTCGATATATCCAAGGTTGCGCCGAATATATGAAAGTTGTTTTTTGATAGCTTTGCGAAGGATGTTTCCACCTCGTTTTTTAGATTTTGCCACCTTTAAATATGCTTGACGCGCCTTTTGTTTATCTAATCTCGGCTTCTCTCCTTCGCCTCGGATGTGCATAGCTTCCACCATTTCTTCGGTCTTTTCCCGGGCTTCGTTGCACAGCTTGATGTCCTGTGGATAAGTGATGTTGGCGGGTGTGCAGGTGGTATCCATGATTAGGGTGCCATTATTTGGGCGGTCATTATCGTCATCACCGCCCGGCTTTTCCGGTGCAAACAACATTTCGTTTATTTCGCGAATCACATTGTCTCCAAAGCGTTTGCGAAAACTCACCATCAGCGATGGCACAAAAGGCAATTCCCACGAACACTCTTTGATACCGCAGAAGTATTGCATATGGGGGTTTTCCTGAATGTGCAGCACCAACCGCTCGTCTGGCAACCCTTCCATCTTTTGGATGAGCAGTGAACAGACAGCAAGGCGGACAGGCTTGGCAGGAGCGCCGTTGTCTGGGCAAAATTGACCGCAGTATTTGTCCTCTATTTTGTCCCAATCAACCTTCATAGCCATTTTTACCCACCGATTTTCAGGGTCAAGGGTCAATCCCGCAGATTGACCAAATTCAAATAATGAAATCTGTTTATCATCCTTAAAATACATCAGCCCCGCCCCAAATCTGTATTGTTTTTCGGCCTTTTCGCCACTTTTCTATACAGATATTATACCGCAAAAAGGCTGTTTTGTCCAGTGTTTATGCTGGTTTAGGGGTTTTTGAGGATGGCCTATTTAAGAAAGGAAGGATCGGCATGGGAGACAGTAATATACTGAGAATTTGGGATGAAAAACTTGACAAAGGGCATCGTACTGAATGTAAAAAACCAAGGAATACCTTATATTGAAGGCAATCGGAGCCGCGTTAAAATCGAATCCTGAAATCGGGTTTGAAATGGAAAAATATATTATGGGAGACGGGCCGTTCCATAACTACGACGGCGTTCAGTGGGCAAACTTTAAAGAAAAATGCGATTTACGAGAAAGGACGGAGTATGAAAATGGATAATTTAGACAAAGTAAAAGCGCAGGCAAAGGAAGTAAAATTGATTTACGAAGATTTTTTACGGAAGCTGTCAAATGACGAAAAGCTTGAATTTCGCGCGTCCTTCCATTTACGCCCGACTGCAAGCGAAACATGCACAGTAGTGTCAACTTTGCCGTTTGCGCCTATGCGGGGGAAAGATTTTAGACCTTCTAAAATTGAAGAAGCTTTGCCAAAACTACGAAAAATTTTGTTAGAAACCGATGACGCTAAAAAAATCACGATGCTGGACGAGCTTGATTTCAAAAAAAGAAAAAGCGAAAGTTTCCGGGAAGAGGATGCACAGGCAGCGTTAATACGGCAAGTTATAATGTATGGTCTACTTGATTTTGACTTTGTTGCATCCGAATTTGCTTTATTCGAGTTCGGTGCAAATATGGACACCAAGCGCACCGACGTTTTGGTTTACAGGGATAGCGTGTTGTTCGACATTGAGCTGAAGAATAAGCGAAATGGGCCAAAAGACAACGATATAGGATATTCGCCAATTACACAGGCGGAAGGCTATGTTTCACATATGTTGGAATCGAGAAATTTCAAGCGATATATTAGCTGCCTGACAGAATTACCCAATACAACCATTGGGGAGATAAAAGAGATTCGCGGGGTGGCTCTGGTTCCGGCGACAAGAGGGAAATCTACGGGAACACTTGAAAAAGCAGCAAGAAGCAGAGGGATTGAGCTATGGACATTTGAAAAGACCGAGGATAACAGTATCAGAATAAATTTTGGTTGATTGAGGATGCCTATTATGAAAATAACAGTCTATCGCCCCAACCAAATCGGCGGGTGCATTACCGAAATTGAAAGCAGCGGCGGAACACGAATCATCATTGATGTTGGCTCAAATCTGCCGAGTGTCGAAGGCGAATGGGTAGACATCAAAAAGCTTACCGAAAAATGCGACGGTGTTTTCATAACACACTATCACGGAGATCACATCGGCGAATTTGAGAATGTTGACAATACCACACCCATTTACATGGGTGTGGTTGCTCATAAAATCTTCCTGAACCTTTGCGCACATTTACCTGATAA
>WRLU01000072.1 GCA_009777475.1 Oscillospiraceae bacterium | reverse complement strand
CGGTTGTGTATATATGTTGATGCTACAATTTTACCATAAAAAAGCTCTAATAAACCCTAATCTTTTGACAAATCGCAGAATTATTTAATGTAGCCTGTTACACCCCAGATGGAAAACGTACGAACCTGACGTGTTCTTTGTGGCTGCATTTGAGTTATAATAATTTTCAAGCTGTTGTTGTGTATATCCTAAATGATCTCCCTCTCTAAGCAACAAGCCCTTGTTTGTTTCTTTCATACATTGTGCAAAAAAATGTCGCAGTCTTTCAGGCGTTGTAATGTCATATTTCAGGAGAAATCTGTTCAATTCAGAAAGATCCTCACCGTTAATCACGCCATTTTTCCATTCCATGTCAATGAGCTGTTGCTTTGAAATTATCTCTTTAATTGGAGCTTCCGTCTCTTGCTCTTCCCCAACTCCCCCCTCATCAATCACATCCTCATCAGTCCACTCTTCAAACTCCCTTTCTGCCGCCGTATACCCACTGCCAAACAACTCTGAAATTTCCTCACAGCTTCCTCTGTGTACACGCAATATATTCCAGGAGTATAAGCAAATAAATACCTCTCTTTCAGCAACTCAAGCCACAATTGGGCATTGTGAATTTCTTCTTCAAACAAGGCATTGTGCTTTGGCAACCAATCAAGGGATTAACCCAAAATCCTCAGACCCACCCTCATATGAAACTCTGTCGTATTCAATGTGATACCCCCTCTTAAAAACAATCAATGTGTCCTTATCTTTGATAAAAAACCAACATCCGTCAAAATGTGGATGTTCTTCCGATTTAACTTCAATTAAGGCAAAATAAGCTCCTCTGTTTTCTGTTAACCCTATATCTTTGAGCGATGTACCAATCGTTATATATTTATTGTCGTTTGCGGGAAATACTGTATGAATGTATTGAATGTCTTTCAGTGTTTCATTGCCATTTATAACGACTTTTTCAGCGGTAAAATGAAATGTTTCTTTTGTAATACCATTGGCAATCAGCCTGTCCATCATCTTCGCCATTTCATCTTCCGTATATCGCATACCTCTAATAGGTTCAGGATTTATATAAATGCGTTCTGTAGCCTTCCACTCACCATAAAACATTTCATAAGAAGGGTTGCGATAAACCAATCTTGGGGGTTCCGGGGTTGATGTCGTGTTTGAAATCGGAGAGGGTTCTTCATTTTGATTGTTTTTTCCCTTCGGCAAGCTTGCAAAATAACTGTGCCACAAGCAACAACACAAGGCAATATTCAAAATCAAGGATATACACAAAGCCACTCTAATCCACAATTTTTTTCTCATCTTAAAATCACCCTCCCATTCACAGCATCGATTGGCATATCGCCGTAATCTCCTTCGAAAAATATATCCAAGAACCGTTCTGTTCGGTTATACCATCCAGCTCTATTTTTCTCTTGAATGGGGTTTCTCTTGATTATCCCATCGTAGTGGTCGATGATGATTTTCTTCAATTCCGCTCGTTTGTAGATTCTTTTTGCAAGAGCCCCCGCTAATTACCTATTCGTCCAATTCGTACTTTTCCTCCAACTCTAAAACAAGCGTATTCCCGTCCCAGATTAGGGTTTGCACAACACCGTGGTTCATCGAATGTTTAACCCAATTCATAACGTATCCATCATACCCCTTAAAGCTGGATAGCCCATCAAACCCTTTACATTCAACTAACGAAAAGCTGTTAGTTGGGGGATCATACACAAACAACTCATGTGCTACACCAAAGTATGGGCTTATATCCATTACAATATCGGAGTACCCATCAAAGTTTACATCCTCAAACATTATCTCATTAGTGTAAATTGCCATAGTCGAAATGCGCTGGGTTTTATTGGAGATTGAGTCGTGTATGTGCAGAATATTGCCAACTTCCAAGCTTTTTACGTTTTCCACTTGTATAGTGTAAGTCTTTCCGTTTTCATGCTGAATTGTGTATTCTTGCTCATATACAGAGAAGCTTGAAGTGTTGCCTTGTGGGTTTGTCGGCATATTTTCAGAAGAGGGCACATGGGTGCAACTGGTAATCCAAAGGACAAAGAAAATCATTCCTGCAAAAAAGGTTATCTGTCTCATGCTACCCCCCTCAAAAGCCTTACTTTCCTGCCATAACGGCATATATGGACCGGGCAATTTCTCCTCTCTCAATAGCCTTTCGCTCTTTATCGGCAGGTGCTTCATACATAATGCAAATAACGTGACCTGCGTGATATGCTGCCTGGTCAGAATTGGGGTCATCAGAAATCAACAACTCCCATGTGTCATGTGTTTCCTTCTTCGTTGTGCTTAACTCCCGGCCAATCAAGCGAGCTTCGGCGTGCAACACCTCATCAAAACTGATTCTATTTTTATTTCCAGCGACCTCAAGATAAAGATCCATAATATCTTTTGTTCGCGAACCTGTCCATTGGATCGTTCCAAGCCCGAACCGCCCACCACTCCAATTATCCGCTTCCAATCGATCTACAAAGTCTTTGACTTTTAAGAGATTTACCTCCACAATATTTTTGCCCGAATAATTTTGGGCGTATTCTTCGCCTCGTCCATATCTGTCCATATCTTTAAAATACCATGGCTTAGGGATAGAAATATACGCCGAACTTTCAAATTTACCCGCAACCCCGCCTTCATGCTTTATATTTGCCAACATTCCTGCAACAAAAGCCAACTCATAGCCTTCGTCTAGCATTGTACGAGCAATGCCGATAAAAGTTTCCTTTTCGAGATCAGAAAGCCCTAGCGTTGTGTCGTTCTTTAGGTTTAGCAGAAATTCATTTTCTTCCCCTTTCGGATCTGGCTCAACATCCTCAACCAATTCTTCTGCCGGAACAGTCTCCTCAAACGCTCGGTTTACTGCAACATAACGAACCCCGAAAAGTTCTTTATTTTTCTGGTTAATCCGGCTCATCTCCCGGTTATAGAGAGTTTCGGCACTTTCCCCGCTGCCAACACGGATGACACCCTTCAAAAACTCGTTGTGCAGCATCAAATAAGTAAGCGTGTCCAGTATGCCGTTAGGTTCCAAACCCTGATCCCGCTGGAATTTTCGCACAGCCTCCTGTGTATCAAAATCGTATACACCAGATTTATGGGCAAATAAATATCTGCCTTTGAGCATTTCAAGCCAACGCTGGGCATTGCGGATTTCTTCTTCAAACAAGGCATTGTGTTCTAACAAAACATCATTGCCGCCAGAAAACTCCAACGACATTCCGCAGTCAAACCCCGGTAGGTCAAGAACCATTCCATCGATAGTCTCAATAGCGCAGCGGCAATTCGGATGCAGCGGCGGGATTGCCCCTGCGCCGGCCATTTCTTCTGCGGTGAATTGCCTGTTGTCGAACCGGGTACAAGCTTCGCAAGTCTTCCCGGAATCAGATGATTCTGTCCGAAAAACAAATTTGGTGTTCTGCGATTTTTCCAAGGCTTGCAAATAAACTAGCCTTTCGGAAATTATATCACTGATTGTTGCCTTTGGCAAGCCTGAATTGTTGCTCTCTTTTAGCCTTTGTAACTCGGTCTTGGTTTTGCTGGTGTGATGATTGAATTTTTCGCTGAAATTCATTTGAATCAGTCTCCTCTTTTTTATTTTCTGCAAAAAAACAGACCTCCCG
>WRLU01000071.1 GCA_009777475.1 Oscillospiraceae bacterium | reverse complement strand
AACCGTTTGTAGGGTACGCCGCCATCAACCTACCGCTCCAGAACGGTGCAATGCGGGTTTGCAGGATGCCGAGGACGGCATCCTCTACATTGAGAACTGCAAAAATTACAAAACTAAATTGCCGTGTGTGCTTTAAGTAAAGCTTGATTTATTGGCAAATATGATTTATAATCAGGTAGTCCCTGAAATCCTCGTCTTCAGTCTCACCGGGAAGAGCAGGTATTAGGGATCGCAAGAATGGGGGGTGTAAGCTTGAGAACAAAATTAGAGGATGGGTTTTTGTCGGTTTCCCACGATGTATTTACATCTATAGCAGGACATGCGGCAACCAACTGCTTTGGAGTCAAGGGTATGGCATCACGGAATATGCAGGATGGGCTTGTGCATCTTTTGAAACGCGAAAACCTTGCTAAAGGGGTCAAGATTTCCTGTCCCGAGGGTTCCGTTGGCATTGATATTGATCTGCATATTGTTGTTGAATATGGGGTAAATATCCCGGCGATCTGTCAGTCTATCATGGAAGAGGTTCGTTACCATGTGCAGCAGCAAACCGGGGTAAATGTAACTGCGGTCAATGTTTTTGTAGATTCCATTATGACTCTAAGCTCTAAGCGCAAGGGGGATTAGTTTTTTGGTTGATGTTATAAATGGCGTACAGTTTGCCGAAATGATTCTGTCGGCCTCGGCGGCGGTTGAAGGAAGCCGTCAGGAGCTGAACGAATTAAATGTATTTCCGGTGCCTGACGGCGACACCGGTACTAATATGTCCCTAAGCATGGCAGCAGGAGCCGCCATGCTTAGGGACAGTGTGCCGGAGAGCATCGGACAGTGTGCCGAGCTGGCGGCGTCCGGGCTTTTGCGCGGCGCCAGGGGAAACTCGGGCGTAATTTTATCCCTGCTGTTCAGGGGCTTTGCCAAACGAGTCAAAGCCCAGGCTGAAATGTCAGGCATTGATTTGGCCGATGCCCTGCAAGAGGGCTCGGATGCAGCTTGGCGGGTGGTTATGAAGCCTGCCGACGGGACTATTTTAACTGTTTCCGCCTGTGCGGCAAAGCGGGCCCTTGATGCCGCCAGGGAAGATACTGCCTTTGAGTATGTCTTGGGACAGGCGTTGGAGGCATCCAATATAGCCTTGGAGCAAACGGTATATCAAAATCCCATTTTGTCAAAGGCGGGGGTGGTTGATGCCGGGGGCAAGGGGCTGTGCGTAATTTTTGATGGTATGTTAGCCGCCCTGCGCGGAAGACCTTACCTGACACAGGCTCCCCAGAAGCCGTCAGCCCTTAGCAATAAAGCCGATTTTTCGGGACTGAGGACCGAGGATATAACCTTCTGCTATTGCACAGAATTCCTTATTATGCGAGAAAAATCTAAGGATCCCATGAGTCTCCGTGCCTATCTGAGCTCCATGGGCGACAGTCTCGTTCTAGTGGATGATGATGAAATAATCAAGGTACATATCCACACCAACAACCCAGGTTCCGTGCTGGAAGCGGCTTTGGAATACGGTCAGCTAACATCAATAAAGATTGATAATATGCGTCAGCAGCACACAGAAGCACTTGCCTTGGAAAGGTCAGTGACAGCCTTTCCGCTGAAGCCTGCCGGGATTGTTTCGGTGTGTGCCGGGGATGGGCTGGCAGACATCTTCAGGGATTTGGGTGTGGATATAATTGTTCAAGGTGGTCAGACCATGAATCCATCAACTCAGGATATTTTGGCGGCAGCAGAAGAAGCCCCGGGCAATACGGTATTTATTTTTCCCAACAATAAAAATATCATTATGGCCGCCCAGCAGTGCAACGAGCTTACCGAAAAAGAGGTTATCGTCATCCCCACCCGCTCGATTCCCGAGGGGGTAGCGGCATTGCTGGCATTTGACCCTGGAGCTGCACTTGAGGCCAACCGGCAGTCAATGCTTTCGGCAATGGCGGGTGTCAGCACCGGACTCATAACCTATGCTGCCAGGGAGTCTAGCTTTGACGGACACGATATACGCCAGGGCGACCATATGGCACTCTTTAACGGTCAGCTTTTATCTGCCGGGGTGCAGGAAAGCTTTGTTTTAGAGAGCTTGGCCTTTGAATTAGCAAAAAATAATCCCGCATACCTTACTATTTTCTACGGTGAGGATATTGATGCCGTAAGGGCAGGGGAGGTGCAGGGGATATTTTCCCGCATATGCCAAACCGCCGAATGCACTGTCCTATATGGCGGCCAGCCTGTGTATAGGTATATTATTTCAGCGGAATAATATGGAATGGAGATATATGAAATGAACAAAGCACCCGCGCTTGTGGTTTTAGCGGCAGGTATGGGGAGCCGCTATGGTGGGCTTAAGCAAATTGACCCTATTGCCGAAAACGGAGAGGTAATTCTTGATTTTTCTGTGTATGATGCACTCCGCGCCGGATTCAACGAGATTATTTTAATTATAAAAAAAGAAATAGAGGCAGATTTTGAGCAGGCAGTTGGAAGCCGTCTGCGCCGTCAGGTGGACATAAAATACGCCTACCAAGCTCTTAACGACATTGCTCCCGAGTTTTTAGTTCCCCCCGGGAGAGCCAAACCCTGGGGTACGGCTCATGCTGTTTTGGCGGTTAAAGATATGGTTTCGGGTCCGTTTGCGGTTATCAATGCAGATGATTTTTACGGAGCCGGGGCTTTCCGCGTAATGTCAGAACACTTGTCTATCAAAAAAACCGAAGGTATTCCGGAATATTGCATGGTAGGCTATAGGCTTGGTAATACCCTTACCGATCACGGCTCTGTTGCCCGGGGGGTTTGCCAGGTAAAAAACGGCTTTTTGTCTGAAATTCAGGAGCATACTAATATTATTAAAAAAGATTCAGGAGCCTCTTTTTCAACGGACGGTGGAGTAACCTGGCAGCCCATTGACCCCGATGCTCCTGTTTCTATGCAGTTTTTTGGGTTTTACCCTACCTTTTTCCCTCTCTGTGACAGATACTTTTGCGATTTTTTGCGCAGTGAGTCAACCGACACGCTAAAGGGGGAGTGCTATCTGCCCTGGGTGGTGGGTCAGACTATTAAAAACAATGAGTCCAGAGTAAAGGTCCTGCAGTCAGACGGCAATTGGTTCGGTGTTACCCACGCAAAAGACAAACCTGCCGTGATTGAATCAATCGCAGACCTGCGCCGCCAAGGTGAATACCCGCCTTCCCTCTGGGGCTGATACTCACCTTTACACCGTGAAATATCTTCGCTGAATGCTTGAAAGGCAGGGTTCATTCAAGATGAAAAAAATAAAATCTGTTGAAGAAAAGGTAGAAATCAGTCTTAAAAATCTTAATCAATAAATGCAAGATGATTTACAGATTTCTGTTGGTTCTCGTGTCGAGCTTATTCTATTAGTTCTTCGCGTTCGACATGGATTTCAGCCACAAGATTTTGGTATTTGTATGCAAAATGACCAAGCGTATCTTTGAGGTGTTCAACTGGGATTATGTAGGTGCCCACAATATAAACTTGTGGGCATGTTGTCCAAACATACAAGGTACAAGTTTTGGAACTTCCGAATAACCCAGATACCTCAAAATCAAAACCATTTCCTAAATCGCGGTAAATTACTTCTTCACCATCAATTTTTCTAGCTTCGTATTGAGTACTAAGGGAGGATAAAACGGAGTCAAGTTTCTTCACTTAGAGATACCACCTTTCAAAAATACCTTACCCATCATATCGTAAAGAAAGCAATGTTTCAAGGGATAATTCCGAAACTAACGGAAATCTAATTTTTAGTTATTACCAGCCGTTAAAATCTCCAGAATAAACTTTTTCCCCAACAGACATCTAACATGATTTTGGATAGCGGACGTTTTGAGTTGGTTTTCTCTTTGTAATCTCTGACGCTGTTAAGGGCGATTTTACGAACCCCCTTTTACGCTCAATATGTAATCTGCTTTCGCTTTGACAATTGCCCTTGCTGTTTCTTTTTGGCAATACAGGGCATCCGCTACGACAATACAGCCTTCAATCTGCAATAACTCTATCAGGTTACGTA
>WRLU01000070.1 GCA_009777475.1 Oscillospiraceae bacterium | reverse complement strand
TCACAACGGCAGGTTTGCCGTTTTTTTCACCGATTGGCTTAACACAAATGCCGCCGTCTGTGTAGAATTTGCCCCAACCGTTGGTGTCAACTGTTTTGCCTTTATTTTCAACGCCCTTGGCATTTGGGCCGGCAATGCCGATTTGTATGTTGTTTTTCACTGCCGTTGTACCATTTTTCTCAGTCAAAACCCATTGCCCGAACTCCCCTCCTGATGCTACAAGTTCATAGTTGACGGAAAACTTAGGCTTAGGCCGGGGGTTGATGGTTGGGAAGGTTACTTCCGTACCGCCTGAGTTTTTTAGCTTTAGTGTCAAGCCTTTATTGAGCAGTTTGGGGAATTTTTTGTCGCCGAATGTGTCAGCCTTTACAGCCTTGTAACCCTTGCCGTTGCCAATGTCAAACTCGGTTGGAGCAAACCCTGCAAGGTTTAGGGTTTCAGTGCTGAGGTTGATGGACTGTGCCGCTCCGCCGTTGGCGGGGACAATGATATCAGCGGATGGGCTGCTGTAGTCGATGCAGCAGTCATCGGTTGTTGCAGGGGACGGCGTGGGACTAGGCGTTGGCGAGGGGGTTGTTGTGTCAGGTGAGGGTGAGGGCGTACCGGGTGACGGCGTGGGAGCAGCTACGTTGCTCCATGTGTAGGTAATGGAGGAGTCTACGTTTTGATACAGCGTTGAAACAAAGAGGTAAGCATCTCTGCCTTGTGTGTCGATGCTAGATTGAACGCCCTTGGTTAGGGGGTATACATCGGCACCGTTTGCCCCAAGTGAGTATATGTCCCCCCACTCATCAGTGGTGAGTAGCCCATCATTTGAAAGTGCAGCATAGTAGAGTGTTTGATCGTTACCATCTTGCGGGGCGGTAATATTCACCCATTGTTTGTCTGTGCTTTGTTTTTCAAGTTTGTATAACATTTCATGGGATGCACCTCTATGATCGGCAGGAGGTGTTCCGTGGCCTTGTAGTGAGATTACACTGCCTGACGCTAAATCATGAATACGCTCATAACTGCTTGCGTTATAGCCATTCACACTCCACTCGTCATAGGGCAGAGAGCTAGGAATCCTCCCAGTTGCAAGACCTGAAACGGAGCGGATTGACCAAAGGTTGTACATAGGAACGGATTCTGTATAAAACTTGGTTGTTGATACGAACCCGCTGTCGATCACAATATCCCCGCCGTCAGCAGCGAAGTTTTCCATGAATAAATAGTAGAGCAATGCGAGAGTATTCTCTCCGTCTCCTACTCCTGTGCCAGCGTGTAAGAATTTTCCGACGGCTTTGTCATGTCCATATTCGTATATTTTATAGAAGTTGCTCTCCCTGTTGCCGGGAGGGTATTCGGATATCATATGATCGTAGATACTATGTGCAAAAGTCTCACCATATTTTTTGTATATCAGCATGCTAAACAGTTGCCCCATCGCATAGTTCTTGCTACCGCCAAAACTGAGGAAATCTGTATATCCACCCTCGTAGCTGTTTTTTGCCGCTGCTCGAAACCGAGTGTAATTAAATACTTCCACCCCCTCTTTGACATAAAGGGTTGCGGCTAATTCGCTCAACCCTTCGTTAATCCAACCATGACTTATGGACGAATATAGCCCAAAATACATATAAAACAGCATATGCTGAAACTCATGTGCCATCGTTCTATATAACCTTAACCAATCCTCCTCTTGGGGATCTGTAAGAATTGGACTCCATAGAGCAGCAGCACTGACGTGCATCATATCTAATCTGTTGCCACCTACTCCGGAAAAAAAATCACCACTGAAAAAAAACCCCGCTCCTTCAGTGAAATTATGAATCAGGAAATTTACTCTGCCGTCACCATCTATGTCACCCACTGTCGGCATATCGTCATAGCCTGTGTGAATGACTACACCAGCGTGTTCGGCAAACCCGTTTGAACCGACCATGCGTTTATAAATCTCGTCAAATTCACTCGCTGCCCTACTTGCCTGAACGCCGGAGTTAGACAATGTATTGCCCGTATCATTTGCCATCCAAATGTTTGTATGGTCTCCCTGCCCGACCAGTGTGGCCTGATTACCATCAAACAGTCGTGTAGACCCAACACCACCGGGCGGCGACGGCATTACATATTCTGCATCATCCGTATCCTCGGAAAACTGCATCATCTCGTCTGATAACGATTGCTCTGGTTCTGAATAATCAGGGGGAATATGTTCTAAGCCATCGTCCTCCAGTATGATTGTTTCCAAACTCTCCATTTCTTCAGCAGAGCTGTTAAAGAACTCTTCTCTTGCTTCGCTCAATTGTTGCTCAAAGGAATCCAATATATCTGTTTCCATTGCCGTAATGCCAGTCGGCAACAGTGTAATCAGCATCATCAAAGTCAACAGACAACTTGTCAATCTTATCTTCATAGGGAACACCTTCCTTAATCGAAAATCTCCGGGGATATAGGAACTACACCCCTTAATTCATTATATCACAGGAATGACCGAACTGCAATGCAAAATTCATTTAAGTTTCCCCAAAATCTCAACTCCAAGCGAATCCAATGGCGGATATACTCCTATTTTTCGCCTGATAAAGGGAGGGCGGTTAGGACCCCAACCGAAAATTGGAAAAAAATAACTAAATAAAAGTTTGAAAAATCATCTTGACATTGTGGTAAACAGGGTTTATAATAGCCGAGTGTCTTGTGTGTGTTGCAAGCCGGAGTGGCGGAATCGGCAGACGCCCGGGACTTAAAATCCCGTGAACCGTAGGTTCGTACCGGTTCGACCCCGGTCTCCGGCACCAACAATGAGCAACAGGAGCTTTTCACAAATTGTATCGCGGAGTGGAGCAGTTGGTAGCTCATCGGGCTCATAACCCGAAGGTCGTAGGTTCAAGTCCTACCTCCGCAACCATTGAAATTCCTTGTACGCATTGTGTTTGCAAGGGATTTCTCCTTTTTTCATTGACTGAAGTCGTTGGGATATATTGGGCATTTTACCGCCTCATACCGCCTTTTACCCCCTTATACCGGGTCATTTGCAGTAAAATTGCAGTAGATTTCGCAGAGCTTCAAACACTCTCTTTCACCTGTGTTTCAAAGAGTTTTACGACATTGCCCTCGGCGATTTGCGGCTTGTATGTTCCTGCTATAGTGTGTTCAAAGGCAGTAGAAAGGCTGTCGGCTACGCTGTCAAAGACCTCTTTGACGACGTGTGTGTAAATCCCAAGGGTGGTCGTAATGTCGGAATGTCCCAGCAAACGCTGGACAACACGAGGATTGACACCCATCTCCAGCAGCATGGTCGCGAAGGTATGGCGGTAGCTGTGTAGGTTCAAACCATACTCGTCAAGCCCATGGCGTTTTAGAAAATGACGGTACGTTGAACGGAAACCATAATAAGTCCGCATACCGCCGCTTTTGGTGGAGCAAAAAACAAAATCGCTGCGATGGGGGCGTTTTTTGTCCATATAGCGTTTCCATTCAAGCAACGCATCCAACACGATGGAAGAGATCCGCATGGTTCTGTAAGACGCCTTGGTTTTCGGCGAGGACAATACATTTGTCTTTTTTATGTACTCACCCTTGCTGTCAAATTCCGGCGTGCGTGCAACGGAAGCGGTAATTTCCATCGTTCCCCGTTCAAAGTCAATATTGGCCCAGCGTAAAGCTAAAAGCTCTCCCGACCGTATACCCGTAAACATCAGGGTTGTAAGGATTGGCTTCAAAATGGGGTTGACAGTGGCCGTTTCTAAAATGACCTTCCGAAGTTCAATGGGGATGACTTTAGCATCTTGCTCCTCTGGGCTTCGGGTTTCCTTTTGCAAACGGCACCCAAGAACGAGATTTGCATCAAGTAATTTCATCTGGCAGGCGTGATCCATAGCCTGTTTTAAGATGTCTCGGATTCCTTGGATAGATCGTCGGCTAAGTTTC
The DNA here is from genome assembly GCA_009777475.1 of Oscillospiraceae bacterium. Lineage (GTDB taxonomy): Bacteria > Bacillota > Clostridia > Oscillospirales > UBA929 > UBA929. Next base: position 571 of record WRLU01000070.1, on the reverse strand, counting down.
CCTTCGGCCGTCATGGAGACTAACACATCCTGCACATGATATGTGGATAGATCCCTCAGCAAGATATGTCCGAGTCTAGGGTCAATATGATTTCTGATAAGCCCAAGATACCATTCCAAGGTTTTGGGGGCAATTTGTGTCCGCTTGAATTTAAGCGTCCAGTTCATCACATAGTCGCCTACCTTGATAAGACCGGGTTGTGCCGGCGTAATCCCTTCAAAGGCTTGGCTGGCAGCTTCTGTAACCTTACGGGCCACTTCCTCACGGGTATCACCGTAGTAGGTTTTGCGAATCGGCTTACCCAGTTCGTTGTATCCCGTTGTTACCTGTCCGCACCAGCGGCCATCTTTTCTCTGATGGATACTTCCTTCGCCGTTACCCCGGCGTGTTGGTTTTTTCTTGCGTGGCATAATTATTACTCCTTTCGAGGTCACGCACACGGTTTTGGCTGTAAGACCATTTTACCTGTGTTTTGTATAATTGAAATGTAGCAAAAACGAATATAAAAGTGTAGCACCTAACGATCCCGGGGGATCAAGAAAGAAAGTGTGTTAAACTGTGTGAAAAAACA
>WRLU01000069.1 GCA_009777475.1 Oscillospiraceae bacterium | reverse complement strand
ATTTTCTTCTGCAAGGAGATTTTGAATTTGATTACGAAGTAATGGGCAATGAGGAAGCGGGGGCAGGCCTCGGTCTGCCCCTTGGTGACAGATTTATGCTGATTGATAGACAACCTCGCCCGTTTTTCTTACGTGGTCTAAAAATCCATTTCGGTTGCAGGTTTCATCAAGCATATGTGTTTCTATGTCATAGCTGATGCCCTCGCGCAAGCCGATTAACTGACCCCATGTTTCCAACCAATCCCCCTCAACAGCATCAAACACAACGGCAACGTCAATATCACTGTTCGCATGAGGGCTGCCGTTAACGTATGAGCCAAAGATGATTACTTGCTTTGGTTTATAAATCTGACATACTTTATTCGTGTATTTCAGAACTATTTCTCTAACTTTGTCTTTATCCAACACAACAATTCCTCCGTTTCTTTCAAAAGTTTTCCGCAATATTCTTCGGTAAGCAATGCGGTTATTTTTTCTTTGTATTCTGGGTATCGTGCTTCAATCTGCAAAGGCGTGAGCTTATTGAGTAAAATCTTGTGATTCTCGGACATATCACCGTAAAGATTGGTTTTGCTTGCCAGCTTTGGCAAATCATGCGTTTTTGGGGGTGCTTCATTGGTAATGTTAGCAATAGCCGCTTTCAGAGCTTTTTCTGCGATAAGATGGCATATAAATCCTGCCCACAAGAGATTTTTAGACCCAAGCATAGCCCTCGCCGCTTTCAAGTCATCATCGCAAAGTTCAAGCCAATATTCAACTTTGTCAAGCATTTTAACGCTCCCATCTACAAACTTACTGTACAGTAGTCTCTGTCTACACCAACGCCTACCTTAATTATAACCCATCACCAAAGAAAATTCAAGACATTTTCATTTTTCCATAGCCGTAGGCGGCAAAGGCCAACCGCTTACGGCTATTTTATATAAAATCCAAAAACCAAGGGAAGTTGTCAAAATGCCTAGGGATTGCAAATCCCCATGGTTTAGACGTAAAACAAACCCTGTCGGCGGCCATGGACGGGGTTATCGACCAAAAATAAGCGTGGGCAGTAGGCTAAAATTGCCCGCCGCAGGTGAAAAACGCTTGATACAATCCGTTTTTCATGGTACAATGGCTATATGCTGCGTATCGCATAAATTTTCCATCGTCTTCCCGGTCTTTTTGCTCCCCTGCTACGTTGTCCTCCGCCTTGCAGGACAGCAAAAATCCTCGGCAACCCAACAGGAACTTTATACGACACGCAGTATATCGGCAGATGGAGGGATTATGAATTTACAAGCAATGCTCAACAGAATAGACAAAACAAAGGCTCAGATTGCCAAGCTCCGCCCTCTTGCGCCGCAAGAGGCTAGGAGTCTTGACGCTTATTTTCGCATTGGGCTGACCTACTCATCCAATGCTTTGGAGGGCAACACGCTCACCTTGACGGAAACAAAAGTGCTGCTGGAAGATGGCCTGACCGTAGGCGGAAAATCCATCAGGGATTGCACCGAAGCAATCGGCCATGCCAAAGCATATGATTTTATGCTGGAGGCTGCACGGTCATTGGACTTTGCTTTTTCCGAAGATATGATTTTACAGTTGCACAAACTGTTTTATCACGGCATAGAACCCGAAAAATCGGGGACATACCGCAATGTTCAAGTATTTATCACAGGGACGGATTATGTGCCGCCGGCACCTGATGCGGTGCCTGAACTGATGAAACAACTTTCCCTCGACATTGCCGAAAGGTGGTCAGCTGTACACCCTGTGCGGCTAGCGGCATTCGCCCATCGGAAATTGGTGGACATTCATCCATTTGAAGATGGAAACGGACGCACGGCACGGCTGTTGATGAATCTTATTCTCATCAATCAAGGGTATCAAATTGTGTCCATCCCGCCGATACGCCGCCCGGAATATATCAATGCCCTAAAAGCGGCACAGCGTGAAAAGAACCCTAGCGGCAATCCCTTTATGTGTTTCATTGCAGAATGTGAAATCGAAGCACAGAAAGATTTTTGCCGTATGTTCCGCATCAAACTTCCGCAAGAGAACTAGCCCACTTTGTGACTCTTGTTATCAAACTCATTTATTAGGCAAATAAATTTTATTTACCCAATATCAGTAAAATCTAAATTAAGGGTTTTCCGTATATCACACTATCCTCACAACAAATATTCAAATTATATGCCATTGCAAATGTATCCTTGATGTGATAGTATGAGGTGACTTGGTAGCTCGTCACCGCAACATCATACTTGCAATATATGTACAGTCGGTACTCCTACAGATATTACCGGTACTCCCAAGGTTTCGTGATTGAGGGCTGCGCGGGCATTGCCCACTCCGGAGCCGGGAACAATTCCCGAATCGGAAATCTGTACGGTCGAGCAAAGCCGGGAAGCCCTTCTGGAGGTCAAGGCATCTACTATTACGACCAATTGGGGCTTCATGGAGTCAATCGCACCCTTTATTATTTCCGCGCTTTCCATTCCGGTTGTGCCTAAAACCCCCGGAATTATGGCGGCTACCGGACGCATATGACCAAACTCATCGGGCATTTTGTCCACAAGATGCCGGGTTACAATACAGCTTTGCATAACCTTAGGTCCAATGGCATCCGGAGTAATATCACGATTGCCCAAGCCTGCCAAAAGTACGCCCTGCAACCTATCTGGCGACATTAAGTGTTTCATTTCCTCTGCCACTGCGCAAACAGCGTGTCCAAACGCCTCCTGCTCTCTGCGCATAAGCCCGGTTACTTCTATGGTTACATAGGAACCCACAGGCTTTTCTAGTATTTGCGCCCCCTTTTCGTTTAAAATTTTAACATGGATAACCCGGCAACCGTTGCGGTCGTATTCCCGCGCCTCTACCCCTTCTATATCACTGGTATCCTTGGCACTTTCCCTTATCATCTCACGCGATTCCATCGCAAGGTCTGTCCGTTTGCAGTTTGCCATAAACACTCTTCCTCCTCGGTTATAACACTATAGTTAGTTTTTTATAGTCTCTCCGGCAAGGGGGAAATTCATTCCATGATTTTCCCATTTCAGTGATTTGTATTTTTGTGTTGGTTTTTTTAAAGATGAACTTGTGCGCTTAAGCGGGAAATTCCCATTTAACATAGCCCCTCGCATTTCGCGGGAGGCACCCTCCTTGTAAAGGAGGGTAAAATTAAGGAGGATTTTACCATGATAACCACTGTAGGACCCAAAAAACTAACCGCGCTTATTATTGTAGCAGCTATGCTTATCGCGCTGCTGCCCGGCATTTCGGGTATGCCCCTGTACGCCGCTAGCGGTGATGCTAAGTGGGACGGCCAGTCGGGCATTGCCCAGATTGCGGCTGGCATCGAGTACACCCTTGCACTAAAAAAAGACGGAACGCTGTGGGCGTGGGGGTACAATGCTGACGGTCAACTGGGCGACGGCACAACGACCCAAAAAACCGCCCCGGTACAGGTGGGCGGTGACGATAACTGGGCAAGCGTTGCAGCTGGCAGCGTACACACCCTTGCACTAAAAAAGGACGGCACGCTGTGGGCTTGGGGATCGAATAACAGCGGTCGGCTTGGCATCGGATCAAATGACGACAAAACCACCCCGGTACAGGTTGGTGGGGACGAGGATTGGGAAAGTGTTTCTGCTGGCAAAGCACACTCCCTTGCGCTGAAAAAGGACGGCACCCTGTGGGCATGGGGAAGTAATTGGACTAACCAGCTTGGTCTCGGCACAAGTGACAGCCAAGCCACTCCGGTACAGGTTGACGGCACAGACTGGGCAAGTGCTTCAGCTGGCGGCGACCATACCGTGGCATTCAAGGCTGACGAAACACTCTGGGCATGGGGAAGTAATTACAGTGGCCAGCTGGGCGACGGCACAAAGGCCAACAGAGACACCCCGGTACAGGTTGACGGCACAGCTTGGGCAAGTGTTTCTGCTGGTACCGGCGCACACACTATGGCACTTAAGGGTGACGGCACACTGTGGGCCTGGGGGTGGAATAGTTCAGGCCAGTTGGGTATCGGCGAGGATGGTGAGGGCAACCAAGCTACCCCTGTGAAGGTAGGCGAGACTAATGACTGGGCAAGCGTTACGGCTAGCTACTACCATACCGTGGCACTTAAAAAGGACGGCACGCTGTGGGCCTGGGGTGACAATAATGGCGACCGACTGGGCATCGGCCCAACGGAGTACCAAGCCACCCCTGCGAAGGTAGGCGGGGATGATGACTGGGCAAGCGTTTCTACTGGTGTCGAGCATACTCTTGCACTGAAAAAGGACGGAACGCTGTGGGCCTGGGGGTGGAATAGTGTAGGCCAGCTGGGCATCGGCTCAACGGACAACAAAACCACCCCTGTGAAGATTTTTACCCCAGAGAAGAAGCTGAACCCAACCTCCGCACCGACCTCCGCACCAACCACCCCTGCGCCGACACAGAAGCCGGCCGCGGCGGCAAAGGCGGCAAAGCCAAAGGTCACCAGCCCTAAGAAAACCAAAATCAGCGTGAAGAGGAAAAAGAAGATGACGCTGAAAATCAAGGCCAAAAACATGGGCAAGGGCGGCAAGCTTACATATCAGTGGCAGGCAAGCAAGAAGCAAAAAAGCGGCTTTAAAAATATCAAAGGCAAGGCGGCAA
>WRLU01000068.1 GCA_009777475.1 Oscillospiraceae bacterium | reverse complement strand
ACCCGGGGGCAATTACGTCCTTGCTGTCATCGTAAACTATCCCCTCATCGCACCAGTAATCGCTGTGGTCGTAGTCGCTGATGTCGCGGAAAAACCGGTAAATCAGCCCGGCTGTGTCGCGCTGTGAACGTTGCAGGGGAAGGCGAATTGAGGCTTCATAAAGCGGCGATTCTGCGTTATACGCAAACTCGTAATAGCCGTAGGAATAGTTTGCGGCTGTGTCCGCAACGCTCGACAGCGAGTTGCTTACGTGATGACTGTAAAGCCCCCCGCTGGTTACGCGAAATTCTGCTTTTCTGCTGTCTGCTTCCTGCTCGTATGCTAGGTGTTTTCTTCCTTGATTGCCTGCTGACAAATAACCAAATGGAAATCTTGCATCAGCTACATCCCCCGTATGGGGCGGTGCATTTAAGTCCTGGAAATAATGCAAAGCTTTAGATAAATCACGATAAGCATCCATACGACTGTGATTCTTGTATTTGTCCACAGCTAAATTATACCAATAGATAAACCTAGTTTTTGCTGTATGGTCGTCATATCCATTCTGCCAAAGATTCAGTCCAGTTTTCGCATGGTAAAAATGCCAGCCGTTTACATCTTTTTTCTCATTAACATCAGGCCAATCGGAATATTGAATCATTGTCGCTTTTTCTGATGCAGTCAATTTGAAGAAATTATTGGCAATAACGCCGGAGGATGATGGGAATTCGTTAGTGATCATATTTAGGGCAACCGCTGTTAACCATTGATGGGTTTTGTTTCTATCATCGCCTGCCCATTCGTCAGAGTCCCCCTCATCGGAATTTCCTGCTCCGTGGTAATCTATGCCTTTACCAAAAATTACGTTTTCTCCGTTGGTAATCCTCTGAATTACTGCCTCGATTTCTTCATCTGTCATGTTCTCAGGGTAAAAATGCTCTGTCAATTCATCCTCCGAACTCAACGTAAATGGATTGAATGAAGCAAGAAGGGCGAGGGTTAGGAATACTGAAATAATTGATTTTAATTTTAACATGAGGTATCTTCTCCTTTTTTGTTTTTTATTTTTTTAATTATGTATACTAAAAGCAAGCACAAAGTACTCCAAATTAATAAAGCAATAGATATAAGTATAAACATTCCCGATAATCCATCTAAACCCCATTCTCCAGGATTAGGTGACTTAAAAAAGAGTGCATATTCTATCATACAGAAAACAAGCTGAATGATAGAGGGAATAACTATAGCACACATCATTTTGTATAGTCTACTCCTTATAATTAAAATACTTAGGCAAACTGGAAGTGAGATAGCAATAACAAAAGCAATGGTATATAGTGTAAAATTTTCAGCAAACTGCCATATTGGCATTGCCACTCCACACAGCACCATCAACCCCACAATCACAACCCACAGGATTTTATTACGCTTCAAAGCCTTGCACCTCCCTTCCGCCAAGCATATTTAGGGCAACCGCTGTTAACCATTGATGGGTTTTATTTCTATCATCACCTGCCCATTCGTCGGAGTCTCCCCCATCAGAATTTCCTGCCCCATGGTAATCTACGCCTTTACCAAAGATTACATTTTCTCCGTTGGTAATTCGTTTGATTGCGTTCTCTATCTCAGATTCTGTCATGTTTTCGGGATAAAAGTGCTCTGTCAATCCATCCTCCGTGCCTAATGTAAAGGGATTGAATGATGCGAGCAGGATAAAAGCTAGGAATACTGAAATAAGTGATTTTAATTTTAACATGAGGTATCGTCTCCTTTTTTGTTTTTTATTTTTTTGATTTTCTTTACTACAAATACAGCGAAATAGAATACGGCAACATAAGCAATGGCAAGCATGAATTTTAGAGTTGGTAAAATCATCCCCCCTTCGGAGTGTCCGAAGAACATTATGCTCCAAAAAATAAATTGGATTACTGACGGAATAGCTGAGAGCCAAAACAGCTTGTGTTTTCTTGTTATTGTAATTAATATACATATAACAGCTGGCAAAATTATTACTAAAAACATGATTGTTCCTTATCATATTAAAAATCGGGTTTATGAAAAAACTTGCTGTAATCATAAACCAATCCAGCACCATCAACCCCACAATCACAATCCACAGGATTTTATTACGCTTCAAAGCCTCGCACCTCCCTTTTAAAAAATCTCCAGTCCGGCGAAGCCCATGAAGGACATTGCCAATAATCCGGCTGTAACCAAAGCAATTGGGAATCCCTCGAAAGCGGCAGGGCATTCTGAAAACTCAAGCCGCTGACGAATAGCGGCAAACATGAGCAGTGCCAATGAAAACCCCAATCCCGCGCAAAAGGCATAAAGCACACTTTCAAAAAAACCGGTGCCATTGCTGGAGTTGATAATTGCAGCACCTAAAACAGCACAGTTAGTGGTAATCAGGGGTAGGTAGATACCAAGCGCACGGTGCAGATCGGGCAGAGTTTTTTTCAAAAACATCTCCACCGTTTGAACAACCGAGGCAATGACTAAAATAAAGGCTACCGTACGCATATATTCCACCCCTATGGGCTTGAGTAAAAACGAATCCACCGCCCAGACAACAGCAGCCGACACCGTCATAACAAATGGCACCGCCATACTCATGCCGAGTGCTGTATCCATCTTTTTTGAGGTCCCTAAGAATGGGCAGATGCCCAGGAATTTTACCAAAACAAAATTCTCAATTAAAATAGCACCCAAGCTTATCGTCATTAAACTCTGCCAAGTCATGCGCTGCCTCCCTTCCGCCTGAAAGCCTGCATAGCGGCAACAATGAACCCCAATATAAGGAAGCCGCCTGCCGGTCGGGCGATAATATGTATTCCGGGAAATGCCTGAGGAAGGACCTGTATATTCATCAGCCTGCCAGAAGACAACAGCTCCCTTATTGCCGCCAGCAAAAGCAACGCCGATGCAAACCCTATCCCCATTGCCAATCCGTCTATCACAGAGCTTCCAACTGTGTTTTTGGAGGCAAAGGCTTCAACACGCGCCAGCACAATACAGTTAGTTACAATCAGTGGAATAAATATGCCCAATGAATCCGAAAGAGATGGTGTGTATGCCCTCATCAGATAATCCACGGAGCCGACAAGCCCGGATATCACAACAATAAAAACAGGCACCCGGATATTAGGGGATATTAGCTTGCGTATTGCCGAAATAATAATATTAGAGAAAAGTAAAACGGCAATAACCGCAATGCTCATTCCGGCGGCATCGGCAACGGTAGAGGAGGTTGCCAATGCTGGGCATATGCCTAGCATTAGCACTAAAACCGGATTTTGGTCTATCAGTCCGTTTTTGAATTGCTTTGCAGTCTTATTCTTCATAATTCTCCTCCGATCTATGCTCCAAATAAAGCGTTTCTTCGATATTTTGTGAATCTGTACGATTGTTTTCCTCTATACGGTCACGCGTATTAACATACACAACACTCAAAAGTGCCGCAATTAAAGCCGTTATCAGTGTCATGGTTAAAACAATAGAGGCAATCGAGTTTTTATCGGAAAACATTTTGCCGATTAACGAGCCTGAATTGACCCTATAGTTTTCCGGAAGCTCAAAGGAATTTCCGGGGATAAATTTTTCATCAGGCTGTTCATTTAGCTTAGACTCTAAAAAATTATCATTCCTCACTCGCTCCGCCCTCCTTTTCACGTAACAAATTTTTTGAATGCTTGCCAAACCGCACCGGATGACCTATCTTGTCGAATACCCACACAAGGGAGTTCATAAGTAAAATGGCAAAGCATACACCCTCGGGCATGGCGGAAAAATATCTGAAAAGCACTGTTAAAAGACCGCAGCCTACACCAAATATGAGCTGCCCTCTCTTGGATATGGGTGACGTTGTGTAATCAGTAGCCATAAAAACCGCACCCAGCATCAAGCCTCCGGTCAGAATGCTGTGCAGCATATGCCCCTCCCCGCTAAGCCCGCCACGAGGAAAGAAAAACGAAAAAAGCGCCACTGTGCCGATAAAACAAATGGGAATGCGAGGGCTAATTACCCTCCTAACAACTAAGTATAGACCCGATAATATTAAAATTGCCGTGCTTACCTCACCCAAGCTGCCCGGCATCTGTCCGAGAAAAAGATTTTGCCAGTCATTTAAGGCCAAGGGAAGCAAGGGTTCTCCTGATTTCAAAAGAGCCAGGGGGGTCGCCGATGTTATGGCATCGGGCGGTAGGTTGAGATTCCACAGGGACAGATAATTATCGCGTCCCGGCAGGGGATAAGCCGAAATGGACTCAAATCCGCTCACAAATGCGCGGGCGGCCAATGCCGGGTTTAGAAAGTTTTTACCGATTCCTCCGTAAAGCTGCTTTACAATCACAATGGCAAAAAAGCCTCCCAATATAACCACCCAGTAGGGGGTCGAAGCCGGCAGGGTGAAGGTAAACAGAACGCCTGTCACCGCCGCAGACATATCCCATACCGGAACAGGTTTTTTCAGCAATTTGCAGTACAGTGCCTCAAACAGCACGCATGAGGCCACGGCGCAAAGCGTCAGGGTAAAGCTACGCCATCCGAAAAAAAACACGGACACAGCCAAAGGAAAAAACAGAGCAACCAGCACGTCAGTCATAATAGAGCGGGTATCGTCCGCTGTTTTGACGTGCGGGGAAGACGACACTTTCAGGTTATAATCCAATCAGAACACCTCTTTCCTACCCATTAATAGCGCAACAGCAGCTTTTCGCTGACCGGTTTTTTGTCGGTGGCGTCCAGCCATATTTCAGCGGTTTGCCCGCGGGAAATCCAGACGGGATTTTTCGTTTTGTCTTTTACCG
>WRLU01000067.1 GCA_009777475.1 Oscillospiraceae bacterium | reverse complement strand
AAACTACATTTTACGACAAGGACGCGGTAAAAGACAAAACGAAAAATCCCGTCTGGATTTCCCGCGGGCAAACCGCTGAAATATGGCTGGACGCCACCGACAAAAAACCGGTCAGCGAAAAGCTGCTCTTGCGCTATTAATGGGTAGGAAAGAGAGGAAGTAGGAAAAATGCCGGATAATTGTATTGTCAATTGCCCCCTGCTCATAGATATGCACGTACACCTCCGTGAACCCGGGACACACTCTTACAAAGAAACAGTTGCCTCGGGTTGCGCGGCGGCAAAGGCGGGCGGATTCGGTGCTGTGCTTGCCATGCCCAACACCTCCCCCGCTATAGATTCCCCCAGATTGGTCATGCAGGTCATAGAGCTTGCCCGCAATGCCCCGGTCAGGGTATGTCCAGCGGCAGCAGTGACTGTTGGGCAAAAAGGTGAGGAACTTACTGATTTTGCCGCGCTGAAGCAGGCGGGGGCAGTTGCCCTGAGCGATGATGGTATGCCGATTTGCTCTGAAAGAGTCATGCAATGCGCCATGGAACAGGCTCATGTGGCAATGATGCCGCTTTTGGTGCATTGTGAACCAGAAACAGAAATGCTGGAAAGAGACCTTCATATCGCAAAAAAAACAGGGCATATGATTCACATTTGTCATGTTAGCAAGGCTGAGTCGGTTAATCTCCTGCGGAAATTCAAGCGAAAGCATTCACCATATATTGTAACAGCAGAGACGGCACCGCATTACATGCTCCGGGCAAAGGGGAAAATGAACCCGCCGCTGGGTTGTGAGAAAGATATTGCCGCTGTAATTGAAGGCTTGTGTGACGGAACCATTGACTGCATCGCTACCGACCATGCACCCCATACCAGGGAGGAAAAATCAACAGAAAATCCGCCTAATGGCGTGATTGGCTTGGAAACTGCATTTTCTGCCGTCTTAGAAGCTCTATATTTCACCAAGCTCATGCGCATAGATGATATTATCCGTAAAATGCGGGACAATCCGGCGAAAATTTTAGGAATAACTCCCCCCCGTGGTCAGTTTTCAGTTGATTTGGACAGCGAATGGGTTGTAAATCCGGCAAGGTTCCAATCAATGGCGAGCAACACTCCATTTGGCGGACATAAGCTCCGGGGAGTGATAATACAGTGAGGTATATTTATTTAAGGAGGACTTGTTATGTCAACAGACCGATTAATTGATGCTATTCTGCAGAAGAAAAATCCCACCGTATTGGGGCTTGACCCGCAGCCAAGTCATTTGCCCCCTGAATTTCTACAAGAGGCGGCAGAGGAATATGGAGAAACATTAGAGGCATTGGCGATTGCGGCTGTCCGCGTCAATGAGGTTTTAATTGATGCGCTACATGATATTGTACCTGCCGTAAAGCTGCAGCTTGCCTGCTATGAGCAGCTTGGTCCCGCCGGGATGGTTGTGTTCGCAGAAACGGCAGAGCTGGCAAAAGCCCACGGCTTATACGTTATAGCCGATGGCAAGCGCGGAGACATTGGTTCAACCTCGGAGGCGTATTCGGCAGCATATCTCGGAGGTGTACAATTCGGGGATAAGTTTCTGACTGTTTATGATACCGATGCACTAACAGTAAACCCATATCTTGGGTCGGATAATTTAGAGCCCTTTATCAAGGACTGTGAGAGGCATGACAAAATGCTTTTTGTCCTTTGCAAGACGTCCAATCCTTCCTCACGGGAGGTTCAAGAGCTTCCTGCCGGTGACCGGGTGCTGTATAAAGTTATTGCAGAGCAAATTTCAAGGGCGGGTGCCAAGCTTGTCGGCTCCTACGGCTACTCAGCCATAGGAATTGTTGCCGGGGCAACACAGCCTTCAGCTATGCGGGTATTACGCGAACGACATCCCGGGTTGTTCTTCTTGGTCCCGGGATACGGAGCCCAGGGAGGCAATGCCGAGGATATAGCGTATTCCTTTGACAAGTACGGTCGCGGTGCCATTGTAAACAACTCACGAGGGATTACCTGCGCCTGGCAAAAAAGCGGCGACCCCTTGCCTGATGCCGCACGCAGGGCCGCCATTGACATGAGAAATGACTTGCAAAAGCATATCATTATGGTGTAGAATATAGTCAGATGATTTTTATAGGGGGGATTTATATTGCAAAAAGCTACTGTGTTATTAGAAAACGGTACAAAAATCGAAGGAATAGCGGCAGGGGTCCCGGGCGTTTCCATGGGGTTTTTGAGCCATCATAACGGCCACGACTACATCAACCGGCTGACGGATCCTTCTTCCGCGGGTCAGGTGTGTTCCTTTACCATGCCCGAGGTTGGGGTCTGGGGGGTTAATACCGAAAACTGTGAATCAGGCAAGCCTTGGGTCAAGGGGATAATTGCACGAGAACTTTGCCATCAGCCTATGAACTGGCGCAGTGCCGAAACTTTGGACTATTTTCTTCGTCGCAATTTTGTAATAGGGGTATCGGATGTGGATACTCCTGCTCTCAAAAAATATGCAGCCGACCACAACATACGAAAATGTGCTGTTGTCACCTCTCCGGGTTTCACCGGTTGGGAGGCTCTCGGTCAGCAAATTCGCTCCTTGCGATATGAAAATACCTTTCCCGCCGCCGTTAATTCACCGCGTGCTTACGGTTCACCTAAAAAAGCTTGGGCTCACGTTGCTATTTGCGATTTCGGCTCATCTTATACCCTGGCACGCTTGCTCAATTCCTTGAGAATCCGGTCTACGCTCCTGCCGCCCTATGATGCTGCGACTACTGTTGCCCGGGGCGGATATGATGGATTTATTGTTGCCCAGGGTGCGGGTTCTCCCCGCAACCACCCCGGCATATCTGAGACGCTGCGGCCTTTGATGGATACCAATATTCCGATCTTAGGCGTGGGGCTGGGCTTTTTGTATATTGCCGCTGCCTGCGGAGTGCAGCTTCGGGAAATGAAGCATCCTCACGGAGGGGCATGGTACCCCGTTACCTGCCTAAGCTCAGGAAAAACGTTTTTCACCCGTCAATGCCATGAGTATACGCTTGCATCGAAATTGCCCGATTCAATCACTGTTACACACAAAAATTACGATGCCGGAACGATAGAAGGCTTTTCCGTCAAAGGCAAGCCCATTTTGGCACGGCAGTACCTGCCATGCTCCGATATACGCATTGGCGGTACCGGGGAAATGCTAGGCGACTTTATTGGGATTTTGAAAGGACGGTTGTAATATGGAGAAAAATTGGATAGACTTATGCCGAACTCGAAATTTACCTTTTTTAGATGAGCTTCCTTCAAACGCAATGATTACAGAAGCGGGATATATTTTAGTAAAAGACTCAAATGGCAGCATTCTGCCTCTCTCCAGCTTTGATAAGTGTGACAATGACCGTAAAATAGCGGTATTCCCCTGTCATACCCTGAACACGGCGGACAAGGAAAAAATTCTTGCTGTTGCCAGTGGGCTTGCCTCGGAATGGAATGGTACAGGCGTACTTACCTTCAGCTTTGCATGTCAGACAGACGGATGGGAATACGCGCTTTTGAACGTCACAGAGGGTCTTTGTGACGTTGCCAGGGGTTGCTTTGAGTTACGCGGGGTTTCAGGTGAAGAGCTTTTGGAGTCCATAGAAAGCGGAAAGCCCTTAGCAAACTTCGGTGCCTTTTTAGGCCTGACTGCTACTGGTGCTTGTTGCCGCGGGAAGCTGTATAAGGCTATTGGTGTAAAAAAAGTCTTAAAGGCTATGCCATCGGAATGCAGGGAAAACCTATCGCCTTGGTATGCCCGGCTTGCAGAGGGTGGGGACTGATGCAGCTGATAGAAGCCGGTAAAATTGTAGGTACGCATGGCGTACATGGAGAAGTTAAAATAGAACCCTGGTGTGACGAACCTGATTTTCTCTTAAGGTTTTCCGATGTATACATCAATAAAAAACCATATAAGGTGACAAATTCGCGTGTTCACAAAACTCTTGTTATTCTCAAATTAGATAATATTGAAACCCCTCAGGATGCCCAGGCTCTGCGCGGTATGGAGCTGTCTATAGACCGGGAGGGCATAAGCCTCCCCGAGGGTAGGTATTTTGTACAGGACCTTATCGGTCTTTCGGTAATTAACCATGATGGGGCTAGGGTAGGTGTTCTGTATGAGGTAATGACGATGTCTGCCCATGATGTATACCGGGTACAAGGTGACGATGGGGAACACTATATCCCTGTCGTGCCGGAATTTGTTAAGGAAATTGACATTGACAGCGGTATAATTCATGTGAAGCTGATAGAGGGGATGTAAAAAATATTAATATAAGGGCATTAGAACTGGATAATTGGACTTATTAACGAGTGAGTGGGTGAAGTTAATTGACCATTGACATTATGACATTGTTCCCGGATTCGCTTTTGACCATGCTAACTGAAAGCATTATCGGCCGTGCCGTCAAAAAGGGATTGATTGAAATCCGCACACATCAGATACGCGATTTTACCTTAAACAAACAAAAACAGGTAGACGACTACCCCTACGGCGGCGGTCATGGGCTTATTATGCAGGCAGATCCTCTATACCTTTGCTGGGAGCATATCCGTTCCTGCCATGGGCCAGGCTGTACGATATATTTATCCCCCCAGGGCAAGGTTTTTTGCCAGGGCGATGCCAAGCAGCTGTATCAGGATTATGAACATTTGATTTTAGTCTGCGGGCATTACGAGGGCATTGACGAGAGATTTATTGAAGAATGTGTTGACAGTGAGATTTCCATAGGTGATTTTGTAATATCCGGGGGGGAACTCGCCGCGGCTGTGGTTGCCGATGCCGTATGCCGCCTTGTTCCGGGCGTGTTGTCAGATCCTATGGGCGTCCAGGATGAGAGCCACTGGAACGGCTTGCTGGAGTATCCCCAATACTCACGTCCCGAGGTGTGGCACGGCAGGGGCGTGCCGGAGGTGCTTTTGTCAGGTCACCACGCCAATATTGACAAATGGCGGCATGAACAATCCCTAGAGAGAACACGGATCAAACGTCCTGACTTATATCAACTGACAGAAGCTGGTTGTCAAAATCCCCCTCTCCGATAACCGGAGGTTGAATTTTATTAAAAAAGACGGAGCTCCCATCTTAGGTACTCCGTCTTTTTAATGCAATTACCCTTACCCCACCATCTGCTTCGCACTCGCCGGCTTCTTAGCCGTAGCACCGTGCCACACCTGGTCACCGCTTGCCAAAGTAAACTCCGCCTTTTTTGTATACAGCACGCCATTGACATATGTCTTGTCGG
>WRLU01000066.1 GCA_009777475.1 Oscillospiraceae bacterium | reverse complement strand
TATGCTGTATGCCGCAGGGCCAAATCCGTCAGGTAGTTCCAGAGATTCCTGGGTTAGGTTGATTTTGCCATTATCCGGGTGCGTGATAGAAGGAACAAATACCCGCCCGTCAGGTTCAGGCGTCGGCGGCTCCGGTGTCGGCGAGGGTTCCTCAGTAGGCTCTTGCGTAGGTTCCTCAGTCGGTGCTTCCGTGGGTGCTTCAGTAGGTTCCTCCGTAGGCTCCTCGGTAGGCGGTTCCTCAGTTACAACAACCACCTCGGCAAACCGTGCTTCTAATGTCCGGTTAACCGTTGCTGTAAAGCTGTAAGTTTCGTCTGTGCTGATTCTTGCGCCGTCTTCATACCAACCGTCAAAAGTGTAGTCATCATCAGGCGTAGCAGTCAGCTCAACTGTCTCCCCTACGGCGTAGTTGCCACCACCGGAGACTGTGCCGCCTTCGTTGGCTGTTGCGGTGATTGAAGCTGGAACGATTAGGGTGGCATGGGCTGAGGAGGCGGAGGATGTATTTGGAGCAACGCGGGCATAAAGGGTGTCACCGGGTTTTATATCTGGATATGTAGTATCAAGATAGGCACCATAGGCAATTCCGGAAGAAATATCAGCCACAAGTCCCATAAAATTAATATTATTAGATACAGTATATTGCAGATTTTCTCCTAATCCCCATACCACCGGTCTTCCGTCAACCCAGTCAAGCCATAGTCCCTCTGGTGCGGGTTCCAATGCGGGGATGATAATAGTCTGCACAGCGGCAGGGGTATTCCAGTAACGTATTTCCACTTTTGTCTCGCGTTCTGCACTCAATTGATTATACAAAAGAATCGGTATGGTGGAATTCAACTCAATCCACTCGCTCCAGGCTGTGGTATATACGCGAATATCCATGTTGGCGTTCAGACCGGTAACCGAGTGACTGTAAGGGTTATACCCAGCATTTGGTGCGGATTGCGGCGGTACAACCAACGACACATAAGCAGATGGCACACCGCCCGAGGTGACACGGACGTAAAGGATATCTCCGGCAATTATTCCCGTAAGATAGGTTCCTGCAAAAGAACCTGATGACCAATATATGTTCCCGACACTGAATGTTGAATCCGCAGAAATGGTATAATCTGTATTGGCAGAAACACCAATAAGAGCAGTTTCCCCGCTGCTCCAAACAATAGAAAGTCCGACCGGGGCAGGCTCCAGTGCAGGAATTTCAAACAATCTTGATTCAGATTGAGGGCTTCGTGTGCGGACTTCAATTTTAGTCTCTCGGGTGGTACTGAGTTGCGGATAAACGTTCAAAACTGTTGCTCCTGTAGGAACAGAAGCCCACCCGCTCCATGCCGTTGTGTGAAGACGATACTCCATTGCAGAGCTTACACCTGTGATCATGTGGCTTGCGGAGCTGTAGTCTACTGTTGCAGGGGCAGGTGGTAGGGGTGCGGGCGGCATAAATTTGCGGATATGGATATTATTCATGCTGGTAGTGTTGATGCTACTGGGGTTGCGGGTCACAATCTGGAGTATATGGGTATTTTTACCTTGTGTAATATGTTGCGATACATTTGTTATTGTTATTTCCGAGTTCCAAAATGACACTTTTGAAAGAGGGTCTATACCCGAAGTTCTGCTTATTTGCATATCCTTAGTCGCAATAACATTGGAGTCAATGCTCACCTGAAACCCTGTGGTAGAACCAGTTCTTACTAAAATGCGCAAGGTTCCATCAAAATGGTGGTATTGGGATGTTTGTTGCATATAAGCACCAGCATCAAGTGATTCACTAGTCTCAGCAACACCACTAACAAATGATTCCACGCGCATAAATCCTATATGTGCCCAGCTTGTAACTACCGCGGCATTGGCAGGTGTAGACATGAAGCTAAAACTGCAAAGTATTGCGATTATTAAGGCAATCGAAGCCATTCTTTTGAAAAGTCTATTCATTGATATTTACCTCCTGTGTGTTAATTTGTCCAGTCATAATCATGCTGACTTTTTCAAAGAATCCTCGTATAAAATCCTGATTCTTTGAAAAATCAGTCTGCTGACCACCAGCAGATTGTACTTTTTTAATCAAATCAGCAAGATTCAAAAGAATGTCATCCGATGAAATGCGAAGATTTTTTATGTATGCTTCAAAATTAAATGCCGCTCCTTTTAAGAGTTCCTCTTGATACCTACACTCCACCTCTATCCAATTTCTTGCCGAAGAGATTACCATGATTTGTTCTGTCGTTATTAGCCCTGCTTTGCGGAGTTCATTCAACATCGGCATAAAAGTTTCCTCCGTTGCCCCTCCATTATACTTCCTCACAATCTGAGCAAACCGCTCCTCATCGGTAATCGGCTCCTGTACAGGAGCCGATTCGGCGGCCGCCTGTGCGGCGGCTTGTTCCGCCATCACCTTAGCAAAATCTGAGCTGGTACCTGGGGGTTTGGGTGTTTGCGTGCCGCCAACGCACGGCGTGGTTGTTGTTTTTGTTACGTTCATAGGGAAATACCTCCATAAAATAAAATTCTAAAGCCTGGACACATTGGAACTATTATATCAAATATCCGAAAAAAAGCAAGGGGATTTTTGCAAAAACCGCAAAAAAAAAGACCCCTTAGGGTGTAGGCTCCTCTGTTACAATAACCACTTCCGCAAACCGTGCTTCCAGCTCCCGGTTAACCGTTGCTGTAAAGCTGTAGGCTTCACTGGTGCTGATTCTTGCGCCGTCTTCGTACCAACCGTCAAAAGTGTAGTCGTCATCAGGCGTGGCGGTCAGGGTTACCGTCTCGTTTACGGCGTAATTCCCGCCACCGGAGACCGTGCCGCCTTCGTTGGCTGTTGCGGTGATCGAAGCCGGGACGATTAGGGTGGCGTAAGCTGAGGAGGCGGAGGATGTATTTGGAGCAACGCGGATGTAGATGGAATCGCCGGGGGCTAAGTTGGGAAATGCTGTATCAACCCAAACGCCAAAGGTTGTTGCTGAAGCTATTGAAGCGAAAGGGAGAAAGTCTGCCCTGCTGGATACGGCATAGTAAAAACCTGTCTCAAATCCCCATATAACAGGACGTCCCTCGACCCAATCAGCCCATAAACCTTCGGGAGCTTCTTCCAAAGGTGGAATAATAATGGTTTGAACTGCGGCTGGCTCATCCCTATATCTTACTTCAACCTTGGTCTCGCGTTGGGTGCTAAGCTCGGTATACACATTGACCGCACTTGAATTTATTGGTAACCAAGCCGTCCAGGATTCTTTGTATACACGGATATCCATCTCCGAGCTTAGCCCAGTTATTGAATGAACCAGGCTATCATACCCAGCGTTTGGCACAACGGCATTAGGCGGTATAACTATAGTTGCATAGGCACTCGGGGAGGATGTGCTGTCTGCCGCAATACGCACATAAATTACAGAACCTGGCACAAGACTTGGAAAAAATGAGTCAAGGTAAACGCCTACAGCCCCGCTCGAATTGGTATATGCACCCACATCGCCACTAAAAGCTGGGTCTGAGGAGATTGTATAATACCCATTTTCCATAAACGCAATCGCTGGTCTGTTATCGTTCCAAAAGGCAAATGAGCCGCCGGGTGCAGGCTCCAGAGCGGGAACGGTAAGCCCCACTGATAACGACTGCGGGCTTCTAAATCTTACCTCAAAGCTTGTCTCACGAGTGGTGCTAAGAAATGGGTATAAATCTATGCTTGTTGTGCCTGATGGCACAGAAGCCCAATTGCTCCAAGATGTTGTATAAAGGCGGTATTCCATGGTTGAATTCACACCGTTAATGCGGTAGTTTGAGTTGTTGTATGTAACAGATGTTGGGGCTGCCGGCAAACTCGGTACCACTTTGCGAATATTGAGCGTGTTGGCTGAAGTGCTGTTGATGTTGCTGGGGTTGCGGGTGGTTACTTGGAATAGGTGAGTGGTTAAATTGGGACTTATGTACTGGGATATATTGGCGATTGTGATGGTATAATTGTAATGTGTGAGTTTTGATACAGGGTCGATACCGGAAACTCTGTTGGTGGTCATGGCATTTGATGGGATGAGGTTACCGTCAACACGAACTTGGAAGCCGTTAGTAGTGCCAGTCTTGACCACAACGCGTAAGGAACCATCGAAAATATGGTATTTGGTTGTTAATGGATTTTGTATTCCTAGATAGCCATCACCGATTACTTCATCGACAGCATCACCAGCAACATTAAAAGTTCTAACTTGCGTAAATTCGATATGCGCCCAAGATGAAACAACTGCGGCCTGAACAGGCAAGATATTACACCCAAAAACTAGTGCTAAAGTGAGAAGAATTGCCACTGATTTTCTAATAAGATTATTCATTGATATTTACCTCCTGTGTGTTATTTTCGGACAAAATGCTACTAATTTTTGAAGCAATTGCCTGAGCTTCGGGTTTAATTTTTAGTGAATCCACTAACTCCAAAAGCAAATCATCAAAAGACAAAGAGAGAAAATAGTTTTTGATGAAATCATCGAGGTTAAACCATTTACCTTGTATACCTTCTTGGCGTATTCTTTCTGAATTAAACTGCCTACCTTCCACTGCCATAATGGAACAAAATTCTTCAGATGTGATTAAACCTGCACCGTAGAGTTGCCCAATCATTGCACCGAAGAAGTCCGGCGCATCTCTAAAATGATTCACAATTGCGGCAAACAACTCATCGCCTTCAAGTCCTTCTGTGTTTTGAAATGCCGGCATAGTTTTTTCAAAGTTTGGACCTGAAATTCTATGCATACCCCCCTTAGTCTCACAAATGGGGTAATTTGGCTCCGGCTTAGGTTCAAGAGCCACCTCTTTCCCGGCAGCCTGCTCCGCCATCACCTTGGCAAAATCCGAGCTGTTGCCTGGGGGTTTGGGTTGCTGCGTGCCGCCAACGCACGGCGTGGTGGTTGTTTTTGTTACGTTCATTGGGGGATACCTCCATAAAATAAAATTATGCCATTGGCATGGAATCATTATACTGGAGTTTTTGGCAAAAAGCAAGAGTTTTTTCAGGGTAAGCCCCGAAAAAACCGCAAAAAAGAACCCTCCAGCTTGGAGGGTTCCTTTTTTGTAATCAGTCTTCAATTTTTTGGACCCTTAGCGGTCACCTTAAACATTTTGCTTGCCGGGGTGTAGACACCGCCCTGGGCTGATGCCGTTGTGCGGAAGAAGATGACCTCCTTCGCCTTGACTCCCGGGGTGGCGATGTCGCCCAGAGGCAGCCAGCTGCCGTCAGGCACCTTGCCGCTGGCCCTCGACCATTCGTAGGACAATTCCGGTGCCG
>WRLU01000065.1 GCA_009777475.1 Oscillospiraceae bacterium | reverse complement strand
GATTAACGTCTTCAAAAAGACGAATACCATAAATGTGCCTGTGTCCCGCATCTTGTTTGCTAATCTTCTCGACTGTTCCAAACTGGGCCGTTTCTTCAGCGAATGGTTACAAAACTAAATCGCCGTGTGCTTGACCATGGGCTGTTGACGTGTATAGAAAGATATGATATTATGCCACTGTCGATAAACGGCAATGCAAATGTAACTTAGGAGGTATGGCAAGTGCGTATTTTAGTTATCAATGCAGGGAGCTCTTCTCTTAAATATCAGTTGTTCCGTATGGAGGATCAAAGGGTTTTGGCTAAAGGCTTATGCGAAAGAATTGGCATAGAGGGCGGACGAGTGATTCATAAGCTGGATGGACGTGATAAATATCAGGCTATGGTGGATATGCCGACCCACTCAGCTGCCATGAAGGTAGTCTCAGACCTGCTGACAGGTCATGAAACAGGAGCGGTTAGATCCATGTCTGAGATTGATGCGGTAGGTCACCGGGTGGTACACGGCGGAGAGTATTTTAACGAGAGCGTAGTGGTAGACGATAAGGTCATAAGCGCCATTGAAGAATGTATTCCTCTGGCACCATTGCATAATCCTCCTAATTTAATAGGCATACGTGCCTGTTCGGAGATTTTGGGATCAGTTCCCCAGGTTGCTGTTTTTGATACTGCCTTCCATCAAACCATGCCGCAGATGGCATATCTCTACTCGTTGCCCTATAAATACTACGAACATATGAAGGTTCGGCGTTACGGCTTCCATGGGACATCACACCGCTATGTTGCCTGCCGTGCGGCGGAAATTCTGGGGCGTGATCTGTCCGGACTGAAGCTGATTACCTGCCATATGGGCAATGGCTCCTCCCTTGCCGCGGTCAAAGAGGGAAGCTCAATTGATACATCAATGGGCTTTACACCGTTAGAGGGTGTTCCCATGGGGACTCGTAGCGGTAACATTGACCCGGCGATCATTAAATTCATCATGGAAAAGGATGATATCACCATTGATGAGGTCGATAAGATTTTGAACAAGAAATCCGGCGTTCTGGGCATATCCGGCGTTTCAAGCGACTTCCGTGACCTGGATCAAGCTGTGGAGAATGGCAATGAGCGTGCCAGGGCCGCACTTGATGTATTTTGCTATAGCGTGAAAAAATACATAGGAGCGTATGCCGCTGCAATGGCAGGTTGTGATGCCCTGATTTTCACAGCCGGAGTAGGCGAAAATAATATCCTGATAAGAGAGCGTATTGCCTCGGGGCTTGCCTATATGGGGTTGGAGCTTGACGAGGATAAAAATCGCTCTGCCAATGGTGAATGTGTTATTTCATCAGGGAACAGCCCGGGTAAAATTTTAGTTATCCCAACTAACGAGGAACTGGTGATAGCAACAGATACGCAACGCTTGGCTACAAACTAAAACCTCCGGCTTGCCCGGGTTAGGAGATATGCCTTGACCACACTCTATTTGATCCGCCATGCCGAAGCCGAGGGGAATATTTACCGCAGGGCGCATGGTCATTACAACAGCATGCTTACCCCCAACGGAAAAAAACAGCTGGAAAAGCTTTCAGACTGGGCTAAGAATTGCCGGATAGATGCGGTATACGCCAGTGACTTAAACAGAACAATGCACACTGCCATGGCAGTGGCAGACGTGCATGGGTTAGATGTATTGCCCCGACCGGATCTGAGGGAAATCAGTCTGGGCGAATGGGAGGATTTGCCTTGGGGACGCATTTCCGTCCAAAACAGGGAGACCTTACGTTCATTCAACAGCAACACTGATTTTTGCATACCTGGGGGTGAAACATACGCCCAGGCATCGGGTCGTTTTAATGCGTCTATAGAGTGTATTGTGGCAAGTCACCCCTGCCAGACAGTAGCAGTTGTGGCACACGGCTGTGTTATAAAATATTTTTTAGACCGTATTTCAAGCGAACCAATCCCTCATCTTGACAACGCATCGGTATCTTGCGCCGAATATGATGAGGGAAAATATATTATGAAATTTTTCAACAAAAATAATCACCTGGGGAATTTATCTACTTTTTCAAAGCAAACATGGTGGAAGGCAACGGGAAATCGGGATCTTGAGCTGTGGTTTGACCCGCTCAGGCTTCCGGGACAGGAGGACGCCGCAGCTGAGTACGGCCTGGCTTGCTGGCATTCGGTGTATGGAACCAGTGAGGGCTTTGACAGGGAGTGCTTTCTGGCAAATTGCCGGGAAAGCCTGAGGGAATCTGAACGCGGCGTACAATTTGTTAAGGATGAAAATAAAATCGTAGGATTTTTGCAGATACGTCCTTCCGGAGTACTGTCATCGTGGGACAGTCATATAGGGATGTTCTATTTGGATGAAGCCTTCCAGGGCAAGGGCATTGGCGTGCAGCTTGCAGGGGAAGCGGTGAGCTTGGCACGAGAGATGGGCAAAGCAGGCTTAACCCTGCGTGTGTGGCATAAAAACCAGAGGGCAGTACGGTTTTATGAGAGCGTGGGTTTTACCGGAACCGGCAGGGAAAGCGGAACGCATGGAGATTTACTGCAAATGCGGCTTGATATATCTATGCCGGAGCTATAGCAGATTATTGGGGATTGCCTAACCCCTCTCTCACCTGACGTACGGTAAGATTGTTTTTTCGGGCAATCTCAGCTAAATCCTCGTATTCCGGCTTTGTTTTTTCTACATCATCATATAAAGCTCCGGTTTTGAGGGACACCGGGCCGTACTGAGTTTCTTGCGTACGGGTTTCACGAGCTAAAACTACCCGGGAAATTTCTTTTTTGCGCAAACCGAAGGTGGAGGTATGCCGTAACATTAAATCTGTGAACACCTCTTGAGCTTCAGTAGCGCAGATGATGGTTAGCAAAACACCTGGACGAGATTTTTTCATTCCAATTGGAGCTGTAAAAACATCAAGCGCACCTGCCTCCCAAAAACGCTCTATGGCAAATGCGATATCCTCACCGGTCATATCATCTAAATTGCACGATATTTCCACGGCCAGCTTCCGCGGCAGGTTATCGCTACAACCCCAAAAGGCACGTATGCAGTTTGTTGCCGGAAAATCCTTTTTTCCCATGCCATAGCCGATGCTTTCGACCTTCATAAGAGGCATGGACTCAAAGCCTTGGACAAAATATTTGAGCAGAGCCGCCCCTGTTGGAGTACACAGCTCACCTTGGATTTGTCCCTGGTAGACCGGAATACCCCTTAGTAAAAGGGTCGTAGCGGGAGCCGGAACAGGTAACACTCCATGGGCACAGCATACCGAACCGTACCCGGTGCATATAGGTGAAGCTAAAATCCTGCCGGGGTTCAGTTCATCTATCAGCATACAAACGCCTAATATATCACACAGCGCATCCAATGCCCCGACTTCATGGAAATGCACTTGATCGACAGGCGTACCATGTACCTGACCTTCGGCTTCGGCAATCAGGCTGTATACATCCGTGACCCTCTGTCTGACACCCTCGGTTATCGGCAGTTTTTTTAGAATATCGGAAATTTTGCCTAAGCTGCTATCGTGGTGACGGTGGTCGTGGCTTACATCGCCCTCTTGGATGTCGCCTATCCGTATACTGATCTGCATTCCTGAAACCCCGCGCTTTTGAACCGTCAAGTACTCGGCAACTGCTCCGGATGGGCAGATGTTGTTAAATTTCTGCATGAATTTGTCCTGTTCGCTTATGAGGGAAAGCAAGGAGGCAAACAGCATATCACCTGCCGCCCCCATATTGCATTCTAAGTACAGTGTATTCATAAAAACATATCTTCCTTTGCAGAGGTTTAAGAATCTGCCCCCATAGCCTTCCCTGCCGGATGCAAGCCCGACCGCAAAATTTCGCTTTGTTCAACAAAAAATCTACTCGAAATACAAGTAGTCCATTTCATAGGAACAGATTCTAAATTCAGGGGTGAATAAAATTTGGGAAATAATACTATAGAGGGACGCCGCGCCGTAACCGAGGTCTTAAAATCATCCGGACAACCTATTGACAAGCTTTTTGTCTTAGAATCGGCAAAGGGGCTGGCGGGCATAATCAATCTAGCCAAGGCAAACGGTGCCGTTATAATACAATGCAACCGGGCAAGGCTGGACGGAATGAGTATGACGGGTACGCATCAAGGAGTAATTGCCTCTGTTGCGGCTTGTGCCTATTCTGATGTTGAGGATATCTTCTTAAAAGCACAAGAGCTTGACGAGCCGCCATTTATTGTAGTTTGTGACGAGATACAGGACGAACGCAACTTAGGCGCGATTATCCGCTCATGCGAGGTAACGGGTGTACATGGTGTGGTGGTACCCAAACGCCGCTCTGCCGGAATAACCGCACACACCATGAAATCATCGACCGGTGCCGCCTGTAACATGCCTATTGCCAGGGTACCCGGCATAGTACCCTTCTTAGGAGATCTGCGGGAGAGAGGGGTTTGGGTTTATGGTGCGGCAGGTGAAGGCGAGCATAACGCCTTTGAAACGGATTTTTCCGGTCCTGCGGCTTTAGTCCTGGGAAATGAGCAAGAGGGACTACGGAGGCTTGTAAGGGAAAACTGCGACAAGCTCTGCCGGTTGCCTATGCACGGAAAAACAGGGTCGCTTAATGTTTCATGCGCCGCCGCTGTTTTGATGTATCAGATAGCTTTATCGCGAAATAAATTACTTGAGTAATAAATATTTCACCATATCGGCATTTTCTGCAACTTCGCCACCAGAAGCCGCACGCTTTAAAATAGCTTGAAGCAACAAGACAGCATCTTCTAAGGTCAGAGCATCAATAGCCACCCTCATTTCCGGGGAAAATTGATCAATTGGGGGAAGAACGCCTGACCTCGGTTCCTTTGCCGTACCGGCGGCAGGGGCGGATATCGACTTGGATGTCTTGGCAATGGTATTTCCGCTTTCCTTGCCAGAAACAATCTCCTTCACGATGTTTTCGTAACCGTGATCCTGCAGGAATTTCAAGAGATATGCGTCCTCACACGGCTTTTTTTCATCGTATTCACCCGTGTAGTAGTAAGGCCACACATTAAGGTGCTGGGACATGGCAAGTATCATTCGCGCAGTAGCCGTACCGGTTCTGTATACCCTGTACAAGGTACCTCTGTTTTGCCCGGAAAGCTCAATAATAGCTGCCTTTTTCTTTTTTGTTGCGGCAGAAAAATCAGCCTTCATCCGAACTCTTGTTTTTTCCGGGTCAACGCTTACACTTACCCTTTTCAGCTTGCTCATTTGTTCTTGGCTCAACATACAAAAACCACCTCATTATAATAAATTTGCGACTTGAGTTAAGTATACACACAAAAAAAACTCTTGTCAAGAAAATTTCGGCACTCGATCACAACGGACAATTAAAGCTTCAGCCCTACCCCTCCCTCCGCATCCACGCCACCCATGCCACGGCGATTTAGTTTTGTAACCACTGTTGGTTGACATAATATTCTGCGGTCAATATAATGAGCGTATGAAAGAGATAGAAATGCTGCGCCGGCA
>WRLU01000064.1 GCA_009777475.1 Oscillospiraceae bacterium | reverse complement strand
TATCATTTTCAACAAGCAAAGAAGCCAGTAATAACAGGGAACACGTCCGATTCCGAAATGTTTGTCCAAAACATACAGAAACTCGTTCATGCGCCGCCCATTGTTGTATTTGACTTGTGTTTCGCACGCCGCACGATGTAAAATCCGAACAAAAGCTTTCTTCAATCTCAGCCATCTTGATGGTTTCCGCTCCCTCTTTGGAGTTGAATGTCAGCACAACTTTATCGTCATAAAGGAAAATAGCATTGACAAAGGTATCAATCAGCATTTGCCGCTGGGTTTGTTCTGAGGTATCAATCCCTCGGAATCTGTGAAACCAAAACAGGATTTGCTCCCGTGTCAGCAAGGGTTTTTCCATTTCTTCCTGCAAAATTCTAACTTCTAAATCACTCTTGGTCATTTCCAAATCATCCAACCGCTTTTTTGTGGATGTATTGAGGACACCCTGTTGGATGGCGTTGAGCATATTATCAATACCACGCTCGGTTTCGGCAATCTGTTTGCGGAGCATAGGCAAGGTTATGTTTTCCTGTTGCTGTAACGCTAGGAGCTTATCCGTAATTTTTTCAAGGATACTGTCATCTGCAATCAAACGCAATGCTTGATTTACGACAATATTTTCAATCCAAAGTTTCTTTACCGTCTTTTTCTTGCAGCTTCGGTGTTTCTTTGCGGTTGCACATTTGTAATAATGGTGGACTTTTCCGGTTGAGCTATGCCCGCTCTCGCCCACCATATAGGCATTGCATAATCCGCAATAGAGTTTGGTTGAAAGAAGATAATCATCTTCGGCTTTATGACGAGCCGGGGCTTTTTTATTTTTGGTCAAACGCTCCTGCACTTGTTCAAATAAGTCAAACGGCACGATAGCCGGAACACCACCGGGAATATTGGTGTATATCATAGTGATATACACCAATATAAGCACGATTTTTCAGCATTCTATTTATCGTGTTTATGCTAATGGGCAAATTCCGATATGACTTCACGCCGTTATCGTTCATCCACTGTGCCAGTTCGGTAAACTTACTGCCATCGGCATATCGCTTGAATGCTTCCAGAACAAAAGGCGATGCAATAGGGTCAATCTGATAATTTTTGTCATTGTCTATGGTGTATCCGATGGGAATGCCGCCGCCATTCCATTTGCACTTCAAGGCATTTTCGTTCATGCCCCGTTTGACTTTTTCCGACAATTCCGCACTGAAAAATTCGGCATATCCTTCAAGCAAAGATTCCAATAAAATGCCTGTGGAATCCTCTGAAATCGGCTCAGTCGCCGACACAACCTTTACACTGTTTTTTCTGAGGATGGCTTTGTAGTGTGCACTGTCATACCGATTGCGTGCAAAACGGTCTAATTTCCATACAATCACAACATCAAACAGGCTTTTCGCACTGTCTTTTATCATTTTTTGAAATTGCGGACGAGAATCTGTCTTGGCGGATAATGCCCGGTCAATGTAATTTCCGATGACCGTCATGCCATTGCGTTCAGCAAAATTTTTGCATTCCCTAAGCTGCCCTTCAATTGAATTTTCAGTTTGATTGTCTGAAGAATATCTTGCATAGATTACAGCTTTCATTTACCATCACCCCTCGGCATTTTCTGAGGCTATTTTACAATGTTTCGAGGTAATATGTCAAGAGGGTTGACCACAAAATACGTCTTAACGCCGCAGTTTTTACGATTTGCAAAACAACAAAAACGCCAGTGATACCAATGCTTTGGGAAGAGGTGCCCAAATTGGGTACCTCTTCTACATTTGCACCAAGTAAAGATAATTGCTCTACTGTTTAGGGTACGCTCCATAGGTCATCTAATTTACCTTAGCGGACCTGTTCAATTTGAACAGCATCGTAAACCCCTCAATATCTTAGCTTAAAATTTTGGCTTGTCATGTCCGCAGGCAATCAAATAATTTCTAACAATCTCCTCCAAACATTTTAATTGTGTCTCTGTAAGTGGCTCCATTAAAGACATGATATGACTTCGGTCTATGTCAGAACTGATGCCGGTCAGAATATAATCGGCACTAATATCCATTGCTTTTGAAATTTTAACAATACTTTCGGCTCGAATATTTTTAAGTCCACGCTCAACACAAGCAAAAAACTGATGGGATAGCCCAGCTTTTTCGGCAGCTTGTTCTTGCGTTAATCCCAATTGCTTCCTTCGGCTTGCGATGCGACTTCCTATCTTTTCTGCCAATGGATTGACTTCTTTTACCATGGTGCCACCTCTTTCACAATTATATCTTTGGTGGCATTTTATCTCCTAATAGATTAAAAGTGTATTGCCATTTATATAATAATATGCTACGATAGGCAATATATTATTGAGTCAGGGAGGGGAAGTACTTGCCAGATTACAAAAAAATGTATTCCAAGGTTTACCCCCTATAAAACAGCATTTCAAATTTCGCCAAAAACAGAGCAAACCGCCAGCGATTACTGGCGGTCAAGCATTTTCGGCTGATATTTTGGGGATTTCCTTTGGCGGGGGGATTGGCGGCAATTCCAGCCTGTCGAGATTGCCCACATAATTGTAGCTAATCTTTATCTGCTGGATGCGCTTGCCGTTGATTTTGTCCGGCGCACAAACTTCCACGCGCTCCACCAGTTCGTGAAGCATGGTGGGGGTCAATTCGGTTACACGGGTATATTTGCGGACTTGTTTCAAAAACCGCTCAACATTCATGCGTTCCTCTTTTTGCCGGGAAAGTTGGGCTTGCAGGGTTTTCACTTTCAGCTCCAATTCTTTCTGCTCCTGCTCATAGCCTTGGGACAACCGAGCAAACCGTTCCGGGGAAAGACCGCCTTTTACCTTATCTTCATACAGGGACTGAATTATCGCATCCAGTTCCTGTACGCGCTTTTGAGATAACAATAAATTTTTGTTATCTGCGGCCATTTCCTTTTTGAGTTTGTCGGTGTCGTTCTGCTGGAGCCTTTGGGCAAGGTCTTTTTCATTTTCCGCCGCATACGCCGTAACTTTTTGGATATGCTCTAAAACCATCTGTTCCAGAACAACCCGCCGGATGTAATGCGCTGAATGGCACGGCTTCTTTTTTGAACGAAAATTTGAGCAAGTGTACCAGTCCCGTTCGGGTATTAAGGAAGAGCCGCAACTGAAGTGCATTTTTCCCCCGCAATCCACGCAGTAAACCGACCCGGAAAACAGGCAGATACGCCCGCTTTTGGTCTTGCGCCGCTTGCCCGAACGAATTTGCTGAACTCTGTCAAACACCTCGTCTTCAACGATACGGGGGTGGGTGTTTTCAAAGACAACACAGTCGCTGGGGTCGGCATAGATTCTTTTTTTGTTCCTGAATGACTTGCTGCTGCTCTTGAAATTGACGGTGTGTCCCAGATACTCGCGCCGCTCCAAAATATCGGCAACCGTTCCAGAAGTCCACCCATAGGGGTCATCTGAAAGCCGTTTGCGTACACAAATACCGGCATGGTGGGCGTAGTGGAACGGAATCAGAATTTTTGCTTCCCGCAATCGGTTGGCGATATGGGTTGGCCCTAAACCTTCCATGCACCACTGAAAAATTTGACGCACCACTTGTGCGGCTTCTTCGTCAATAATCCAGAGCTTAGAATTATCAGGGTCTTTGCGGTAGCCGTAAATCGGTTTGAAGCAAAGGCGTTCCCCCGCCATGCCCTTCATTTCAAAAACTTTTCTCACCTTTTTGCTGGTTTCGCGTGGATAGTATTCGTTGAAAATGTTTTTGATCTGAGTGGTTATTTCGCTTTCCCCTGTCGTATCGTCCACATCATCGTTTATGGCGATAAAGCGGACATCCATTTCAGGGAATACATAGTCGGTGTAATAACCAACGAGCGCATTATAACGCCCGAAACGGCTCAAATCCTTAACGGCGAAGTTTACAACGCGCCCCGCCTCCACCAGCTCCAAGGCCGCCTGAAAATCCGGGCGGTTGAAGGTCGTGCCGCTTATGCCGTCATCAATGAAAAAAACCGGGTTAATCAGGCGGTTGTCTGTTGCGTGTTTTGCCAACATCTTCTTTTGGTTGACAATGGAATCGCTATCATCCTCCTTGTTTTTTCCTTTGTTCTTTTGCTTGTCATCGTTTGACAACCGAGCATAAAGCACGCTGATTTTGTCCGGCAAACTCATACCGGGTTGGAAATCGGGTATAGATTGGTAAGGTGCGGCTATACCCACGCTGGGGCAGGCATTTAACTGTTGCATGGTCGTTCTCCTTCCATGTCCCAGCCAAATGGCCGTATAGATATGTTGCCATTATAACGAAAGGGTATCGGCTGTAAAGACCTAATTTGCGTCATTTTTCATCAGCCTCCAAAGTTTGTCCATCAACCCCTCTTTCGCGTCTTTTTTATATGTTCCGGTCACGATATATGTTGTGTTTCCAATCTTGCGCTGAATAACCGGGGTTTCTGATTGATACGTTGTCCTCATATCTTCTGTGGGTGTTTTTTTGACATCCATAATCAAAACCCTTTCTTGGGAAAGTCATCCACCCTAGAAAGATATTCACTTGTCCCTCCATTCATTACAGCCCCCGCGCCGGAAGCAATCAGCGTGTCCAAATCATCAAAGAGAATCACGACAAAAAGGTCTTGGTATTCGCTCAAATGCTCACAAATATGCCGCCACAAAGTATCGCGCCGCTTTATATCCGGCACAATCCACGCCACACGCGGAAATACGCCGGTTTTCTCCTGCTCCCGCCCTGTCAGGTAATACCTGCCGTAATTCTCACATTTTTGCATAATCCGCTTGGGGGCTTCGGTGTCTAAATCCACCTCAAAAAACCAGTGATCCTCAAAACCGTCAGCGGCGGTTATGGAGTAAAGGTCGGGCTTCAAGCAGATACTCCCGCCCAGCGCGTTATGGTGCCGCCGCCAGCAGTCCGGCTCAAAATCAGCTTGCATCAGTTTTTCCGTCTCAAATAATCTGGTGTAGAGTTCTGCTATCATCAGCGTGTGTTTCAAAAAAATGTAGGTCGGCTCAAATACGCGCTTGCGGGATTTTGCGGGAGGTCTGCCCTCGTCCAACCGCAACAATTCCGCGCCCGCTGTTTTCAAAGACCATATATATGATGTAGTGCCTGTGTGAATCCAATTTACATATCGCCGCTGTAGGGGCTGTACCAACCCTAAGCCGTGCAGTTTGGCGAGTAGCCGGGTGGCCGCCCGAAGCCCCGCCGCAGGGGTGGCCGCACTTTGGAAGTGCAACCGCCCCACTTGGTCGGTTTTAAGGAATTGGCACGTTTGCAGGGAGCGTAAAACCGCCTTGTCGCGCTGGTTCAGAGTTTGATTATATTCTTCTAATTTTCGTTTGGTGATTCTTGTTGTCATAGGTTTCCTTTGTAGCGACACTCAAAAACTGTTTTTGTCAAGGAAAAAGTGTAGCAAAAACTAATGAATTTTTGTAGCACCTAATGAGCCAGAAACATCCATTTTACATTTGGTAATTATGTAATGTCCCTCGTTGTCGCCGCCGATGTGGCAAG
>WRLU01000063.1 GCA_009777475.1 Oscillospiraceae bacterium | reverse complement strand
TTCTCCTTCATCGCTGTTTAACATCTCATCCCATAGCACTCGGAATTTTTGTAGAAATTCAGGCGATACCAGTGCAAATACCCGCTCAATCGTGTCGTGGGACGGTATCCCGTTCGGCAATTCTAAGTATTTTCGCAAAAATTCTTCATGCTCTTTCCCGAATACTTCGATTGCCGTCCATTCATCCGCATTGGCCAGCAACGCAAAGAAAACCAGAGCTATGATGTCGCTCATTTTATGCAAGACTTTTTTCTCTTGGCGGTTGTCCTGTACCAAATCCAAATATGCCAGTATGTTTTTCATTATAATCACCCCCCTTGCGCTGATTATACCACAGGTTTACATAATTTGTTCATGTTTTATTCATTCATGCGTTTGTCGTGGAAGCACATCCAAACGCATTATTTTTGGGCATTATTTTGCACGAAAAATCTTGACAAACGATTCTTTTTATGGCATTATGCAATAGCAGACAAGACGCTTGTAGGCTTTGATTACTGTTTGCGTAAAAAAATATTGTAGGCTGTCTTTTAATTTCAGTGAAGATTTTTTTGACTCCACGGAGGTGTGAAATGCCCGATTTATCTAATGTTTTCACTTTGGAAACGCTAATTGGCGGTGCAGCGATACTTGTAGCAATTGTGATACATGAGATATGCCATGGCCTGGCCGCCCTCAAATTGGGCGATGATACCGCCAAGGAGGATGGACGCCTTACCTTTAACCCAATTAAGCACATTGACCCGGTTGGTGCAATTTTATTGCTTGTGGTGAATTTCGGCTGGGCAAAGCCTGTTATGGTGGATATGCGGCGGTTTGAGAACCCTAAGCGGGATATGGCCATTGTTGCTGTTGCCGGTCCGGCTTCAAATTTCGCATTGGCGGCCGTTGGTGCCATGCTTTTGCGATTGACCTTGGAGCTTTCTCCCGGTATATGGCGATATATTGCCGTTGTGTTTTTGTTCTTTCTTATCACACGAAGTGTTGCGCTGGGAATTTTCAACCTCTTTCCCATCCCTCCGCTGGATGGGTCTAAGATATTGGCAGCATTTCTGCCAGACAGGCTGTATGTACCCTATATGCGCCTAGAGCGGTATGGAATGATTGCCGTATTTGCCTTGGTTTTTCTCGGTGTAATAAGTGTGCCTCTCTTATGGATGCTGCATACATCCTTAGATTTTTTGTTTTATTCTGTGGGCTTGAGTTGGGATGCCGTATCAACAGCTATGTCAAAATAGGCCTGTATCTGTGTACTAGCTTTTGGAAGCATCGAAGGAGGTTGATTCTGTCAATGCCGCTAAAACTCCCCACATTACCCATGCAATCGGATTGGCAAAGGGAGTGCTGATATTAAAAAACGCCTGAATTAAAAAGCAAAATCCAGCTGACCAGGCTGCCAGGGCAAGGCCGTTATTTGTTTTGCACAGATGTCTAGTAGCCCGCCAAAGCAACAGACCGTAAAATACCAAGAGGCAAGCTAATCCCAATATGCCCGAATCAACTAACACCTGCAAATACTCATTGTGTGCCTTGTCGAATACAACACCAAACCTCTCCTTTGCCTCATCGTTGAATCTTTCGTTGAAAACACGGTGAAGCCCATCGGGTCCATATCCTATCAACAGTCTTTCCGGCAGGACCGAAAGGGCTGATTTCCATATAAAGCCGCGGTTGCTTCCGGCAGAATCGGAAAGCACTCCTCTTGAAAGCTCGTAAAGCTCCTGTGTCGTCTTGCCTTGGCTCTTTTCAGCCAATGAGGGCAATGCAACCCACAAAACTGCCGAAAATACAATCGGCATCAGCATCCAGCCAATTATAAAAGGCTTTTTAGTCAAAAAATAAAATTCTTTGCCTTCCGGCTTATTTTTTTGCATAGATAAAAATATCAGCCCAAGCCCCAGCACCACAAAAACAATTCCACAGACAAGACAAAGCCCTGTTAGTCTCGTATAGGGCGGGTTTCCCCACTCTTCCCAATGAACAGCACGGCGTAGCAGCATGAGAAGGGGCAGGCCTGAAGCCGCCAGCAACAATCTTCCGGCAGAGCTGAAGCCGCCAACAATGAAGGGTATGGCGAAAAAGACCGCCGCCAGCAGTGCTATATATCCGCCCTCGGTGTTTCCCAACAGAATGGCATATATGTTGAGCCAAATCATGGGTAAAATCCAAAACCGGGAAAGCCTCTTGCCCCGGCAAAGCATAACGATTAAAGCCGGCAGGATAAGGCAGAGATAAGAGGAAAATACATTTCGGTTAGACATTGTGCTGAAATAAAGCATTTTAGGTCCGTTTACCCCCAGGGCACTGCCGACCTTAAGTGAGAGAGGGTCCAATCCGTAATACTGCAAAATTGCATATCCAGACACCAAAACAGAGGTGCCGCCAAGGGCAATAAAATGCGAAAACTGCGGTTTTGACAGGCGGGAAACGAGAAAAAATGCACATATGTAACCCGCCCACATAAAAAAACCTTCGTTACGCATAGTTGTGCCTGTAAAGGGCGAAAAGTCATCACCGCCAGGCAAAGATAGGGCACGCAGTGCCGAAATAAGCATAATCAAAAGATAGGCCAATAATGCCCATTCATAAGGCTTTATCCGCAGATGATGTTCTTTTAAACCCTTCCGGGTATGTGTACCAGCCAAGGCGCGGCGTTCTAAGGCCAGTACGCCCGAAAAAAAGGCGAGGACCCCCAAGCTGACGGCAAAAGAGATAAGCTTCATAAGGGTTATGTTATAATAAGCGTACCCTAGCCCCTCGGTATTAGGAATGAGGTTTACAACAAGCGGGTGGATCGCAAAGACAAATATGATGTAACACCCTGAAGCGAAAAGCTTTTTTTTATCCGCGCTGGCATACTGCCTGGCAAGAATGCCTGCCCTTTTGCCGGTAAGGTTTTTCTGTGTTTTTTTCGGCATTAGCTAACGACCCCCCTGATATTTTTTCAGCCTTGAGGACCCCCAATCCATTATACGCCCGAATATCCGGCTCATCGCGCTCAACATCGGGTTAACAGCTACGGCAAGCGGCAAATAGAAAAATACATTCCGAGTAAACAATGATTCTAAAGAAAAAAATTCCCGGGTGAAAATAAACATTGATATAAACCCTATTCCAAGAGTGCAAAACAAGAAAACAAACGGCTTTGTCAAAGGCTTAGTAATCCTGAAAAGCAACGACAGCCCAACCACTCCAATAAGCAAAACACTCATAGTGGAGGTATCATTCCAAGGCAGATCAAAAAAACGCCAATCCCCGGCAAGCTGGATAATCAAAGTGTTGAACACAACAATTAATGCACCTGGGAGCGAGAATATCAAAACATTTTTCCAAAAATTGCGACCAGGCTGGGCGTAATCCGGGCGCAATGCTAAAAAGAATGTGGGTATACCGACCATGAAAGCACTGATAAGTGTCATTTGAATTGGCTTGAAAGGGTAGTTTAATGGAAGTATTATAAAAATTAAGGTA
This sequence comes from Oscillospiraceae bacterium, assembly GCA_009777475.1. Classification (GTDB taxonomy): domain Bacteria; phylum Bacillota; class Clostridia; order Oscillospirales; family UBA929; genus UBA929. Next base: position 2,185 of record WRLU01000063.1, on the reverse strand, counting down.
AGCAGAAACGAATATATTGTTTTGACCAAATACAGCCCTGCCACACGCTCAATGTTGTTTATAACTCTGCGTCCTTGGCGCATAATGTCGGTCATGGCGGAGAAATCGGAGGTCATCAGCACAAAGTCTCCGGCACTGCGGGCGGCACCCGAGCCACCTGCCATAGCTAAGCTGCAATCAGATTCCCTCATGGCCAATATGTCGTTAACTCCATCACCTGTCATGCAGACAGTATGACCATTTTTTCTCATGGCGCGGATTAAATCCCGCTTTTGAGCTGGGGAGGCTCTTCCGAATACGGTGTATTCCTCAGCCAGTGAGTTATAGCAGGTGCCGCTGTCAAGCCTGCTCATGTCCACAGATTTGCCGTCCAGTCCGGCACGGCTGGCAATAGCGGCGACAGTGCGTGGGTGATCACCTGATATAACCTTAAGGACTACCCCTTCCCTTTCAAAAAAGCGGAAGGTGTTAGGTGCATCGGGACGGATTTTGTCAGAGAGTAAAATCAGCGCGGCTACAAAAAGCTCGCCGGGTAGATTCTCTTTTTCAATCTCATGCGGAGAAAAGGCAAGTAAAAGCACACGATAGCCCTGTCCGGCATATTCCTCCACCCTCTCTGCCAAGTCTTGTCCTCCCGAAAGCCCATTTAGGGGGATGCCTCCTCCGCTGCCGCCGCCGGATCCTCCTAAAATCCAACTCCCTTTTCCCGGGAAAAACGCCCCGCTCCACTTCCTTTCAGATGAAAACGGAAGTACATAGCCGGGAGTCCATTCCGGCGGTTTTCCGAACCTTTCCCGCAGGGCAACGGCAGTGACGTTTTGATCGTCTGTAGCGTGTAAAATCTCGGAAATCGCCTGCGTTGCCTGAGACTCATGCCCTCTAAAGCAATCGATCTGTTCAACCGAAAGGGTACCATCTGTAATAGTGCCGGTTTTGTCAAGGCACAAGACATCAGCGCGTGCCAGCGTTTCAATGCCTGAAAGTGATTGCACTAATGCTTTTCGCCGCGCTAATTGCAATGCGCCAATTGTTAAGGTAAGCCCAGTGAGCAGTACCAGTCCTTCCGGAATCATACCAACCATAGCCGCAGCTGTTCCCAAAATGCTTGCATCAAGCTCCAGCCGGTCCTTGACATAAGATGTGTAAAAGAAGATCGCGCCTAATGGGATGATAAGCACGGCCAACACTCGTATGAGCATACGTAAATGACGCAAAAGCCTGCTGCGTTCTTTTTTCTCCTGCTTTGCCTCACTGGTAAGGGCAGCTGCATAATTGTCCTTACCAACGGCGGTTATTTGAGCGTAGCCGTAACCGGCGGTTATAAAGCTTCCCGATAACACTTTATCTCCGGGATTTTTGGGAATACGGTCGGATTCCCCAGTCAGCAAGGACTCGTCAGCCTTCATTCCCGCAGAAGCTGTTATGGTGGCATCGGCACAAACCTGGTCCCCCTGCCTAAGCAACATAGTGTCACCCAAAACCGCTTCACCTGGGGGCAGCTCAAGGCTTTGACCATCCCTCACAAGGCATACTTTGCTTTGAGACAAAATCGTGAGCTTGTCCAGTGTGCGTTTGGCACGCACCTCCTGGGCTATGCCCATTAATGTGTTAACAACTGCCACAATTCCAAAAAGGGCATCGCGGGGATAGCCTAAAGCAATCAGGGTTAAAGCCAGGCTCATGTTAATAAAATTAAAAAGGGTGAGGGTGTTTTTTTGTATAATTTTAAGCATCGACGGTACTAGGCTATCGGGCGTAGCATTTATCTGCCCGGCATCAATCCGCTTTTGTACCTCTGCGTGAGTTAATCCAACAGGCGGTGGTTCGTTCATATGTGTGTATTTCTCCTTTTCTCAGAACCTATTTTTGATCACGCTTTAATTATACCAAACCTTTCTCGTGATTGCAACATAAAACTCCTATTTGTATTATTTATATGATTTATGACAACTTAACACCGGGTAAAACCACGTTAGCCTTGCCCGTATATTTTTCTGTTGTCCCCATTATAGCACCATCTTGAGAGCAGTAGAAGTGACACGGTGCTTCATCACCCCAAAATCCTCCCCCACCCCCCTTGACAACCCAGGTGGGAAGTGTTAAAATGCCAACCAGAGGGCCGATTTTGAGTAAACAAAACACCGGCCACGGCGTCCGCAAAGGTGCGACAAACACCCGCGGAACG
>WRLU01000062.1 GCA_009777475.1 Oscillospiraceae bacterium | reverse complement strand
CCTTGCCACATCGGCGGCGACAACGAGGGACATTACATAATTACCAAATGTAAAATGGATGTTTCTGGCTCATTAGGTGCTACAAAAATTCATTAGTTTTTGCTACACTTTTTCCTTGACAAAAACAATTTAAGAATAAGCTATCGTGCATACTCTCGTGGAAAACGAAATACTCCGATTCGAGGTTGTATTCGCTGAGGTCATCGCTGTAGGCGGCGTATGTGACCAATGGTGCGGGCACGAGGGTCAGCAGCAGGAGCAGGGTAAGAGCGAATGCCAGAGGTTTTGTTCTCGCGCGTGTGGTTTTTAACATAGATTTCATGGGAAAGACCTCCTAAAATTTTTTTGCTTTTCAGCTGACCACAGCATAGCACATCTAGAATCGTTTGTGTTGATTTTGTTATAAAAGGCATTCTGACGGCACGAATGACATGGTTTTCATGCTGCACTGCATTTCGTGCCACCAGGATGCCTTTTATGCCAAAAAACTTTCCTTGAAACCAGAAATTTTTTTTGCCCCGTGCTTTCGTTTATAATTGTCAATTACCAATTGCAACCACGCTATGAACCAAACCTACACCCTATCGCCGGAGAACTACTATCTCCCCAACCTCGCCCTGCCGGATGAACCCGAATATCACACCGACCGCTTCGGCCTGATGCGGCGGTGGTATCTGAAAAATCATCGAAAGGGATTGTTTTCCGCTATGCCCATGTCCGGTGTCATGGTTAATTCCTTTCATATAAAATTCGCCCTTCGGCAAGCCAACACAATACCACCAATCCGGCACAAGTCAAGCTAAATGCTGAAAAGTTATCATCTGCAACACATTTCCGGGCAAGAGAAAAACGCCCGCCGTTTTTGGCGAGCGTTTCTGCCCCTGAATCTATCATTGTTCTGACAGTTTGGCACCCCCTGCTGGAATCGAACCAACAACTAATCCTTAGGAGGGATTTGTTATATCCATTTAACTAAGGGGGCATATTCGGTTTTTGTGCGGATTCACGCGAATTTAGTGATGGGTCGGGCATTACTTGGAATGGACGTACACTATCCGCTGTGTTACGGAGGCGTATGTGTTTGAAATCTCCATGCACAACCTAAAGGCTCACAATAAAGCTATAGAAACACAGAGACCGCCGAAATAATACCACACCGCGGACAAAACGTCAAGGGGCAGAAAACTATTTTTTTAATTTAGGCACTGCCGAAACTACCGCCGATTGTTTTCCGGTTATCTTCTTTTTTCCGGAATTAGTATAGGCAAGAACTTTGTAATAATATTTTCTGCCCGTTTTAAGTTTTTTATTTGTGAAGGAAGTTACATTGACCTTCTTTATGGTTTTGATTTTTTTATAAGAGCTTTTTTTGCTCAATGACCTGTAAATTTCATACCCGGATGCACCGCTCGTTTGCTTCCAGGTGATTTTGACCGATTTAGCCCCATCAGATACGACTTTAACCTTAGATGGCCTTACATTCCCTGGCTTGAGCTTAGCCTTGGCGGAATACGAGCCGTACAAAGTACGTCCGCCATGGGTTTTATATGCGCGTACCCGGTAGGTATATGTTGTGTTGGTTTTGAGCTTCTTGTTTGTAAACGAGGTTTTGCTTCCGTTTTTGAGCGTTTTGACAGTTATAAAGCCTGAGGATTTAGTTGATCTCTGTATCTCATAGCCAGAAGCTCCTGATACCATTGTCCATGTTAACTTCCCCCTTGTAAAGCCGGTGGGATCTGCCTTAAGCCCTTTGGTTTTTGCGGGATGGGTCGCCGCCGAGAATGTACTGCTGTAGCCGCTGTAATATCTTCCCTCATCCACCGTACGGTATGAACGAACCCTGTAATAATATACCTGTCCGCTTTTCAGCTTGCTGTGGGTAAACGATGTGGAGGTTGTGCGTTGTATAACTTGGAAATTTTTGCTCTTAGATGTTGATGCTTCTATCTCATAACCCTTTGCCCCTGATGCCTTGCTCCACGAAAGGGCAACGGATTTGGCCTTTACTGCTTTTGCATTCCCCCCACTCGTTTTGGAGGGCTTTATTCCGGTATTCAGGTTTTCAATCAAAGCGGTGTCTACATAGCCTACCGAATTTTTGAATTCCCATTTCCCTTTGCAGTTTGCCGTTTTGTCTGTAATCGGCATATCTGAACGTATTTTATACCGCTTGCCGCTTTTGCCCAAAATAACCACAGGCAACCCGCTAAGGTCAGCGTTGTTTCTGTTATTGCGCATTGTGTACAGAACATTTGACCCGGAGGCTGTTATGTATACAGGAACCGATTTTTTTGTAATTCCTATATCATATTTTAACCGATCTTTTCCGCCTAATGCTTTATCTATACGGTATGCCCACCCGGCTATTTTCTGTCCGTGAGCCGGGTCGGAGGCGTAGCGGACATTGATTCCAACAGCCTTATTGCCCGGGCAGCTACCAAAATATCTTCCGTCACTCAGCGCATCAAAATACTTTTGACTGAGCAAATCATCAGAGTGCTGACGTATGCAGGCTTGTACTGAGGAAAAATATGTAGCCTTATCCGGGTCGCTGTCAATAGCGTTAATGCCAAACAGATTATTTCGGTTTATTGCATATGAGGATGTTCCCCCGCCGCTTTCATGGCAGGCAAATGCCAGTTCCAGAAGGGCATTAATTCCGAAGTCATCCTGCGCCTTAATTAATGCGCTGCCCTGACCTTGAAGCGCGCTTTTTGAGCTGAGGTTATTTTTTATGTAGCTGTTAAGCTCTGAGGCCGTGTATGCTGTTTTAGAACGGAATGATAAAAACTGGTAGTAAGGATAATAAGTGCCTGCTTTTTTGCCGAGGAATGGGTCTGTGAAAAAATTCACTCCATCCATGCTGTAATATCTTACGCCTATTTTCATAAAGCCGGGAGCCTTGTCCACAGTAATGAGCCCTGCCATCCCCCCGCTTGAAATAGTATTTTTTCCTGACGTTGCCATAGTCGTCACTCTATGCAGAAGATCCCCGGCAGAATTTCGTTCATAGTAGTTTATTTGATGTGTATTAGTTTTTTTGAAGTCTTCAGAGGCATATTCCGCCATATGCGGCATTGGGATAAGCATCAGATTTTGGTGCTTAGTGCTTCCTGTAATCCCACCAACACCTACTCTGACCTCATCCGGTGAAACAGTATCATAATAAAAGGCAGTGAATTGGTTGGTAACATAAGGCCTGACACCACCGTGGAGATTATCAAATGAAAGAGTGGCACTTGATGTCAGTATGGCGGCAATTCCTTTAGTCATGGCGATTACCTTGTTCCCGCTGCGTACAACATAGGAACCGGCCTCCAAGGCGTTCTTTTCCGCCTTGGATAGCTTCTGCATCTCAGCTTTAGCTGCACTGAAGGTGACATGGGATGAAATATCGGCAATGCTACCGTTTGTGCTTGCCTTCCCCACCGTGAATGTACCCCCGGAGAGAAATGAGCGGAACAAATCAAGCAAAACTCTTGTTTCCTTTTCCTCCCGACTGTTTTCTGATTGATGCACAAATTGATTTTCGCCAAGCTGCCCTCTCTCATCGCCGGCACCACGAGAGGCAGGGAAAAATCCCACCAAAATCAAACAGCTCAATCCTATGACCATTATTCGCAACCTTTTCAACGCCAATCATTCCTTCCTGTAAAAAATACGCGGAGGGGTATATACCTCCCTCACTCTATATATCGTAACAGATTCAGGTTTACATAAGTGTGTATTTTTTGTTAATTATGTTCCCTGATATTTCCCTGAATGGCTGTACAAAAAATATCTATCCTTAGCCTTTTTAATTCTGTCTTCAGTTTTTTTTGCCCCATAGGTTAAAACCGGGACAATCGGGGAGGGCGGAAGCTTTCCATCATCCCAGGTAAAAGCATACAGGGTCTGAAACACCTCAGAAAAGGATTCTAATAACTGCCCTGTACCTTCATGCGACCCTTGGGCGGCGGTTTCGGGGAGCACAACCGCATCAAGCGGAGCATCCTTGCCCAGGGCATCACTCAGCTCCACCAAAAAAGAATCTACGGCTTCAGTTAAGCTTTTGCCACCGGTATCGCCAAGACTAAGCATATCTGGGCTGTTGTGGACCGGAAAGCGTATATGGTTGAGAAGGAGCCTGTCAAACCCGGCATCCAATGCATCCTTGCAGAGTTCTATTATATACTCACGCGGCTCGGGTTTGTATAAATTGAAAAAACGGTTTTGCTTTTCCAAATAATTTTGGCCGCTACGGTGCTTTACCGCCCAGGCTCCTGTATTCGCCTGGCGTGTCAGGCTATTGTCAATGCAGGCCGAAATCATGGCAATCAGCTCTAATCCGCTATCCTCAAAGATTTCAGAAAGAACATCTAAAGAGTCAAAAACCAAGCCCTCCTCGTTTTTATATTCCACAGCAATGCCGGTATATCCGTCATCAATGGCTTTGTCTCGCAATTCTTCAAGTACGGCTTGATTTATAGACATGGGGGCAAACAGCAGCATTGACTTGCCCAAAGAGTTTTTTTGCACCGGGGCAGAGGTTGGCGGAGGGCTTGCCGTTACATCAGGCAATGGCGTGACTATAACTAAAATATCATCTTGAATACCGGGCACTGGCTCAGGGGACTGTCCTGAGCGATCAATTGTGTTAGAGAAAAAAGGCAGCTTGATAGAAAGTCCGTCTTTGTCATAGAAAACATAATCAGGCAGAACAAAAACAGCCGTTAAAACAACCCCTGCTAAGATAGCTGCTGTCAAAATTCTCTTAATGACACGAAATCGCCCACGCCCCTGATATGGTTTATATTTCTTAGACATATATTTCACCTTTCTTCAATCCTAATCATCCTCTACCGTTCTAGGCTCCCTGTCTAGCTTTGTGTCTATAATCAGCCTGCGGGGGCATTGCTCGGCGCAGTCTCCGCAACCCCGGCATACAGCATCTTGATTTAAATGTGCCTCGTATTCAATCTCTGCTAGATTGTTCTTGACCTGGATAGCCTTTCCCGGGCATATCCTCTCGCAAGCCTTGCATCCTATGCATCCTATGTCACAAAGCTGCACCACGACACTGCCTTTATCGTGGGAGGAGCATGCTAATTTGACATCTGCATAATAGGGTATCGGGTTAATGATATGCTTAGGACACGACTCTATACAGGCAAAACATCCGGTACAGCGTTCGCTATCAACCATAGCAACACCCTCGACCATTGAAATCGCGCCAAAAGGACAGGATTTAACGCATGATGCCAGTCCGATGCAGCCATATTCACAAACCTTGGGGCCTCCGGCTATCCTCTCAGCGGCAGAGCAATCCTCTAAGCCAAAATAGTCATATTTGTTCCTGGCTCTAACTCCTCCCGAACAATTTACAATTACCGCCATTCGAGAGCTTGGCTTATGCTCAATTCCTAAAATTTCACAAAGCCGCATATTCAGCCTTTCTCCGCCTGCTTTGCATAAATCGGGGCTTATGCCCTGTTTGACGAGTGCATCCGCATACAGCCCGCAAGAGGCATACCCACAGGCAGAGCAATTATCTCCTGGCAAAACTTGACGTATAAGCTCCTCCCGGTGGTTGGGCTGGACAGCAAAAACCCGGGAGGAAAGGGCTAAGGCAATCCCTAAAATCAACCCAATACCGCCCAATATTAAAACAGCATATAATACTTCCATGCTAATGCCCTCCCTGCACAGTATATCATCCTACCCATTAATAGCGCAACAGCAGCTTTTCGCTGACCGGTTTTTTGTCGGTGGCGTCCAGCCATATTTCAGCGGTTTGCCCGCGGGAAATCCAGACGGGATTTTTCGTTTTGTCTTTTACCGCGTCCTTGTCGTAAAATGTAGTTT
>WRLU01000061.1 GCA_009777475.1 Oscillospiraceae bacterium | reverse complement strand
AAACACATTCATAATGTGCGCCCGGATAGGGCATTGAGCAAAGCAGTATAAGGTACTGTCCCGTAAGATAACGCGGGAAACAACCTGCCTAACCGAAAGGCGAAAGCTGACACGGGAACAAAGCACGGCAGGAAAGCGGAAAGTCACTCAAAGATAATCGGGTGCGACTGAACCGCAATGTTAATCGGATACAAGGTATAAGTTGAGTTTACTGAACGCAAGTTTCCAGTCCCTGTTATGTGTAGGCAGAGGAAAGTATCTGTAACCTCTGATACGGAAAAGTTAAATTATGGTTGTGGATTTAACTGTTATCAACAATTCCGTATGACTTGTAGGAGAACCTATGACAACGAAACGAAAGCGATACCGATAATCTGAATTTACCAAGGCTCATTGCTAACCGGGGATACCCTAAACAGGAACGCCGCAATAAAAGGAGGTGAAAACAGCGGCTATGACTATGGAGTTTGAAAATCCTGCATGGGTACGGAGCGTCCGTAGTAGTCCGAGGACGGTAACGCCGTTCACATGGCGAAGGGACGTAGTTATTGTGTACTAAAATTAGAAATTGATTAGGGAGGAAAACCTCAATGGCAGAAATGCAACCAACAATGGAAATTTTAGCAAGAATCAGCAAAAACTCACTTGCAAACAAAGAAGAAGTATTTACAAAGCTATATCGTTACTTGTTACGACCTGACCTCTACTTTGAGGCGTATAGGTACTTGTATGCTAATAAAGGAGCGGCTACAAAGGGCGTAAACAATGACACGGCTGATGGTTTTAGTGAAACAAAAATCGCAAATATCATTCAATCGCTTAAAAACGAAATCTATCAGCCAACACCAGTAAGACGAACCCACATTACCAAGAAGAACGACCCAAGCAAGAAACGTCCGTTAGGCATACCAACTTTTACAGACAAGCTTGTTCAGGAAGTTCTACGCATGGTTCTGGAAGCGGTGTATGAGCCTATCTTTCTTAATGTATCACACGGATTTAGACCAAAGAGAAGCTGTCACACGGCGTTGAAAGAAATTAAAAGAGAGTTTAACGGCACACGTTGGTTTGTTGAGGGCGACATTAGAGGTTGCTTCGATAATATTGACCACGCTGTACTCGTGGGTTTGCTGAACGGTAAAATCAAAGATGCTCGTATAATTAAGTTGATTTACAAATTTCTGAAGGCAGGGTATATAGAGAATTGGCAATATCACGAAACGTACAGCGGAACACCGCAAGGCGGTATTATCTCTCCGCTGTTAGCTAATATCTATCTGCATGAGCTGGACAAGTTTGTAATGAAACTGAAAACCGAGTTTGACACGCCCAATGTGGAGAAAATCACGCCTGAATATCGGGAACTTCATAACGAAATTAAAAGGCTCTCCTATCATCTGAAAAAGGCAGAGGGTGCGGAAAAGGAACGGTTGCTTGCAGAATATCAAGAAAAGCGCAAAAAACTGATGACTATACCGTGCACTTCGCAAACCGACAAAAAAATCAAATATATTCGGTATGCAGATGATTTTCTAATTGGTATCAAGGGAAGCCGCGAGGATTGCTTGTGGATCAAGAGTAAACTTGCCGAGTATATCAGCTCTATGCTGAAAATGGAACTTAGCGAGGAAAAAACGCTCATTACCCACAGCAGTGAATGTGCGAGGTTCTTAGGTTATGACGTGCGTGTACGAAGAAGTGGAATAATAAAGCGCGGCGGAAATGGGAACGTGAAAATGCGTACCCTGAACGGCGGTATAGAATTGCTCGTTCCGCTAACAGATAAAATTCACAAATTCATATTCACAAAAGGCGTAGCGATACAGAAGACTGACGGAACAATGTTCCCTGTTCACAGAAAATATTTGGTAAACCTAACTGACTTAGAAATCGTTTCAGTTTACAATGCCGAGTTGCGCGGGATATGTAATTACTATGGTATGGCTGGCAACTTTAATAAGTTAAACTACTTTGCCTATCTAATGGAATACAGTTGCTTAAAAACCCTCGCTTCCAAGCATAAGTGCAAAATCTCAGAGATTATTTCTATGTTCAAAGACGGAAAAGGCAAATGGGGTATACCATACGAAACAAAACAGGGAAAGAAAAGATGTTATTTTGCCAATTACGCCGATTGTAAAGGAAAAATCAATTTCACCGACAGTGTCACTAATGCTGCGGTTGTTATCGGATATGCAATAAATACCCTTGAAAAACGGTTAAAGGCGAAAGTTTGTGAGTTATGTGGAACGGCGGACAGTGACTATTATGAAATCCACCATGTCAACAAATTGAAAAATCTAAAGGGCAAACAACGGTGGGAAATCGCAATGATAGCAAAACGCCGGAAAACGCTTGTGGTGTGCCGAAAATGTCACCGTAGTGTTATCCACACAAAATGAGTTTTTTTACTGAACAAACAATAACAGAGCCGTATACTTCGAGAGGGGTACGTACGGTTCCCAGAGAGGGCTACGCAAACCTACCATAGCAATATGGCAAGGCGGCGTTTCCCTACTCTACCATATTGTCTTTGGTATTTTGCTCTATTCCTATGACTTTTTTGTTGAAATACATAGAAAGCTCATCTTTTCTATCAAGCCACTTGTTTAATGGTATCACGGTTAAAAAATATACCGTCGTTGCATATTCTGATAGTTCCGATTCACTTAAATACTCAGGGAAACAACCATCAGAAGCTTTGAAATTGATTGCGGTAAATGTGTCACGGTAAAATCGTTCTTTCTCTCTCTGAGGGAAGTCTTTAATGTAGCCTCGTATGGCAACAATCGTGGCAACAGCAATGAGAACAAGCACCACAAATCCCCACACCTTAAACACCAGTCCTATGATGAACAGAACTGCTACCAGACAAATATACCTTGTGGCGACATTTTTATCTTCAAGAGATGCCTTAACCGTGCCGTCCCAAAGCATTTTGAAAAATTTTGTGATTAAAAACGTAAGTGCATCGTGAATCATAGCCCTCATGGTATGCCTCCTCAAATATTCAAATTTGTTTCATATAAGTGCTTGACGGCGAGGTAGGTTTTGTAATTTACAACCACTTTCCTAACCGTTTTTTTCAGTTTGGTGTCATTGTAGGGCATGGTGTAATTGTTTTGGTCGTGAATGATGAAATTCAGGGCTTTATATGCCTTGGTTTTGGCGGCGAAAGTGGCAAAAGCATATTTTTCAAGCATGGACTTAAATTCTTCACGCTCCACAATCATTCGGTTGTTTTCTATCGGCTTATCCTCTGCCAACATCTCCACGATGGCGATGTATTCTTTGACTACTAAATCCAAGAGTTTCATGTCCCCACCGCCTAGACTTTCACTTTGCTTCTTAAATATATGTTGGTTGTCCTAATATTAGAATGTCCCAATTTCTCACTAACCGTCTCTTTATTTCGGCATTTGTGATACTCCAATTTTGCAAAGGCTCGGCGTAGGTCATGGCAACCAAAACCAAGTTCACGAGCCTTGGATTGTAGGTAGACAGCGGAGTAAAAAACCTTTTTATCTGCGGGAGTATCTGCGATTTGGTTTTTCAGGAGTTCGTACAGTTGAGGAGATTCGCCCGCCCAAATCACAGCCGTTCCAGTCTTGCCACCTTTGCCGAAAAAGTGAAGAGTTATAGATTCGGCGGTTACTTGGCAATCGTTGTGAGATAACCCCGCCAGTTCGGAAACCCGCAAGCCTGTGGCAACCATTGTTTGGTAGCTGAGTTTGAGCCTTGTATTTTTGAGGCGTTTTACTTTGCCATCAATGTGGCTATATTCAACAGGCTTTAATTTGCGGTGCTTCTTTTTGGTTGCTCCCGCCAATGCTTCAATCTTTTCTAAAACATTAGCGGACAACCTAATCTTTTGAAACTCGCAGAAGTACAGAAAAGCATTTTTACTCTGTGAAAAGTGGTTTTTATATTTCACATCGCCCAGCTTATCTATAACCCTTTGTACATCAAGCTGCCGAGCCGTGTCGGTGATGGGCTGCCCCTCGAACAAAAGGCAAAGCCTTTTGTAGTATGTTCCCGCCGTCGCCCGACTCAACGAACCCAACAAATACCCCTTATACTCCCGCAACATCTCATACATCATCATCTGCTCGCCCCCTCCATTTCCTCTACATACACCCTATGACATAATATATAAATATATTATGTCATTACCCTGTAATGGTAGAACCAAGCAAATCACTTTATTTTACGGCGGTAATTCTGCTGTAATTCCTGTTTTTTGGTTTTTGTTGTGATTACAGCATGGTTACAGTTAGAAAATCCGGCGGTTTTGCAAAGAAAAATCCCGCCATATTTCAGGCGGGAAGGTAATGTGCGAACGATTATAAAATCGTTTCTAGATATTGGACGAACCCACGCAAGAGGTGTTTTCCGATTGCCTCCGCAGATTCCTCAATTTTGCTGGAGGATGGGGCGGGCTTGGCTCTTTCCCCCGCCGCCGCTTCCGATTTCCAAGACCCGTTACCCGTAAGGTTTCGCAAGAGTGCCTTGCGTGTATCTGCGTACTCGTCCCCGATGAACCCAAGCCGGAGCAGAAAACAGCGGAAAGCGTATTTCTCATTCTCAACGGATTTTTCGGTAGCCAGTACCCGCTTTTGTTTTTTTGCCATGTCGCACAAGGCTGATATAAACTGCGAATACGCCGTTACATCCTCGGAGGGTGTATCAAAGGCGAACCAAGCAAAGTCCAGCGTGTTCTCGGTCTGCTCGATTGGCAAATCCTCCACAGCAAGAGCCTTTTTGATTAGGTTGGCTTTAGCGTTTACCAGTTTTCGCAGATTCTCAATAGCTACCTCGTCAAAGCCCTCCAGCGGCATTTGAATCACCAGTTTGTCGGGCAATTCTGCTGTGAAACCTTTGGTCTGTAGTTCGTCTGATAATTGCTTTATGATTGCGGGGTTTGTGTCGGGCGGGAATGTTAGGGTGCTTTCTCTGTCTATCTCTACCTTGCCGATGTGGTAGATGTGATTGGGGTTGCGTTTGTATTCGGGTGGAGCGTTCAGCAGTTCTCCGACCGCTAAGGCTAAGTCTTTGCGTTTGTGGTTGTTCAGGCTTATCCTGATTTTCATAGTAATGTGCCACCTTTCTAAAATATAAGATATGGTGACATTATGGCGTAGAATTGGCGGAGAAAATAGGGGTTTTGTGAGGGTTGTTTTGGCGGTTGGACATGGGACATTGGGGGTAAGTGCGTGGGTTGAGGTGGCGGGTGCAGGGGTGTTGTGAAAATCTATGCAATGGAAAAGCCCGACTCCTCATCGAATCGGGCTTTTCCATTGCATATGCTTAGTTATTTACTCTTCAAGTACCCTGCCGTTGCGGTCTATGAGGATACCCTTGGTATCGGTTCCCTTTCGTAAAGTAACAACGGTCTTGCCATCGCTGTCTTCGTCTGTTTTAATTTCGTGGTATTCGGTAGGGTAAATCTGTTTGTCGTTAATGTACAGCCCATAGAAAATTTCATTTTCGTCTTGAACAACGAAAACAAGTCCCCGATTAAAAGATTCCGGCGTGTTTCCAAAGTCAAAAGAGATGCCGTTGTTTAAGTCAATGACTTTTTTGTATGGGATACTAGGGTTGGGGTCTTCGACAATCAGAAAGTCCTCGCCCCCATATTCTCCATCGTATTCGCCATAGCCGTTGTCAGTAAACGAGAAAGTATCATCCTCCGACAATGTTAGTTTCAGTTGACCGTCTTTGCTATACAGTTGCACGGGGCGTTTTTCGTGTTCTACGGTATCAAGCACCGAATAATAATCGTTCAGCAAGATATATTGTCCAACCAACTTTGCATCGAAGGCATTTACAACCCATTTATCTAAAAGGAACTTGCCATTTTCATCCATCAAATTTGTTCCTTTGTCTGAATCGACCCTATACCAACCATTTCCAAGATATTCCCAGTATGTAAGCCCTTGGATATGCTTGTGAAAATCTAAAATCACCTTGCCTTTCGTGTCGATAATATAGGCGGATTCTCCAGTAGTTTCAATAAAAAAGCGAGTTTCGCCCTCTAAAACTGCGATACTTGTACCCACTTCGCCTCTTCCCCAAATTGAACCCATAACACTTTTAGTAAAAGCACCCGAAATGATTTCCTTGCCGCTTAAATCCAAAAGAGTGAACCTTGAGCCACCAGCACCAGGAGTACCCAATTCTCCAGACAAAAATTCCCGAAACAAAAAATTCTCTGGCAAAATTTGAGCCAAACCATACTCTTTGTTCAGCGGGACTACATAATTTCCTTTCATATCAATTATACCGCCCGCATTGTTTATCACGACACCCACTAAACCGTTTTTGATTTCCCCCATATCTTCATATTGGAAATCAATTACAGCTTCACCCTTGGTGTTGATTACACCCCAATACTCGCCCTTTTTAGCCCTGACAAGCCCATTTGAAAATTCACCCAGCTCCTCGTATTCAAAGGGGATTACAGCGATATTGGCTGCGTTTACCGCACCCCAGCCACCTAAATTCTCCATGTTCTTTACAAACCACAGCCCATCGGTAATTTCCTCCTTGGCATCGGGGTAAATAAAGTCAATCACCATATTGTCGCTGCCGTCAACAACGCCGTATTTGGTGCCTTCTCCAAAAAGGGTAACTGTTTCCCCCGAGTCAACACGCATATCCTCGGTAAATTCGGTAGAAATGCTGTCGTCAGGGGCGATTTGTGCCACAGTATATCCCCCCTCGCTCTCTACATACCATTCCTCGTTTCTCCTGACTGCTATCATAGTGGTGTCAAAATTCATGACCTTGGGCTTCCCCGGAGCCGCAACGCCACTGACTTTGACATTGTAATCAATAACAGCCTTATTTTTGCCATCCATTTTAGTCTTAATCTCGGTCAATTCCACTGTTCCCATGCCGCCGAACATACCGGAGGAACCCATAAGTGCAGAAGCGGCGGGCATCAGGCTTGCCAAATCCCCCAACCCAAACAATCCTAATACGCCCTCGGCGGCATCATTGCTCTCCGAGCCATACAACTCGGACATGGCGTGTAAATCATGTCGATTGTAAGCATCTTCTAATTTGGGCAATATAATCTCTGCGGGGCGTTCTCTTGACCCACAAGAGGTCATTGTTGGCAGTAACATTACCGCCA
>WRLU01000060.1 GCA_009777475.1 Oscillospiraceae bacterium | reverse complement strand
AAAGCTATAAGGACACTCGGCTTTTATATTACTGTTTGTTCTGTTGAATATTTCACCTTAACACCTTTCCGGGTCTGCATGATGATTTCCGGCAGGGTCAGCATATCGGGTATCTGAATTGCACCGACACAGCTGTAGTGAATGGTGAGCCGCTGAATGTGTAACCCCTCGGTTTTTTCCGCTTGGTGAACCTCTATCTGCTCTATGAGCTCGTTTAACATTCTTTCCGTCAGCTTCTTGGCTCGTGTGTACTTGCGGACAGCGGCGATGAACATATCGGTTGTCATGGCTCTTGTGGTCTGCTTGTCAAGCTCGGCGGTGAGGGCATTGATTCTTTCGGCAAGCTCTTTTTGTTCCTCGGTGTACTGATGGGACATTTTAGCGAATCGGCTGTCGTCAATCCTGCCGTTGATATTATCCTCATACATACGGTTAAAAAGCGTATCGAGTTCTTTATCACGGTGAATCATGGCGGAAAGCTCCTTTTGTTTCTGGTCTCTTTTGAACTCCCCTGATTGCTGTGCGTGACCCATGACCACCTCGGCAAATTCAGCCTCGTGCTGGCTGGCATACTTGGTTAAGCGGCGTATTTCCTGCCGTATCACTTCTTCGAGAAAGTCAACCCGGATATAATGCGTGGTCTGGCACGTTCCTCGGTTTCCTTTGTAATTCGAGCAGTTGAAGTACAATATATCGTGGTTTTTCTGGTTGAAGTGAAAATGGAGGTTGTGACCGCAGTCAGCACAAACCAATAATCCGCTGAAAATGTTTTTTTCGCCGCTGTTTGTCTTGCGCTTACGGGTTTTAGCAAGCCGCCGTTCCTGTACCCGTTCAAAAGTTGCCCGGTCTATAATAGGATCATGCTTGTCCTTGAATATCACCCAATTTTCCGGGGCATTGTCAATCCGCTTTTTGTTCTTGTAGCTTTTGGAATATGTCTTGAAATTGACAACATCACCGCAATATTCTTGCCGTGAGAGGATTGCGGTAACAGCAGAACAATTCCAATGACAAGGGTCTTTGCTGCTTTTTTTACCTCCGCGTCCTATACCCTTGCTGTTCCAATACTGCGTAGGATTTAGGATTCTTTCAGAGTGCAGTGCGGCGGCGATTTGTTCCGCACCTTTGCCGTCAATGCTCATATTGAAGATACGCCGGACAATTTCGGCGGCCTCCGGGTCGATTACCCAGCGCGTGGGATCGTCCGGGTTTTTTGTGTACCCATAAGGCGGCAATGAAAGCGGTTCGCCTGAACTGCCTTTAACCTTGTACCGGATACGCTGCTTTTTCGATATGTCGCGTGAATACCATTCGTTGAAAAGGTTGCGTATGGGGTTCAAGTCATTTTCGCCCTCATCGCTGTCGATATTGTCTGTTACCGACACTAGCCGTATATCGTTTTCGGGCAGGAAATCCTCTGTCAGCTTGCCGACTTCGATATAGTTTCTGCCTAACCTCGAAAGGTCTTTGACAAAAACCGCTGAAATATAGCCTTTTTTCAACTCGGTCATCATTTCAATATAACCGGGGCGGTTCATGGTAACGCCGGATATGCCGTCATCGCAGAATGTGAGCAGATTGGTATAGCCTCTTTCCTTCGCTGTTTTTGTGAGGAGTTTTTTCTGGCTTTGTATGCTATTGCTGTCTCCGTCAAGATTATCATCGCGGGAAAGCCGGACATAAAGTGCGGCGGTATTTGCACGGTTTCTAATGCTAGTTGACTGCCTCATTTTTTAGCTCCTTTCCGGCAGTCCATACGCTAATTACATCATATCTGATCATAGCATACCGTCTGCTCGTGTGTCAAGCGAAAATCCCGAAACATCAAGGGTTTTCTGTGTAATATCAATGGTTTTCGCTGTCTTTTATCATAAGGTTTATTAAGGCCTCATGTATGGTTTTGTCGGAATCTTTCCTGTGTGAGGGGGTAACTAAAAAGACCATTTTATCTACCTTGTAGGTATGTTCTTCCGTCTCCGGTTTTTCCGTTGGCGAGGCGGGGGCAGCCAAGTCAAATGCTGCTGTTCTCATGCGTATCACCTCTTTCAATTTTTTTCATAACGGCACACAGACACGGCAAAGCGTAACTCCGCCGTGTTTTCTGCCGTTATAATTTTTTTGCACGTTCCCCGGTCAGTCGTTCCTGTGCGGGTTCTTCCCCCACGTTTTTCAGGTTTCCGCTGTGCGGAAATTAAGATTTGGGCGCGCTGAATGCTGCACTGTCCGAAACCGCCTGTATCCTCTGGCCGCGTGCTATTCAATTGTCGAAGTACGAAGAGGGAACGGAACGCCGAGAAAGGCGTTTTTACCCCGGATGAAACCGGACCGAAAAAAGTCCCTCTATAAAGAAGGGTCACTTATCGGCGTTTTGTTGAGTGTTTTTGAAAAAACTTTTTTAATTTTTTTTGTATTGGGCTGCATACCGAACCCCCTGAAGAAACGTAAGAGGCTTTTATTCATCCCATGTATGGTTGATTCTAAAGACAAATATTGAGCTATTAGATAATTTTCTATCAAAACATTACCGAAAACAAGCGTAACTTGCACAAAACCAAGGGAAAAATTTCTCGAAAACCCATTGACAGGAACATCCCCCCTATGATATTCTGAACGCAGGTTAATTTATCCGCACAACGACAACCCCCAATACACCTCGTTTTTATCATCCTGCGTGACACCGAGGTAACGGCGGGTTACGGCGAGAGACGAATGGTTGTAAATTTCCATGATAATTGCAGGAGATACCCCACTCTTCCATGCGAAATATCCAAACGATTTCCGCAAACTATGGGGCGATACCCTCTGCTGAAACCCCAGCGTTTCAGCAGCAACTCGGATGATTCTGTAGGCTTGGATGCGGCTGATGGCCTTTTTGGTTCTTGGATTTTCAATCAGGAAACGTCCTGGCATGGCGGCACTGGCCGCAAGCAGTGTCAGAGCTTTTACGGCAGATTTGTTCAAGGCAATGGTCTTGGTTTTTCGGGTTTTGCCCTCTACAATGTAAAAGCTTGCCCGCACACGGTTACGCTCGAAGTCATACACATCCTCCCAGCGTAGGCGTAGCAAATCCGATATTCGCAAGGCTGTATGGACACCGAGAACGATTAGGACATGGTTGCGGACTTCACCTTTCTTGAGGTAATAGGTTGCAAGCTCACGGACTTGGTGCTTGTTGCGAATAGGTTGGGTGGTCATTAAAAATTCCTCCTTAAAAAAAATTAACGCCCATGTAACACGATTTTTCAAGTGTTACATGAACGTTTTTTGGTTTGTATTTTCAGGGGCAAATGCCCTTTGAAATGATAGTAGTTCCTCCTACGCCCGGCTCTGCCATGATTGGCGTATAGCTGATTATGGCAAGGGAAAACTGGCGGTGTAACACTTGAAAAAGTATGTTACATCACCAGTTGGGTATAACGAATTGAAAAATTCGTTTATCAAATAAAAAATTTTGGGAGGTACAAAAAATGTTTGTACAAAAGGGTAAAAGGTCTATCTCTTTCCTGTGCTGCTTGGCACTGCTCTTGTCGTTGGTATCGGGGATTTCCCCTGCCACGGCAGAACCCACCGTGTCGAAAATCACCGCTGAACTGCAAGCGGCACTGGATGACATGGGGGACGGTGATACTGTTCCGGTTTACGTTTGGATTGATGATGTTGACCATGAGGGGATTGAAGCGAAAGTTGCTGCGCAGCTTGGTTTCACACGAGAAATGCTTAAAACCAAAGCCAGTTCAGGCTTGTTCAACACACCTCTGAGCCTTGGCATGGTAGGGTACGACCCTATTTATAAGTGGGAAGAAATAATCGCCCCCAAATACACAGAGGTATCGCAAGATATAGACCTCTACATAAAAACTAAGCGTGAAACTTATACCGAGGAATATATTTCACACAACGCTGAATTTACAAATACACACCTTTCAGCATTGGACGCAGATGTTATCCATGAAGACCCTCTTGTTCCAATGATTATATGCGAGGTTAGCAAAGCGGATGTGTATACCATTGAAAAGCTTGACGAGGTAAATTTTTTAGATTTATTTGTAAACTCTGAAATAATACCAACATATAGCAGAGATGCTGCCTTTGCTGCTATGGGTGCAGATACTGCTAGGAATCCCACTATAACAGGCATGGGGGTTAAAATCGGAATGATTGAACCCGGTGTCCCGTGGGAGGGTATTGCGGAGTTAGACTACACAAAAGTTTTCGCAATAGGCGGCTTTGCAAACGACACCGATGACCCTAATAGAAGCGACCATGCCAGTCTTGTGGCCGCATTGATTGTGGGAGAGCATGGTATGGCTCCGGATGCAGAGCTGTTTAGCATACGGTGCAATTTAATTATGGATCTTTACGACGTTGTTCCAAAATTGCTGCTCCATGGAGTCAATGTTATCAATATGAGTGCCGGGAATAAGGACTCTTTGGGTAAATATACCGCTATAGACCAATATATAGATGCTGTTGTGAATTTTTATGATGTTACTTGGGTTAACGGAGCAGGCAACAGCGGCGGAGGCTATGAGGATGGAAGCGGGACTATAATATCCCCGGGCATGGCATATAACGCCATTACAGTAGGTGCAGTTGGATCTGTTGAGAGAAATGACCCTAATTATAATTATGTGGCAGAATACTCTAGCCATGTAACCGATTCATATTACCTTGCACACAAACCCGATGTTGTGGCTCCCGGGAGCAATCTTTCTGTTGAATTGCCAAGCGGTACATACACTGCAAGCGGAACAAGCTTTGCCGCACCTCATGTTGCCGGCCTTGCCGCATTGATTGCTCAGCTCAATCTTCCTGCAAAAATTGATGTAAAAACAGTCAAGGCAGCTATAATGGCCTCTTGTGACCGTAAAGCTCCACTGTCGTATGGGGGGACACTTATTGAGGAAATGTACGAATTAACAGATAGGCAAGGTGCAGGCGTTATAAATGTGTGGAACGCACTGAAAGTAGTAGGCGGAGATGACACGGAATCCGACAGGTACGCTGGCCACGCAACTGAAACTGTGGAAAAAGACATATTCTCAGGTTACAAGGAGGATTATTTTGGAGATCTGATTCCCGATGTTCCAACAGCGGTAACATTGACATGGTATATGTCACACACACTCGATCCAAGGGGAGGTGTTGAAGATTCGGGGCTTATGATTCCCGATTTGAGTTTGCAAATCTATGACGACAAGGATAATTTTGTTACCGATGTACCCCGTATTGATAACAATGCCGTGTATCTCAGGTTTACACCAACCGCAGACAAGAACTATAAGTGGCGTGTATCGTATCATCCATATTACTCTGATGATCCCGATGAAGTTAAATTCTCTGTAGCATGGGTCAGTCAGCCCAGTAACCCGTTAAAATCAGGCATAAACATTCCCAAAACAGCAGTCTTGGCACCTGGGGACACAGAAAGGCTGCCGCTTGAGGTATTGCCTGCCGGTTTGCCTGAGAATATTTCAACAACATGGGAATCAAGCGACCCGACCGTGGCAACTGTTGATGCAAGCGGTTTTGTTACAGCACTTGACGTAGGTAACACAACAATCACCGCTACAACAAAAAAGTATGACGGGATTTTCGTTAAACGATCCACGGTGTCGGTGGTGGATACAAAAGCACCTAATTCTCCTAAAATTGAATTTACCGCCACCCCTGCCTTTGACGGTATCATGTACACTACCCACAGAGCTAATTTCACAATCAAAACGCCTGATCCGGCTCGTGTGTATTATACCACAGACGGAACGATGCCCACAATAGGCAGTGAGGTTTATGATGAGGCCAAGGGTTTTATAGTTGGGCCGTTTCCGGATGCAAAATCCGATGTTACTGTAAAAATCGCAGCGGTTTCTATATCAGGCAGCGGAGAGAGCGAGTACGCCATTCACCGCATCACATTCTATAAACCGATTGGCATAGACTATGAAGAGGTTGAGATTAGAGTACCCGGCTATCTTCCCGGGGAAGAACCTGTCTATTGGGGCGAAACGCCGGATACTGAATATTGGATCGACCTGCATAACGAAACTTTGATTCTTCCCGAGGAGTTTACGCCTGCGGCTTACAGTACTGATGGGGGCAAAAAGTGGAAGAATATTAAATTCGAGAAAAAAACAAATGCCTTTATGCCGATTACAGAGAAAAAACATCCCCTTAGCAAGGAAAAGTTTCCCAAGCTGTTCGGCAAGGATTTAATCCTGCATATTTCCGACAAGCCCTACGACAAAAAGTCAAAGCAGCTTGAAACTGATGCCATAGTGGTAAAGTTTGAGGACGTAGAAAAGCGGCCAAAGGAAAAATACAAGGTTAATTATTCAATTGCAGCGGATACAACGGGAAAAACAACAGGAGCTTGGTTGTTAACAGACAGTAAAGGTGTTTCACTAAACCATATGGTTCAAGTTGGCGTTGTGAAGCATAAAGTTATTGACGACAAAGGATTTGGGAATTTTCATCCCACTCGTGACGGAAAAGAACCCGGCATACTGATAGAGCCGAAATCTAAAGGGAAAGACACAGAGTATTTCATCAGAACCGCTCCCTCTTGGGGTCCGTATAGGGCAGCCGGAAAACCAAAAAAAATCAAAGTAAAAAATGAACAGGCGTCAACTAGTCACGCAATAAAGAACGGTTCGGTTAAACTCAAAAGCGGCGATTACATATTCGCAGGTGAGCTGAGTGAGCTTGGCGCAGAGGCTGTTGCTGCGGGAAATGAATTACAGCCTGGGGTTTTGGTGCGAGCAGAAAGCAAAATTACAGTTGATGTCAGCAATATAAGCGGCAAGATTTATGTCTGGCAAGGTGCGGATAAAAAACCGTCATCACAAAAAACACTCATTTCGAGATAAAATCATATGGGCAGCCGTGTAAATTTTCATAACGGCTGCCCTGAGTTGCGTTGACACATATTCTGTAATACCGTATAATTTTTATGTGAGGGGGGCGTTGAGTATGAATAAACGAATTTTATCTATCGTAATTGTGCTTATGATGACAGCCTCCCTGCTGTTTTTTCCGCCTGTGCCTGTATCTGAGGCTGTGCCTGATGGTGCAGCGGGATACGGTTCAAATGGTAAGTTTTTAGCACCCATTGACCCGCCTGACCCGGATGCAATCAAGATTTACACAGAGCAGGATTTGTGGGATATTCGTGATAATCTCGACAGTTCGGGGACTAAAATAGTCTCATATGTGCTAATGAATGACCTTGATTTGTCATTGATTAACGATGGTGAGTGGATACCCATTTCGGGTTGGTTCAGAGGCGTTTTTGATGGGCAGGGATTTGTCATCCGTAATCTTAAAATTTCAAGTAACAACCGTATGTATGTCGGATTGTTTGAGCGTACAGGATCTGCTATAGTAAAGAATATAGGCTTGGAAAATACATATATCAATATCAATCGCATTGGTGCCACTTATGTCGGTGGGCTTATCGCTAATCATTCGAGAACCAACGTCAGCAATTGTTACAACAGCGGCGATATAGCTGTTTCGTCCGGTAGTTCCGCTCGTGCCGGCGGGCTTCTTTCCGCTTCCGGCGGTAGCGTTGGATCTTCGCCTGATTATATTCGTGATTGCTACAATACAGGCAATGTATCGGCAACAGGCAGTTCGGCATCGGCAGGGGGAATCTCGTCCAATAATATGGATAGTCCTTTAGAGATTAGTAATTGCTACAATACCGGCAACATCACAGCCACGGCTACTTCTGCCTATGACTTTAGAGCTAACGCAGGCGGGATTTTGGGACAGAGAGATGCTAATCGTGTCACCTCTATCAACAACTGCTATAACACAGGCAATATATCCGCTTCTATCTCAACGTCTTTAACTGCATCGGCGAGTGCCGGGGGTATTGTTGGTTTTATTCACAGAAACACGGACAGTTTTATAAACAACTGCTATAACGTAGGTAGTGTGTCTGTAAGTTCTCCATCAGCAACTTCTCGTGCAGGGGCAATTTTCGGTGGAACATTTGATGAAACTACACTCCTAACCCTCACCAACGTCTACTACAACTCCGATGCCGCCCAAACCGTAAACGGCACCCCCCAAGACCCCAAGCGGGGCGTAGGCGACCTCACAAACGAAAGCGACACAACCCCGCTGACAACCGCACAGAT
>WRLU01000059.1 GCA_009777475.1 Oscillospiraceae bacterium | reverse complement strand
CCCTGTATGTTTTTTCACACAGTTTAACACACTTTCTTTCTTGATCCCCCGGGATCGTTAGGTGCTACACTTTTATATTCGTTTTTGCTACATTTCAATTATACAAAACACACCCGCTGTGCCGGGATATTATTGAAAAAGAGATTTATCTGCTCAATGCCCTTTCCCAAAACCAAACACTGCGGCGGCGGTTTTTCCTTATATTTCAGCAAACAGGCGGAAAATCACGAGAGCAGGCAGTTACTTCTCTGGAAAAAGATGCCCTTACCGCTGCCGGGATGCTGAGTGAGTGCGGACTGGAATGCAATGTGCTTGACGATGCCGAAACCCGGACGGTTTTTGACAAAATCATCAACAAAAAATCAAGCGGTGTCCTCACCTTGGATGAGCAGCCGGAGAGTGATGCTCTGTGTCAAATCGCACCGGATACGGTGGATACCCGGGGCAAACGGTATATTGTGGTAAACGGTGTGTATCACAGCACTTTGTATGTCACCGGATACGGCTATCCATCCAAGGTTTTTGCCGGATGGCTGGGGTTTCTGGCTGAGGCAGGTGAAGGTGTGAGCCTGAGTTTTTTTCTGCAACGTCAGCGGAAAGACAAAATCATCTCCAAAATCGCCCAAACTACTATGATTAACCGTTCTCGTATGCGGGACATTGGCGATACCCGCGCCGATTATGAACAGGTGGAATCGGCTATTTTTTCAGGGATGTTTCTCAAAGAAGGTATGAACCGGGGTTCGCAGGATTTTTACTATATGAACACGCTGATTGAGGTCTCGGCAGAAAGTGCCGAGGAGCTAGAACGCCGGGCAGAAGCTGTAAAAGACCTCTGCACCGCCAACAATTATACGGTCAAGCGGGCTGATTATCGGCACGAACAGGCTTTTTTGTCCTGTCTGCCGACACTATCGCTTGATAGCTCCCTATCCCGCAAAAGCCGGCGCAATATTCTCACCGATTCGGCGGCGGCGGTTTTTCCCTTTTGCAGCTTTGAATTGTTTGATCCGGGCGGCATTTTGATAGGGCAAAATCTCTACAACTCCTCTGTAGCTATGCTGGATATTTTTGATGCGCAAAAATATTCAAATGCCAATATGTGTGTCATGGGAACCTCTGGGGCGGGCAAGACGTATCTGCTGCAATTACTGGCTTTGCGGCACCGTTGCCAAGGGACGCAGGTATTTATAATCGCTCCGCTGAAAGGGCATGAGTTCCGTCCGGCCTGTGAAGCGGTGGGAGGACGATATATCAAGCTCTCCCCGGCATCGCAGGAATGTGTCAACATCATGGAAATCCGTCATTGCATCACCGATACCAAGCGAAACGACTCAATATTGGCAGATAAAATTCAAAAACTGCACATCTTTTTCACGCTGATAAAGCCCAACATTACATACGAAGAACGCCATTTTCTGGACAATGCCCTAGTGGAAACCTATGCCCGGTTTGGCATGAACCATGAAAACGAAAGCCTGTTTACACCGGATGGGCAGTTAAAACCGATGCCCTGTCTGGCAGATTTACACAAAACCTTATGCAAAAACCAAGAATGTACCGTACTTTCGCAAGTGTTGTCCCGGTTTGTTACCGGGTCGGCTAGGCGGCTAGGAGGGCAGACCAATGTGGATTTGTCTTCCAAGTATATTGTGCTGGATATCAGCGAAATGAGTACAGAATTGCTGCCAATGGGGATGTTTTTGGCTCTTGATTATGTCTGGGATGAAGTAAAAAAGAACAAAGCGGCTAAAAAAGTTGTATTTCTGGATGAACTCTGGAATTTAATCGGTGCCGTCAGCAACAGCCTAGCGGCCAAATATGTTCTGGAAATCTTCAAAACAATCCGGGGTCTGGGCGGCTCGGCAGTAGGAGCAACGCAGGATATCAATGACTTTTTCACACTTGATAACGGCGATTACGGCAAGGGAATCTTAGGTAACAGCCGGGTAAAGATCATCATGCAAATGGAGGAGGACGAGGCTGAACGAGTAGGGAAAATCCTCTCGCTTTCGGAAGAGGAAGCCTCCCAAATCATCCGTTTCAAAAAGGGGCAGGGACTTCTCTGTTCCAGTAATATCCGTACCTGTATCGGGTTCAGCAGTTCCATGGATGAGTTCAATCTCATCAGCACAGACCGGAAATCCATCGCCGCCCGTGAGGGAGGGTAATTTTAGAAAAGGGGGGATACAAACCCATGATTAACGCCATAGGCATTGTCGCAAGCGGCACAGCGGCAACAAAATTTCATCTCAGCTTGAAAAGCAAGGGAATTTACCTTGAAATCTGCCAAAACGCTGCCGATTTATTAGAACGTATGCCGCAGGCACAGGCTTTTGATGCCGTTCTATTGTCGGAAAGTGCCGTGAAAGAGGACGGTTTTAAGGAAATATTAGAGGCGTGTCGGAACCAAGACTCAACCATCCGCATTATTTGCATCAAAGACACGCCGGAACAGGATTATTCCTTTGAAGTCTGGTGCTATGAACGCCAGATTTACGATATTCTCTACCCAAGCCGGAAAATGGAGGTCGGCATAGACGAAACGGCCAGAGCAATTCAAACGCGCCGCATAGACCCGGAACATCGTCCCGAATTGCCTACCCCTCCCGAGGAATGCTGCCCGGAATCATCTGCTGTACTGAAATTACCAGAATCGTTCAAAAAGCTCTCATTCCCAGACATAAAGCTTCCGCATTGGCTGAATAAAACGCCAAATCAGCTCAAACAGTCTGTTGTATTCCCCGCTTCCCAACAAAATAGACGTGTAATTGGCATCATCGGCGCGGCAAGGGGTCTAGGTGCAACCATGCTGACAGTGCAGCTTGCCGGGCATCTGAACCAATCAGGGCAGGGTGTTTCCGTTTTGGCCATGGATGGAAGCTCGGACTTGAAACTCTCCGGGTTGCAGGAAAAAAGCATCCCGGTTTGTATTCCGCCCGTTGGAAAATTGGCAGATTGGGATACATTTGTGAATTGCGGGCAGTTTGTGATGATGGATTTCGGTGCGGTATATCTCCGGCATGGCAATAAACTCCCTGCCTATGTAAAAAAGGCTCTGAATGCTTGCGGTTTGCGTGTTTATCTCGTTTCAGACGACCCATGGCATATCCAAAAAGGCGAGCTGTTTGAAGACGATGACAGAGGCTTGATTTATCCTTGCCGTAATGTTGATGCCGCCACAGTGCTTTATGATGGGGGGATTTCGATTTGAAAGTTTTGGCTATGCGTAATTTCAGGCTGAAACATAAAATTTCCCTGTCGGAGATAGCCGGACAGATGGATAAATCAGCACAATGGCTCAGTCGGGTTGAATTAGCACAAATTCGTACAGGTCCCATCAACAAGAGAAAAATCCTGACCGCCTTCAAGAATATATTGAAAGTTCGGGGGAAATCTCTGGTTCAAATGAAAAGCGAGTTTGAAACGGCCAAAAGCCGTTTTTTTGAGGAGGAAAACGAGTGGACAAAACCATAATGGGCAGCATTGAAGTGACTGAAAAAGGTTGGCTGCATATTCGGTTGGATACGCTTTTGCCTCATTGCCGATACGGTTCGGCAACGCAAATCTCGGATGCTATCCATGACCTGCGAAAAGGGTTCACAGAAACATTGCCATATTATGAGACAGCATTGCTAGTCATAGACGAATATTGCCTGCCCGATAGCAGGTGCGTGTATGACCAAGATAACAAGGCTTGGAAGGCAATCCCCAACGCACTCAAAGGGCATTTTTTCCCCGATGACGACCAGTTTACATTGTCAATTTGCCTGTTGTCTAAACCCTCAAAAGACACCGCCTGTCACATATACCTCATGCCGCCTGAGGATGCTTATGAGTTTTTTGGAAAGCGTTTTGGACTGGATTCACGCTGTCCGCAATGAACGTTTTTAAGGCGTTTTGGAAAAATCAAAATTGCGGACTATGCAAAGCCTTGATATTACAGTGAATTTTCAGGTTTTCTAAAACACGAAACACAGTCACATGGTTTGCTGTCCGCAATTTGCCGAGAGGGAGGTGTTTTTTTGCTTGAGAGACACAATGTTGAGCTGCTCAAGCTCATAGCCTTGTGCAAGAATTTTCCGGCAGAATTTCAGTACCCGGAGTCGCACATATTCAGCGGCGGGAACGTCGAAAGACTGCAAAAAGAGAAGCTTGTGTATGAGACCAAAGACAAGCGGCACTGCTGCGTTACCCCGCTGGGATATGATTTGCTGAATCATATCGGTATAAATATCCAACCAGATAGAAGTCATGTATCAAGAGAGCGTATCGTGAGCCGCAGGGAGCAGTCCGGGCAGGTTATGGCAACGCTGATGATGGCAGGGGTTGATGTATTTGCGGATGATGTGTCGCAGTTACTCAATCCCCGCAGTTATATGACAGCAAGCTATATCCGCAAAATACAGCGGAGCAAAGGGCAGAATGTAAGCGGCAACGCACGCTTCACCGGACTGATGGGCAACAGCGTTTTCTTCTATGTATCAGACCCGGAGGCTCGTTTATATCACAAAAATGAAATAAACACAGCGGAAATTATACTGGCACAGTCCGGCAGGAACACCCCCGTAGGGCGTATCCCCTGTGTTATCGACCCCTGTGTAATTTACATGGGGACTGACTATCATGCACTATGTGCCTCAGTGACCGGTCCGGCAGGAAAAAAGGCTGCTTACCGCACCGCCTATGATAAGTTTACCCAACCACTCCATTTATGCCCATGCAATCCCGATGGGGCATTTCAAATGCGTATTATGCTCCAGCCGAATTACCGCAAACGGCTGAACAATCTTATATTTGGGGAGAACGGTCTTGCGCCGCCTCGGTCTGGGTATGAAGCCTCTGACGGAATGATGAACAATGAGCCAGTTATCCTCGGCATTGACATGAATCTGCGCCGCATTTCAAAGCTTATTTCAAAAGCAAGGGAACACAGCACAAGCACTCATATTTTCGTAAGAGATTGCCAGGGTGAGGCAATCAGGGGGTTATATCCGGAAAATGACATATGTCTGTACAGAATTGAGGATGAAGAGATTATGCGGCTGTTTTCATTCCCGGAATTTCTGGACGAACCCGGCTGCAACGAGCCGTATATTACCAAGGAAGGAGGCTATATCAGCGATGAAACCGTCCGAATATGTAGGGAAGCTCGAAGAGCGGGTTATAAAAAAAGCCAAACGGATTAAAAAAAGAACATCAGGCAAGGTACATCATTTGATAATACTTGGATTGGTGTTTCTATATTTTTACGGCATGATTGTCAATTTGATTGCCCGGGGGATTTTCTCTGTATTCGGTGACGGCAAACCGGGAAAATCAGGTTGGGAATTCAACCCCATATTCAACTGGTTTGCCCTATTTACCCCTGTGGGGTTGGGCGTGACGGCCATCTGCGTAATATTCATCATATTGTTCAGTAAAAAAGGCTATCACTGGATTTCCGGGTATCGTTTTGTGAGGGATAAGCGTGGATTTGATATTTTGCCGGAGGGTACTCACGGCACCTCGGGTTGGATGAAGCCTGTAGATATGGAAGCTGTTTGTGATGTGGACGAGATTGCCGAGGTTAATACAACCCTGCTGGGCAAATACAAAGATAATCCCGATGATGACGACCAATACGCCGAATACATCGGCTTGAAGGACAGAAACGGTTTGAACAAAAACATGGCGGTGTTCGGTGCATCCGGTTCCGGTAAATCCCGGGGTTATGTCAAGCCGCTGATTCTGCAAGCTGCCCGGCGTAAGGAAAGCTTAGTTCTGGTAGACAGCAAGGGCGAGTTTTATGAAAGTATGTCAGGCTTTTTGACCGATGAGGGTTACACGGTGAAGTGTTTTAACCTGATCGATATGAACCACTCAGATTCCTTCAATTGCTTCAAAGTAATAGAGGATAGTCCCGAAGTAGCCATAAAAATTGCCCAAATCATCATGGACAACACACAAATCAGCGAAAGCAGCAATCCATTTTGGGATATTTCAGAACAAAACCTGCTCACAGCCCTAATTTTGTACATCAGTCAAGAAAAGCTTCCCATAGAACAGCGTACCCTTGGAGATGTATATAAAATGCTGTCCACCGAAAAATTCAGCATAGTAGCCGAGAGGATGAAATGTCTGGACGAGAACCACCCTGCCCGTGCGCCGTTTACCGTGTTCGGTCAGGCCAATGAGAGTGTTTGGGGCAATGTCGCTGCCGGGTTGGGCGTGCGTTTGCAAATCTATACCGACCCGATGGCCGGCAAGATTACCGCTTATGATGAGATTGACTTTACCCTGCCCGGACAAAAGCCCTGTGCTTATTTTTGCATCATCCCTGATCAGGATAACTCCAAGTCGTTTTTAAGTGCGTTGTTTTTTCAAATGCTGTTCGATCGGCTGTATGATTCAGCCCGCAAGCAAGGCGGGGGACTTCCGGTTCCGGTGAATGTCGTCATGGACGAATTTTGCAATGTGGGCAAATTCCCCAAGTTTGTAGAAACAATCTCGACCTGCCGCTCCCGCAATATAAACATCCAGATTATCCTGCAAAGCCTGCCTCAGCTTACAGCCCGGTACGGCCGGGATGAATGCGGTGCTATTTTAACCAACTGCGACACGCAAATCTTCCTTGGATGCAACGATTTGAACACAGCAGAGTATTTTTCAGACAAAATCGGCTCCGTGACCATCCGGGTAAACAACAACCAAATGCCCATGGCTCCGCTGTTCACACCTATCAACAGCACGACACGCCCCTACAGCCAGACCCGGAGCAGTGTTGGCCGTGAACTGATGATGACCGATGAGATTCTGCGGCTGCCTAACGAGGAATGTCTGGTAAGCCTGCGGGGACAAAAACCCATGCGCCTGTGCAAAATCATCCCGGACGAGCTGCCGGGATTTAACAGACTGCGGACAGTGAGCGTACTGGGACATATGCCGGTTTGGAGAACAGAGGAAATAAAGCAGTCTGCGGAAAAAACGCAAGAACCGCCCCACACTGAGCCGGTTCCCACGCCGCAAGATACGCAAACGCAAAATCTACAAAGCAGAAAAATTTCTTCGGTGTCTACAACGCGAGAGATAGCCCAAGGGGAATTATTGGAGGGTTTTGTAAAGATGGGGAAAGGGGAGGTGTGAAACAACACCTCGTACTACTCTCCGTAATGAGTTTTACACGAGTGTATTTCTATGGACTTATCCGTAACACGATACACAAGCCGATTGCCGCTATCAATTCTTCTGCTCCAATATCCCGACTTGTCACCCCTAAGAGGCTCGGGCTTACCGATTCCTGAAAATTCATTGCGCTGGATATCCTGTAATAATTTATTGATGCGCAAAAGTGTCTTTTTATCTTGCATCTGCCAGTGTAGATAATCGTCCCACGCCTCAAGTGAAAATGTTAGAGGCTTATTCATCAGTAGCCATTGCCTCCAGTTCATCCATGGTTTTTACCACGATACTGCCTCGTTCTATTTGTTCCAAGGATCTGCGGAGGTGTTCTTTGTTTGCATTGCTGTAAAATGGGTCAGCAACAATATCAAAGGGCAGTCTTTGTTCCCGTATGACAGCTTTTGCGAACATATTGACCGCAACAGATGTGTTCATGCCAACAGAAATGCAAAATTCTTCAAGAGCCTTTTTAACATTTTCATCCATGCGTACATTTAATGTTGTTTGAGCCATAGTAATCCCCCTTTTACTTTATTGTATGTATATTGTACGTTGATTTTCGTACAATGTCAATACTATTTTAGCAAAATCAAAAATTCCCTGTGTCACGAAACCGTATCCTCCCCATTAACCGGGCAGCTACGGTTTTTTTATAACCCCAAAACATCAAAAAACAAGGAGGAATATCCAAAATGAAAGCATTTCAAATGAAAGACCGTCCCCCATTCCCTCTAGTTCGTCAGAGTGACACCGGCAGTAGTGAATATCTGCAAATGCCCCGCTGGCTCCTGAGCGAAAAAAATCCGCTGTCCCTTGAGGCAACCGTAGCCTACACACTGCTGTTCAATCGTATGCTGCTGTCTAAGCAATCCGGCTGGGTCAATGACAATGGGGAGGTATTCCTCATCTTCACCCGGGAGGAATTGGCCAACACTCTCAAAATCAGCTACCGCAAAGCCACTGCCGTTTTCCGTGAACTCACAGTAAATAACCTCATCTGGGAAAAGCGTTCCGGGCGCGGTTTTCCCAACCAAATCTACATAGCTCTTACAGAAAGCAATGACAAAGCCGTGCCGTTTAAGAACGAACAAGCAGACTGTTCAAGAACAGCAGATTTGTCGGTTCAAGATACGCAGGATTTGCCCCCAAGTAATATAGAGAATAATAAACATGAGGGTATTTATATTGAGAAAAGTCTGTCTGTCCCGCCTGCGGTTGCCCGTGAAGCTAAGACAGACGACATTTCAGTCATTCTTGAAAAAAGTGAAGTTGATTGTTTTCCTGAAAACGTCAGCCATGTTTTCAAGAGTGCCATCACACGGCTGTATCACGCTCGGAGCTATCACTCGGATGCAGGAAACTTACCCCAAAGCCACGTCCGAAGGCTGCTGCTCAACCTGAACTCGGTCGTCCTCGATGATGT
>WRLU01000058.1 GCA_009777475.1 Oscillospiraceae bacterium | reverse complement strand
GTTAAAATCCCATGCGTTCGTAGGAGGTTTGCTTTAATTGGAGGTCCTGCGTTCGTTCCGCGGGGTGTTTGCTTCACCACACGGACGCCGTGGCCGGTGTTTTGTTTACTCAAAATCGGCCCTCAATCGGTATTTTAACACTTCCCACCTAAGTTGTCAAGGGGGGTGGTGGGATGTTTTTCACATTATAACAAAGCCCCCCCCGCGCCCTGGCATAGCCGGGCGAAATAGATGAGGGAACAGATTCACATCAACTCATACCCAATTGCCGATAATACAAATAATGGGGCAGTTTCACACCGTAAAATTCTTCTGCCCAGGCTAACTGCCTGCCAGCCTTGGTTTTTGCATAATTCGGCTTCCTGGTGCGAGTAGCCCCCCTCAGGCCCGGTTAGAACTGATATACTGTCAGGAAAATTGCCGCCAAGCAATACCTTCAGTGAAACGTCTCCCCCACCTTCATAACAGAAAATCAACAGGCCGGATTTCTTTTCAAGAGCTACATCAAAATTTACCACACCATGAAGGCGGGGAATGCGGCCTCTGCCCGACTGTTCGGCGGCGGCCCTTATGATTTTTTGCCAGCGCATAAGCTTTTTATCCTCAGGGGCGGCGGCAATACAGCGAGAGGACAAAACCGGGGTTATATCGGTAACACCCAATTCAACAGATTTCTGCAAAAGCCACTCAAACCGCTCACCCTTAGAAACAGATGGGTAAATATGAATAGATGGCTTGCTCTGCTCAGGGCAATCAGATATGGAAATAACCTCAGCTGTACCGTTTTCAAGCAGGCGGCACTCTGCATCATGTCCCTTGCCATCACAGAGAATTAAGGGCTCGCCCTTACGCATACGCAGCACATTGCAAGCATGATGGCGCAACCCATCGGGCAGGGGAACAACGCCTTCAGACAGGGGAATTTCACAAAAAAACCGATGCACCATAAAAATCTCCTTATTTGCCGCCATCATTTAATTTTTGGGGGGGTAGCTACATACGCCATTTCCCTCCCCCGCCAGGGCATCAAAGGGGTGAGCAGCGGCATCAAACAAAGCAGTACGTACAAAATCAAAAGATGCCTCCGGGTCCAGGTACTGCCTAAAGCCTTCAGCTATATATTCCGGGTTAAGAGAAGGATTCTGCGATGCCAACAGGGCGGTAATTTGGATACCATCCCGAAATCTTACGCACGAAAAATTTTTAATCATTGGCACAATGTCGGTAGGGACAGGGGCTTTTTTCTTTGAACGTTTACTCACAATCACAGTTGAAGTAAACAATGCATGAATCCGATTGGGCGGAATATTGGTCTCAACGGTAATTTTGTATTCGGCAAAAGCGATCTGGGCAAATGGTCTCCCGCCGATAACGGCGGCTTCAGCCCGGATTCCAGCGGGTAATTCGGCGTTTAGCCTGTAGGGCAATGAGCCTATGTTTATAGCCTGGGATATGCCAAAATCCAAGCGTTCACAAAGGCTTTCTATTCCAACACCAAGCGGCATGGCTATTGATAAATAGGGGTGGGGATTAAACCCCTCTGAAAAGCGCAAAGGGATTTTAAGGCGGGCAAAAGCCCGGGCAAAAACTCGCATCAAATCAAGGTGTGAGATATATTTTGCCCTGCCTGTTTTCTGATAGGCTAGGCGGACATTAAGGTGTGACATTCAAGCACCTCCCATTGCTTCCTAGCCCGCATCCTGAACACTCGCTACGGCAGTCCGGTGTAGGCTGTGCCGCATATGCCCTTCTGCATTCATTTTGCAGGTACTCCCTGCTCACTCCGCAGGAAATATGCGCCCAAGGCAGTATTTCATCAAAATCCCGGCGGCGCAAGGCGTAAAAATCCGGATCAAGCCCTTCTAGTCTGAATGCCTCCATCCAGCGTTCAGAAGAGAAAAATTCGCTCCAGCCGTCCATCCGGCATCCGAGACGGTAGGCTTGCTCCAGGACTTTTCCCAGACGGCGGTCCCCCCGGGCAAATACCGCCTCAATGTAGCTTGTTAAAGGATCGTGCCAACGGAATGTTATCTGTTTTCTCACAGTATCCTTAACCAGTCCGGCTTTGCGGCGCAATGCCTGGACGCTGTCCATAGGCTCCCACTGAAAAGGGGTGTGCGGCTTGGGGACAAAACAGGATGCCCCAGAACTGATTCGCACACTCCGCCCCTTATCCTGCCGCGATTGCCTCCACATATAATAAACACGGTTGCACAATTCGCCAATTTCCCTAACATCCTCATCGGTTTCGGTTGGCAATCCTATCATAAAATACAGCTTCACCCCATTCCAGCCCCCAAGAAAGGCTGTTTGCAGGGCATCCATTAAATCCTTTTCGGTCAAATTTTTGTTAATTACATCCCTCATACGCGGAGTACCTGCCTCAGGGGCAAAGGTCAGCCCGCTTTTCCGCACCTTTTGTACCTTGTTTAACAGTTCTTTTGAAAAACTGTCTGCCCTCAGGGACGGCAGGGATAAGCTGACCCTCATGGGCTCACACCACTCTAAAATGCTGTCACACAGCGGGCGCAGATATGTATAATCACTGGTAGAAAGCGAAACCAGGCCTATCTCTGAGCAACCGCTGTTTTCAATAACTGATTTAGCTTGGCGGCAGAGCGTTTGGGGAGATTTTTCACGCACCGGCCGTGAAGTGAACCCGGCTTGGCAAAACCGGCAACCGCGAATACATCCCCGGAACAACTCTAACGCTGCACGGTCATGTACAATTTCAATATTAGGAACAATCGGTCTTTCGGGGACACATACGCTGTCAAAATCCTTTATAATCCTTTTATCGACTGTTTCAGGTGTACCGTGCAGAGGAGTAATTTCTGTTATAAGGCCGTCTTTTCCATAAGATACATTATACAGCGAGGGAACATATACGCCGGGAATCCGGCAGACATCAGTCAGCAGTGCTGCTTTACTGTCCCCTGACTTTTTCCATGTCCTAATACAGCCCAGCAATTCAATGATAACCTCCTCTCCTTCCCCGATGACAAACAAATCAATAAAATCAGCCAGCGGTTCGGGGTTAAAGGTGCAGGGTCCCCCTGCGATGACAATAGGGTGTCTTTCGCCGCGATTATCTGCTCTTAGAGGTATTCCTGCCAAATCAAGCATGCTCAGCACATTGGTATATGACATTTCATACTGCAAAGTAAATGCTAAAACATCAAATCCGCAAAGCCCATCACCGCTTTCTAATGCGTAAAGCGGGGTTTTTGTGCGAATTAAAACCTGGCGCATATCATCCCACGGAGCGAATGCCCGTTCGCACCAAATGCCGGGCTGTCTGTTTATAAGGTCATATAAAATACGCAAGCCCAGGCAGGACATTCCGATCTCGTAGGTGTCTGGAAAACAGAAGGCCACACGTAGATCAATGTCATGCTTATCTTTAATCACTGCCCCAACCTCACCGCCGGTATACCTTGCCGGCCTGCGTACCCCGGAAAGATGCCGGGAAAGCTTTGTTAGCATTTATAAATATCACCCCTGTTAAGTATTTACAACAATCAAGCCCCTAATTTTGCTACAAGAGTCCCAAAGAGTGGACACCAGAGTTATTGTCTGCTTCGTTCCTTCTGTTTATTTGCCGAAAAAACTAAAATCATCACAACTTACGACTAAAATATCATTCTCCATGACCTGTGTTGAACCCTTTGGAATAATAATTTTATCGCCGCGCTTAATCATTACGATCAAAACATCCTCGGGAAGGTTTGCGTCAACAAGACACTTTCCATCCAATTTATCATTTGCGGTTACCGTATGCTCAAGCAAATGCTCGTGTGGTTCTTCAATAAAGGCGGTAAATGTTTTCATAACGGAATTATCCTTGTCGTCCTCATCAATCAAGCCGAGCTTATTGGAAATAAATGGAGTTAGTGACCCCTGGATCAGCACCGAAAACAGGGCTACGAAAAACACCAGATGAAATAAGTCATACGGCAAATCATCCCCTAGTGCCTGAATTGCCATAATGGCAAACACAACGGATGCAGCACCCCTTATTCCTGCCCAGGACACAAGTATTTGCTGCCTTATGGGTACCTTGAACCAGCTTAGAATACTAAATACCGCAAGCGGCCTTGCCGCGAAAATAATTAACAGGGACAATACTGTCCCGGGAATTAGTATCGCCGGCAGATGCGAGGGAAAGGAGAGCAATCCGAGTATAAAAAATAGCAAAATCTGCATAAGCCAAGATAATCCATCGAAGAAATGTATAAGGCTAGTTTTTTGAATAAAGCTCGTATTGCCAACAATCATCCCCAGTATATAAACGCACAAAAGCCCATTTCCTCCGGCAAATTCACAGAAAGAAAAACCCAGCATAACAATGGCCAGCAGCATTATGGGGTACAATCCGCTTATTTCCAGCCTCATGCGCTTTAGTATAAAAATGCTTGCAAATGACATAACAAGACCGATCCCTGCCGCTATCCCTACCTGCGCCGCAATAGATCCAATGAGATGCAAAACCGGATAATTATTGCCCTGTTGCTTAATAATTGAAATAATTAGGATAGTCAGCATATAAGCAAATGGGTCGTTGCTCCCGCTTTCAACCTCTAACAGGGGGGCAAGACCATTTTTGAGGTTTAGCTTCCGGGAACGCAATATTGAAAAGATAGAGGCAGCATCAGTTGAGGCAACTACCGCCCCGAACAACAGGCCGTACATAAGTGGAACCTGTAAAATGGCAACACAAAACAGCCCTGTTGCAACTGCCGTTACCATTGTCCCGAGTGAAGAGAGCAATCCGGCTTTAACTGCCATTGGCTTGGCTGTGTTCCACTTTGTTCCGAATCCCCCATAGAATATTATCAGCACAATCGCCAGGTAAGAAATATTTTTTGCCACCTCATAGTCGTTAAAATATATGCCTCCAATACTGTCTGAGCCCATTAACATTCCTAGGGCAAGGAATATAATCAGTGACGGAACCCCAAAACGATATAATGCCTTGCACAGAAAAATACAAATCAACACTGTTGTGGTGGCTATGATAATAGGAATATGCAAATGCCGTTACCTCCGAACTATAAATTTTCCGGTTCCCAATACTTAGAGTCTGCCCAAAGGCGTTCTATGGCATAAAAATCCCGTGTATCCTGCGAAAAAACATGAATCACTACCGAGGAATAATCTAAAAGAAGCCAGTTGCCTGAGTTATGCCCTTCTTTGTGTGCGGGGGCAACCTCCAATTTTTCTAGGCAATGCTCAACCTCATCGGCAAGTGTTCGTAAATGGGGCGGCGAGGTGCCTGAGGCAATAACGAAAAAATCGGCCATCACCGTTAAATCAGTGACCTCCAGCACCCGGATATTTATTGCTTTTTTTTCACTCAGTGCTTCGGCGGCGGCACGCGCTATCTCTCTTGGTTGCATCTAAATTCCTCCTATTTGATGTTTATATATTCAACCATATCTTCAGTAATGGGCATGTTGAAGGGGTTAATCAGCTCATTGACAACCTCCAAGGCTTTATCCGGTATCGGCTGTACGTACCAGCCTCCGGAAAAATTGTAGGCTTGCTTGGCATGGGCACTAGGGTGCCTGACCGTTTCCCCCGGAAGGGTATCGGCTTGAATGGCATCGGTCGATGACTTGCTCCAATCACCCAAGGCTTGGGCAAGCCAGAGCAGTTCACCCGGCTTTAGGTTGGTATATAAACGCGCAGCTCCTATTTCCAGTAAATCTTTAATATTGCTTATGCTCACACTGTTTTTTGTTTGGCGGGCGACCTCCTTCAAAAATTCCTGCTGGGTGTACATTCTGCCAAAATCGCTATTGAGGTTTTTGCCGTCCGTATTTTCAAACTCATTGCCTGAGTAGCCGCGCCAGCGTACCAGCATGAGGCATTGCTCCCCAGTGAGGGTTTGCCGCCCCTTTTTCAGGTCAATAGGCTCGCTGCCTGAACGCTTCATGTCCATTGGAACATCGTATTCTATTCCGCCGATTAGATCTACAAGCTCAATAAAGCCCTCCACATCAACTCCAATATAATACCTGGGGGTAAAACCGATCAAGCCGTGAACCTCCTGCCTTAGCGCATCAAAGCCGGTGTGCTTGTCGGCATCGGGGTCGCCGCTCTTTTTGGCGGCTCCGTATGCGCTGTTGATTTTTTTTACCGAACGATTAGAGGCATTTACAAAGCTGTCCCGGGGAATGCTGACAATGCCGGCCTTTTTTTCTTCGAGATGTATGGTAACGGCCATGATGGTGTCGGTATTATAATTATCGTTTCCGCCGGCTATAAGCATTGTGACCTTCCCATCGGCAGCCTCCATGCCATCAGGCATGGCACCAACTGCAGCCTCGGGGCTGTCGGTTCCATGCAGGGGCGGCTTGACAAAATGCGCCCAAAGCACCCAGCCGCCGGCCAACGCCAGCATGATAAAAATCACCACCGTAAATGCCAAGCCTCTGCGGCTTTTTCTCTCATTTCGGGCAATTCGTTTTCCTTTACTCATGTCCTTGCAACCTCCCTGTAATCCAACTCAGAGCACGCACCGTGTTGGGGTCAACCTCAAGTCCTTTGGACTCCACGTGAGAAAGAGCAATCGTCAAACCTAAGTGCAGTGCCTTGTCTAAATCATCAAGGCAAAGCATTCCTAACTTCTTTTTCCCCGGAAACTCTTTGCGGAATGGCTCAATCATGTCGGCCAGATAGATGATTTTTTCAAGCTTGGTCATGTTTTCACGTCCCGTGGTGTGCCACCGGACAGCGGATATAACGCTGTCGGATGCACCCAAACGCTTAGACAGCTCGGCACCGGTAACCGCATGAAGCACCGCAGGCAAGAGTCTGCCCTCGCACAGCATATCACACATTTGAAGTAATTTCAACTGTGATGGGAAGCTTTTCGTTATATCGTGCAAAAGCGCGGCTTGCCTTGCTTCCGTATCGCATGACCCGAACCGGTGTGCCATGGTCACCGCTCTCTCCTCAACTCCGAGGGTGTGCAATACACGTCGGGGCGGCATGATAAGCCTTATTTCACGAGACAAAGTATATGGGTCAACTCCGCTTAGAAAGTCAAAATATTCCCACACACTGTTTTTTAACCGCTTATTGTACTCCATAATCAGCACAAAACCATTGGTCCACTGCAATTTTCAAACGCAGGGTCATTGGCAATATGACTGTCAAGCAAATAGGTTAAAGCCCTCATACTTGTAAATCCTCCCTGTTGGTTCACCGAAGTATCCTCAGATCATTGACACTCATTGGAAGTGTGCATATTTTATGGATTTTGTCGGTTTGATGGAAATATTCATATAAAATATTTTTTTGACCAAGATAGTCAAAAAGTATGAAAAGAGTTCTTTCTTTTTCAATGAAAAACGCATCTATACTCGGCCCATAAACATACTCAACTTCAAAAGACTCCAAAAACATTACTAAATTTTCATATAATAGGGGATAAATGTCTATTGCAATTTCAGTGAAAAATTCCGGGCGAGTAATTTCATGTGAAGTTCTTAAAAAATTGCGTATCCCCGAATTTTCAAGCCGCACGATGTTTTTTGTTGCAATATCATACTTATACACGCCATGATAGTTAGGTATCCCAGGACCCTCTATGCCGCCTAACTCAAAGTATATGATGTTATCGTGCTTGTAGGTTTGTAAAACTTTTGCACGTTGATAATCTAATCCTTCTCCATCATACAGAGAGTGTGCAAACTCTTGTATATCCTTGTTTAGATAAAGTAAATCATCACGCTCTGCATATTTGCTCGGAATAAAAAATGTTCGTATTTTTGTAAATGTATTCAGACGATAATATGTATCTGGGCTTGAAAATATAAAGAAACTGGATCCATGCTGCCTGATAGCAATATCGGCGGTAACATAATTTAATGCACACAATATAATTGCAGCAAAAAAGACCAGCAGTAACATTCTGGCGGGATTAAAGCTTTTACGAAAACCCATTAAAAGTCCTCCCTATCCGCTACAAAGAGCAAAATTTTTCATACAGCTTTTCTTTTTGGATGTATTCCCATACTCCCGGGGGTATATGCTCAGCCCCTGCCCCAGAGGGGATTTTTTCCCGCAGCCAGGTACTCGAAACAGGAATAACCGGGTTTTCCATCAGGCGTATACACGCTCCAAAACGCCTTGATAATTCGGCGGCTTTTTCCGGCAGGATATTTATTTCACGGTCGGTACGGCTGAAAACTGCAATGCGGCATATTTTCATCAGCTTGTCAGCTTCTGCCCAGTCTTGAAGGGTTAGGAACATATCCCCGCCTAGGCAAAGCCAAAGCTCGTCAGGGCGGTATATTTGCTGTAAAAGGTTAACCGTATCTACAGTATACCTGATTTTATGCTCAATTTCCAATTCACAAACCTCAATACCGGTAAGGTTATCTGCTGCTATACGGCACATTTCAGATCTTTGCGCAGGCTCCGGGGATCCTGGCGGCATAACCTTATGAGGAGGACTCCAGGCAGGGGTCAAAAGCAGCAAATCCAGGCAAAGGCAGTCTAATGCCTTCTTTGCGGATTGTATATGACCATTATGCGGCGGGTTAAATGAACCGCCGAAAAAACCTATCTTCATTGATTTGTCAGCAGGCAGAGCAGCTGCCTCAGGGCTTTCCCTCTGTGGGAGAGTGACGATTTTTCTTCTATCGGCAGCTCGGCCATGCTTTTGCCTTTTTGGGGTAAAAAGAATACAGGGTCATATCCAAAACCGTTTTCACCGCGTTCTTGCCGCAATATTTCACCGTCCAAACGCCCCTGTGCAGAAAACCTTTTTCCATCGGGATATAAAAAGACAGCAACACAGATAAAATAAGCCCTTCTGTCGTCAACCGCACTCATAAGATGTAAAAGGTGGGCGTTTCTTTCCCGGTCAGAGGAACAGCCGCCAAATCTGGCGGACAATATGCCCGGCGCGCCGTCTAACGCCGGAACGCAGAGACCCGAATCCTCGGCTAAAGCCGGGAGGGCTGTATTTTTAACTGCCTGCTCCGCCTTAATCCAGGCATTTTCCTCAAATGTCGCGCCATTCTCCTCAGGTCCCTGGGTAATGCCGAAGTCGGCTAAGGTCTTAATCTCCTGACCTAAGGGAGACATTAAGGCCTCTATCTCGGCAAGCTTGCCGGGGTTTGCTGTTGCTAAAACAATTGGCATATGGCCCCCCCTTTTCGCTCACTACCCCACCGTCTGCCTCGCCGTTGCCGCTTTTTTAGCTGTAGCTCTGTGCCATACTTGATCCCCGGCAGTCAGAGTTATGGTTTGCCCTCGTGGATACATCGTGCCGTTGACATATGTATAATCGG
>WRLU01000057.1 GCA_009777475.1 Oscillospiraceae bacterium | reverse complement strand
AGATTTTGCCCCCATGTATGCAGCACCGTAGTTATTCCGGGTTTTGCTCCGAGATGTTTTTTATCGGCGCAGAGTTCGAGCAGGGTTTCTGATACCGCCCTGAAAAACAAACCGTATGCGACTGTTTCTCCTCCTCTTTTGATGATGCCGTCAGCGGATTCATAATCCAAATCGTAAAAAGAGATAGCCTTTGTGTCATCAAATGCCGCGTTCAATCTTTTTTGATATTCCGACTCGGAAACATTTTCCCCGTTCCAAGTATGTTTATAGTTTTCGGTGTAGTTTCCATTGGCATCTGTTGCGTCCCCTGCTCCTTCATGGAGAATTCTAAATTTTCCATTTTCAATTGTATATATCGTTTCATGGAAATATACTGTACCAAAGTAGCCGCCGTAAACTAAATTCCCCCGTTCCATATAAGAGATGAAACCCGGAGAAACACTATCCAATTCGCCATCTGAAACTGTGTATATTGTGTCGCCGCTTCTGCCCGGAGTCCCGATTACTAGCTCTGGCATATCATCATCATCTAAATAAATTAGGGCGTACGGTTCCATCCCTTCTTCATCGGTCCAAGAGAATTCCGACCTATGCTCATTTATCTCGTCAATATAGAGCTGTTGCCATATTCCCCCGGATGACGATGTTTCCGTTTCAAAATCGGATATATCATCACCGCTGATGGGGAATATCACTATTGATTCAAGCATGGAATCAAATTTATTACGAATATCTGCATAGCCGGAATAGGTTACCGTGTAAATCCATTTGGCATCAGAAAATACCGCTGCTTGAGAGGGGATTGTAATACCATTTTTGATTGCCTCGTATGTTGCAATCTCCGCATCCAATCCGGCGATTTTTGTCTCAGTTTTCTCTACAGAATCCGTTTCAAACTGGTCTAGCCAAAAATCCAGCACCGCCGAAAGACTTAGTGACTCATGTGCTTCAATTGCGCTTATCTGAACAAAGGACTTGCTCTCTGAATCGGTCAGTAACACATAATCGTCCAATTCTTCAATAACCAAAGAGCCGTCATGTTCAAATTCAATTGACTTATACCGATATGTCCCCCCGATAGGTTTTTCCGTGGGTGATGGTGTCGGCTCAACACTTGGGCTGGCTGTTGGAGCAACATTGCCGCTGGGTGCATTTGATGTTGCTAAAAAGACAACAAGTCCGATAATAAGCCCGACCAAAACCACAGAAACCGGAACGATTAGCAACATCCGCGTCTTCATTTTATAAGAAGGGGATGCTGACGGAGCGACAGAGGAAACAACAGGGAGAGGGGGCGCATTTGTGATGTCGGGTAGATTGTCCATCCTTTGCTTGTGTCCGCAATTATGGCAGAACACATCATCAAGACCAACAGGATTTCCACATTTTTCGCAAAACATTACGATTCTCCCCCTAAGTGTAGTTTATTGTATGCCTTTGGTCTTCCGATTTGCCAAGTGTTTGCGTTCAATGTCTTGGAGCTGTGCGGCGTTGCTAATAACAAAATAGCGGAGCGAAAATCTGTAGAAACTGCCTACAACGCCAATCAGACCTCCGAAAAGGACATTGTAAATGATATTACCGACAAGTCTCCCGAAAGGCAGATATCTCTGCACAATGCCAACGGGGTCTGCTAAAACCTTTTTACTGTAGATGAAGTCATCGACGGCAAGGCCTATATTGATAATCCCAACAATCAAGAAGGGCACACCCAAAATGATAATTGATTTTTCACCTTCGTATTCGGCGAGAAAGAGAAAAGAACCGAATATGACCACCGTCTGTAACAATCCGATTATCATCCATATAAGCCCTTCTGTCTTGATCCTGCTGGACAATTGCAACAACAAATTGGGCTGTATAATATAAACTGGAATCGGCGGCGGTGTATTCACTGCATTGCCCTGCGGCGGGGATGGTATGTATTTCTGCGGAGGGTTCTCTTGCGGGGCAACATCAACCGTGTGTCCGCACTTTGGGCATTTTGTGTTTTCTTCGAGCTGGATTCCGCATTTTCTGCAAAAAGTCATGGTTACCTCTCCTTAAACTTATATTTGGGTTTGAATAATGCTCTCATCATCCAACCCTTGTACATCGCCCATTGTACTCTACCTTATATCCCTTGTCAAGACAAATTTTGCCCTAGGGGGATATTTTCTATCCCCTATGTGCCGTTTAGAAAAATTGTACAATCAGTTATCATTTTCACGAGGGGGTGCTATGGTGAATGATAAAATTGTCAATTATAAAGCGTTAGGGAAACGGATACAGCAACGGCGGCAAGAGTTAGGGTTATCTCAACAGGCCACTTCCGAGAAGCTGGATTTGAGTACGTCCTTTTTCAGCAGAGTGGAGAGGGGCGAGAAAGTGGCAAGCCTCGAAACTCTTATTAAGATAGCGAATGTTTTTGAGTTTTCGCTTGATTTTTTGTTGCAGGATTCTTTAGACAAGACTGTTTCTGATGATTTACAGATTGAGGTAGCGCAGATTTTCACCGATAAGACCCCTGAACAGACGAAACGGCTCATGGACTGGTTGAAAATGCTGTCTGAAAATATTGACAGGCTGGGTTAGTTTCTTAGCCTATGGACGGTTTCTATATCGTCCATGAATTTCACAAGTGCGGCGTTTATTAACTCGTCCCATGTTTTTTCAAACTCTGTGCTATAATGGTTAAGCCTTTCAAGCAGGGTGAAGTCGCAGACCTTGAACGGTATGATGAACGCCCGCCGTTCTAATTCTTCTTGTGATAATGAGGCTCTAAAGTCCTGTTCGTCCATATGTTTATCCCCCTTCAATGTTTTTTCGCTCTTTATATTTTATTACGTCATGTCGTGAGAATAGGTTAATTGTTGATGTGCGGGTTTTGCGTTGTGGTGTCCTCGGATGATATTTGTTGCCCGATTGTTGCCCGGACTTCAAGAGGCAAGCTATAAAGAGATACGACTATCGAGAAAACAAGATATATAAGAAAAGCCCGTTTTCACAGGCTTTGGGGCGGTGGCGGTATGAGGTTTTTTGTGGAGATATAAGGGGTTTTTACCTTATCACAGTTCTCGAAATAGCGTTCTGTTTCTATACTCCCACCACCACACAGTCGTAGGTATCCTGTCAAGGTAGAATGTCCAATTTTCTAAAATATTTTATTTGCGTTCACACAAAAATCGTGCTACAATTAGGGCATCCGCTTTTTTCTACAAAAATTGAGGTGACCACACAAATGTTATCCATCTATTTGTCCATGCTCGAAACCGAGGAGGAAAAGAAAAAATTGACCGATATTTATGAAAACTATAAACATCGGTATCTTCACACGGCATTATCTATCCTGAAAAACCAACCAATGGCAGAGGATGCTGTACATAATACTTTCATCGAATTGATAAAAAACAAAGATAGGTATTTCACTATGCCCTGTAGTGATTTGATTCTCTATACCGTTTCTATAGTGAGGACGAAATGCTATGACATATTGCGGAAAGAGCAAAAATATGTCGAGTTTGATGAATCCTCTG
Source organism: Oscillospiraceae bacterium (assembly GCA_009777475.1). Classification (GTDB taxonomy): domain Bacteria; phylum Bacillota; class Clostridia; order Oscillospirales; family UBA929; genus UBA929. Next base: position 6,076 of record WRLU01000057.1, on the reverse strand, counting down.
ATTTTGATCCCCGGAACGAAATTGAGGAAATGATTATGGAAAAATTTGATTATGAATGGGCAATTGGTGCGATAGAAACTCTAGACGATATGAGTCAAGATTTACTCAGGAAAAAATATGTATTGGGGCATTCCTACGCTCAAATTGCCAAGGACTGCGGCATGACAGTCAAAAATGTAGAAGTCAGCCTGTATAGAATCAGGCAGAAACTCAGAAAAATGCAGAAAGAGGAGACGGCAGAAAATGTATAAAGAGCATATGGACGACTCCTTGTTCGAGGTCTTTATCGGGAATGCAATGGTACGGAAAGAACAGCGGGACAATGAAAATTTGCCCTCAGAAGAAAAATGTGCAAAGCTGTGTCAATATTCAGATTTTCACAATTTTCGGATGAAGCGGCTTTTTGCAAAAGACCGCAGGAGAGAAATTTTTAGCAAAATCAAAAAAACGATACGATACACAGCGGCAGCGATTTTGGTTTTGGTCACTTTGCTTTTTTCCGCCCTGTACACTTTTTCGCCTGAAGTCCGAGCGGCCGTAAACGAAACTGTTTTGAAATGGTACAGCATATTCGTTCGCAGTGAACCAGATTTCAACGCCCCTTCAGAATCGGTCAATTTGGGAGATTGGGAGTTAGGCTATATCCCGAACGAGTTTGTTCTTATAGAGGAAATTGATGATGATTTGGGATGTCTGTATATCTTTGAAGGCAACGACCAAATGATAATGGTCAGCATCTATGAAAAAACGACAGATATGCTCATCGACAATGAAAACGGAGCGTTCCAAACCATTATCACAGAGGTAAATGAATATTCCGTATTTGATTCTTCTGACAACGGTGAGGACAACACAATTTTTTGGGAAACAGAAGATGCGAAATTCTTGATTTCATCGGTGCTTCCTGTCGATGAACTGCTCAAAATTGCGGATGCAATAAAAAAATAAAAAATATTTTCAAAATCTTTGTAGTGATTTGCCCCTCTTAAAACGTTTACATGGTGAAAGCACGAATGATAAACGGGAAGGAGGTGCGGAGCATGAAGAAGAGATTTTTGGCGGCAGCTGTAGCGGTATGTATGCTTTTTCTAGTATATGTGCCAACTATGGCTGTTGTTTCTGTTGTGCCTGAATCAGAATTTGCAGAAGAAGAACGGGACACCCCGTCCGGCAGGTTTGTAAACACTTCATCTGTGACATTCAGCATCAAGTACGCCTCAAACGTAGCAACCTGCAGCAGCAAAATCACTGGAAAAAGTGGCACAAAGAGCATTTCTGCCGTTTACACGTTGCAGAGAAAAAACGGCTTGCTTACTTCCTGTTCAGCGGGTATAATGGGAAGGCAAAGTCGAAAAAACAAGCGTTTACACACCCGCACACTAAAAAAACGGTCGATTGATCGAAAAATAAAAGGGAGATTCAACATTATGAAAATTTCACTCAAACGCAAAATTTCTGTAATTTGTGCCACAATGGTACTTGCCTCTTTGCTTGCCGTCCCTGCTTCCGCAGCAAACACATCAGATTCAGTATACAGTTTTTCTGTTGGTCAGTATGATAAAGGCGGTATCGCAGGGAAAACGGAGAAACGTCAAAAGACAAACACAAGCTCTATGTACCTCAAAGACGAGAGCGGCGTTGCTCTCCAAATGCAGGGTCGTGGCAGCACCACTTCTGGTGGCACCTATGTCAACAAAACAATCGGTGGCGTTGGTGCGATGTCTCCTAGTGCTCAAGTTAGAGTTAGAACTACTATTTATGAAAGTGGTATGACCTGGGCTCAATTCCACATTTGGACTTGGTATGCTGGAAACAGAACTCTTAAAGGAAAATGGAGTCCTGATTGTGCGGGAACATATCCGTACGCAAACTAACACATTATCCCACCTATGGTTGCTCTGCACCAGAGCAACCATAGGTGGGTGTCTTGGAGAGTGGAAATTTTGAAACAAAAATTTATAATATGGGGCATTACCCTTATCGTTGTAGCTGGGTCTATTGCCATTGCCATTACACAAATTCCAGAAGGTTTTTTCAAAAATGACCCAACACCGCAACAATCCAACGAATCAGCAGAAACCCCATCTAAAATTCCAGAATCATCGCAAAACAATGAAAGTTCACCCCGAACTCCAACATCGGGTATAAACAATTTTCAAAACCCCTTTAAGTTAGGAGAAACTTTAAAAAAAAGAGAAGTCTTCCCTAGGTACAATCAAGAAGGGAAACTTACAAAAGAGTTTCTATACCATTTAGATTATACCATCCAAAAAGTTACTTGGTATAATTCGCTGGGCGAGGCAAACATACCTCTGGATGACATTTGCATTCCTGTTGCATTGAATCTGGAAACCAACAAACTTGAGGATGTTATTCAGCCTGACGATACTTTCATCGACGGATTTCAAATCCTTGTTGCGGATTTTACCATAAAAAACGTTGATGCGTTTTCAGGAGATATAGGAAATCCAAATTTTTTAATACTGGACAACTGGGATTTGTATTCACCAGGCTATTTGGATGCTGACGGGGATCTTACAACATTATCTTATGGGCTTGCCTACTTTTCAGAACACGGCAAAGGTGATGACTATCGTTCCTATCAACACCCAAAGGGAGAAGAAAAAAATCTACGCTTAGGTTGGTTTGTCAATAGGAACAATCCTAAGTATGATGTATTAGCCCCATCCAAGGATAAACAGTTTCTACTAGGAAGCAGAGATGGCGATAATGATGTCTTTTGGGAAATAAATTCGCAATAGGAGGTGTTTGTGTTGAAACAATGTTTACGATTGGAAATCAAAAAAGCAATCCAAAATCGGTATTTTGTAGCCTCAATTGCAATTGGATGCTTAATTGCTTTAGTTTTATTTTTCACGCAAGCCGGTGCAATGACACAATATTTTAGAGATTTTGCCACCAATCAAGCCGAGGGCGGTGTACAAGGTAATCCCTTTCTCCCGATGTTCACGGTTTTTAACCAGTGGTTGGGCGGACTATCTTTCGGGCTTGCACCCACCGTTTTTTTCTTTATCTTCCCTCTGTTGATTTCCATTCCCTATGGTTGGTCACACGCTTATGAACAACGCAACGGATATATTCGTCAGATGGTTCTCCGTATGGGACGGCGGCAGTATTACGTTTCAAAATATGCGGCAACTTTTATCTCGGCCGGATTGGCGATGGTCATTCCACTGTTGTTTAGTTTTTTGATTTCCTTGATTGTTTTTCCTGCTATAACGCCTGATGTCAGCTATTATACGTCCTATGGGGTTTTTGCCGAAGCCTTGATGTCCCAATGGTATTACTCTCAGCCGTTTCTCTATGTGGGAGCATATCTTCTTTTGGATTTTTTCTTTTGTGGGTTGCTCGGCGGCATTGCCTTTGCCATTGCCGCTTCGGTTAAGAATCGTATTACCTGTATGCTTGCACCATTTTTCATCGCCATTCTCTTTGAATATCTGAACCGCACAGCCTTTCCACCACAATACGCATTTCCAGAATTTTCCCCTCTTAATTTTTTGCACCCAGCCCAATTTGCCCATCGTGCAAGCTGGATTGTCATTATCGCCGAAGCCGTTTTGCTTGTATGGCTCACATTGGGAGTCACTATGTTGTCCAGCAAAAAACGGGAAATTTATTAGCGTGGCAGAAAGGAGTTTATTGTGAAAAAAAAACTAATTGTTATTATTTGCCTATTAGGGCTTGTCACCTATGGGGTATGGGTGTATTTTGTCAATGTCGGGTTTCGGGAGTTTCTGCCTGTACTTCAAACCTACAAACTCGGTCAGCCCTGTTCTTTTGAAAATGATTTTTTTGACAACACTGAGGATGCCACCCCCGGATATATCATAACAGTTCTCGGCTCAGAACTCCTTACGGCACGAGAATTTATGGAAAGTTGCAAGCTGGATGAATCTACGTTAGAGCAACGGGGTGATGAACTTGAACCGGCTCTTGATTATGTCTATGCTGTAAAAACAATGGTGCGTAACGACTCTGACAACCAAGTGGATGAGAACGGAAACGCACGCAACGGTATCAATATGCTGTACATTGAATTGGCAAACACCACATATATGAACTTGATTAGCGAATTTGGTTGCAAGATTGCCAATACATTTTACGAAGAGTCCACCTTTGCTGTCCGCCCTGGGACAGAGATAGAAGTTACCTTTGTCTATGGAATCGGTTCACGGTCTGTAAATCCAGAAAACTTCCGCCGCGACCCACCAAAACTCGTGGTATCACATTATCCAACCAAAAAAATGCTGGAAACAGTATAGGTGACCACTCAGCACCCTGCCCTTATCCCCCGCCAAAGGCGGGGGATAAGGATCAAAAAAACTTTCCCTAGGGTTTATTTCCCGCCAAAGGCGGGAAATAAACGCCCGGTGCTGAGTAGTTACCAGTATAGGAGGCAAGGTGTTATGAATCTAACAAAGCTCCTGCGTTTTGACATTTCGAGCGGAATTTCAAGAAACCTGTTTTTTGTTATACCTGCTTTGTCTGTGCCTATATTAGTTGTCATCGAGGTTTTGTTTGCCACTCGCAGACCGGGCATCCAGCTGTCGTTTGGTGATTTTATTCTCCGTGCCTACGGTGGGATGAAACCTTTCGATGTCAACTCAGGAGAACCGTTTATTTTCCCTGCACTTTGGATGTTGATTTTTCTCCCTTTGTTTTTCGCTTTGTTGAACTACCCTTATAACGACTTGCAAAGCTGGGGACAACAAGTTATTCTCCGCACACAAAGCCGTTCTTTGTGGTGGTGGAGCAAGTGCGGTTGGAACATACTGGCGTGTCTTATTTATCATGGGATATTGCTAGGCATATTGGCACTTGGTAATCTATACGGCGGAGGGGCTTGGAGTATGAATCTTGATGCAAACCTGATAGGGAAATTTTTTCAAGTTCAATCCCTCCGTGGCTCAGGGAGTTCCCTGCCCATTGAATTTTTGTTTTTGCCTGTTTTGTTTTCCGTGGCTGTGTGTCTTTTTCAGATGACGCTTTCAATGTTTTGCAAGCCCATATTCTGCTTTACCATCATCGCAGCGTTAATGATTGCCAGTGCCTATGTAACCCATCCCATTGCCATCGGAAACTTTGCGATGCTTGTGAGGAGCGATGTGGTTTTGGCAAAAGGACTATCGCTTCACAACGGCTTCTTACCCCTTGCTGCCATCATAATTTCAAGCATTATCGTTGGATTTATAAGATTCCGCCGATACGATATTATCAATAGGGAGGACTAAGCTATGACCACCATTGAATTGAAAAACGTAACTAAAACAATCCAGAAAAATACCGTTCTTGACGACATCTCGGTTTCTATGGCTTCAGGAACAGTCTATGGCTTCCAAGGTATTAACGGTTCTGGAAAAACGATGTTGATGCGAATCATCACGGGACTGATTTTTCCGACTCGGGGAAAAGTTTTCATCAACAGCAAAGAACTGGCAGGAGACATTTTCGAGAGTGTCGGTCTGTTGCTCGAAAACCCTTCTTTTTTAGATGATTATACCGCATTCCAAAATCTCAAAATGTTGTCCTCAATTAGAGGCGTAACCAATGATGATGAAATCAAAACGATACTCAATACAGTTGGCTTAGGGGATATGGGCAAGAAAAAATATCGAAAATTCTCCCTAGGGATGAAACAACGGCTTGGCATTGCCGCTGCTGTGGTGGAAAAACCCAATATTGTCATTTTGGATGAGCCGACCAACTCGCTGGATGCCAACGGAGTTGAAATGGTACAACGTGTGATTCAAGCGCAAAAAGAGAGAGGTGCATTGGTAATTCTCTCGTGTCACGACCTTTCCGTTTTGCAGGCAATGTCAGATGAAATCATTGTATTGCAAGCGGGAAAATTTGTGCAGAAACTTGTTGCCCCATATGAAAAATAAATAGTCATATTATATGCAATAACACAGCGTTTTCCCATCCTGCAAGCAGGGGGAGGCACGCCAAACGCATGAAAGCGTTATCCCCGCAAACCTCGGTGTTCTTCAATTTTTAGCATTTTTACAGATTGAGAATACGTTCCAAATGCTTTTCCGGGTTGGTTCCGATT
>WRLU01000056.1 GCA_009777475.1 Oscillospiraceae bacterium | reverse complement strand
GTCTACGAAATCCAACAGGTATCTGTTCTCTACTGTACCTCCGCTATAGGTATACTGCGGTGTGTATCCATTTTCATAACTGCGGAACACCTTTTGCAAGAGCTTATAGCCAAAATCAAAAGACTCGCCTGTCCATACACTTGTTGTGCTGTCGCGGTCGGGTGTGAACAAGGCGTTTACAAAGCGACGGACTTGACCTGTACTCGCAGAATTACTCGTAGATGCCCAGTGGGCCGGGGTTTGGATGGCTCCTTGCATATAAATACCACCATATCCTTTGACTGTGATATTTACATAGCTTGCGATGAAAGCAAGCATATCCGCCCAACCTTCGCCGTCAGGCTGATCCCAAGGGTATTTATAAAGACTATTAAAACGAGTGGGGTACGTTGACGTAAATACATGACCAAGCTCATGGGACATGGGATCGAAAGCCCACAGCCCAGCACCGTTGATTTGGACACCATGCAAAAAATTACCTGTTGTACCCCCAACATAAATATGAGATCGGTTGGCGTAAACCCATCCAGCACCCCCAGCTCCCATGCCATTTATAATCGTTATTTTAGAGCCTCCGTGTGGTGCCTTTCCTATCAAATCAAGCATAGCCTCATACTGCAAATCCATGCGTTCCATGAATTTATTGAAAATGACAGGCGTAATTCGATCAAGAGCGTGTTCGTGAAGACTTTCGTCAAGTATGAAATACTTGGATTCGATGTTGTATTCGCTGATGTCATCGCTGTAAACCCCTGCATATGTAAACGGCGCAAGCACCATCAAAATGGAAAATACCAACAGGCAACTTGTCAATCTTATCTTCATATGGATACTCAACCTTTCTAAGACGGATATGTAAGAGGCGTCAAACCTCCTCCATGCTATTATATAGGACATATAGAGAGCTTGTCAAGGAAAAAGTGCAACAAAAACTGATGAATTTTGCAGTGCCGGGCTAAAAGCATCCCCTTAGGCGAACCTCCATGTTCGCCTAAGGGGTGGTGGTGGACCATCTTGGACTCGAACCAAGGACCAACCGGTTATGAGCCGGGGGCTCTGACCAACTGAGCTAATGGTCCACATGGGGACTGCTAACGGCATTCTATCACGCGCTAATGGGGTTTGTCAACCGGGTTATGAGACGATTTGCACAAAAGCATTCTACCGGGATTGTAGCATATGTAAATATGACTGTCAATCATTTATTTTGGGGCGGTGTCAAGTGAATGTGGGCAGCACAAATAGGGATTAGTCCCTGATTTATTTAAAAAATTATAAGGAGAAAAAAATTATGCAAGAAAATATGAACGCCTTTATGGCAAATAACGCACAGCCGATGGAAAACCAACGTATTGCGGTATCGCCGCGGTTCACTGATGATAATGGGCAAGCTATCAAATGGGAAATTTGCGCTATTTCGTCAAAGGAGGATGCGCTACTGCGCAAGGATGCAGTGAAGGTTATTGCTCAGCCAGGGAAAAGGGGCAGCTTTAGCAAAGAGCTTGACCTTGAGAGATATATTGCAATGCTTGCATCAAGATGTACTGTTTATCCGAATCTCAACGATGCCCAATTGCAACGCAGTTACGGCGTAAGATGCGCCGAGGAGCTTCTCGGCGCAATGCTTTTGCCGGGTGAGTATGAAGAATACACAAGTAAGGTCAGAGAAGTGTGCGGGTTTCAGAAATGTAAGGAAGGATGATGAAAAATGGGATATACATTTGCACTTGTAAGAGGAAAAAAAACATTGCGGCTTCCGGTGCCGCCGTCATCGGTTGCTATAAAAACCGGCAGCAGAAATCAGGCGTATGGTCTGGTTGGCGGTAAGGAAATAAATGTACTGAAGTCACCGGGTCTGAAGGAGATTGACTTTGATGTACTCATTCCCCGGCTTAATTATCCGTTTGCATCTTACATCAATGACAAAGCATCAAAAAAGGCTATAAAAGAAAGGGCACTTCAGGCAGGTATGCGGGCGGCAAAAAAAATTCTCGGTCAAAAGCCAAAATCCGAGGATGAACGTAGGATTGCCAAAATCCTGGATAAAACCTTGGGTCCGGTGCTGGAAAGCGAGATTAACAAGCTGAAAAAAGTGCATAAAACTATCACGGCTTCACTGCGGGCGGAGGCTGTTAAAAATGCGGTTGCTTCGGTCACGGTATCCCAAAATTTGCCTAAAAAGGTTCAGGATGCGGCGAAAAAGGCACTCGCAAAGGCATCGGGAGCTATGAATATTTTGATTTCAAGGGATGGAGAAACCGAATGGCTAGACAGCAGCAGGGACGCAAAATCGTTTTTGGTACAGCTTGAAAAGCTTAAAAAGAACAAAAAGCCATTTCAATTTATTATTTCACGAAAAAGTCCACGCGGAAACAAGCTTTCCAACACTAATATCAAGGTAAGCTTGGAAGAATATTCAGTAACGGAGGACGCCGGAAATGGCTTTGACCTGACAGTTTCCATGCGGCTCAAAGAATACCGTGCCTACGGCACGAAAGTCCGGAAAATCAAAAAAAACTCTTTGCCTAAGGGGGGGACGAGGGAAAATCCGGCACATACACCTAAAACCTATAAGGTGGTTAAGGGAGACTGTTTATGGAATATTGCAAAAAAATTTCTAAACGATGCAACCCGGTATCCCGAGATTGCTAAACTCAATTCAATTAAAAATCCCAATTTAATTTATCCGGGTCAGGTGCTGAAATTACCTACACCTTAGCCTTGTAAATTATTCTTGATATAACTCGCTTCATGTGCTAAAATTAGCGAAGACTCCTCAAGGGTGAAGACGTATATCTTAAGTACTTGCTATTGTAGCGGGAACGGAGCTTATTGATGGAATACAGTGTTTTACTCTCTGTTTACGACAAGGAACGGCCGGAGCATTTACTCGAGGCTGTTGAAAGCATGGAAAAACAAACAGCTCCCTCCAAGGAGCTTATATTGGTATGCGATGGTCCGTTGACTCCAGGTCTGGAGGATGTTATCGCCCTGCTGACGGAACGTTACCCTTACTGGATTAAGCCAGTAAGGCTTGCTGAAAACAATGGTCTCTCGGCGGCTCTCAATGCAGGGCTAGCGCGATGCTCATGTGATCTTATTGCCCGGATGGACAGCGATGATATATCGTTGTCGGACCGCTGTGAACGGCAGATTAAGGTTTTGAAAAGCCAAGAATATGATATTGTATCAGGCACAGTGTTGGAGTTTGAGGGTGAACCCGGGAATATAATATCAAGCCGTGTTTTGCCGGAAAACAGCGGTGAAATACTGAAATTCTCCAAACGGCGCAACCCATTTAACCACCCTGCGGTCATGTTTCGCAAGGAGGCTGTTTTGAAGGTAGGCGGATATGGGGAATGCAGATATTTTGAAGATTATGAGCTGTGGACCAAGCTTTTGGCTGCCGGCTGCTCCGGGTACAATATCCCCGAACCCTTGCTGAAAATGCGTGCAGGAAGCAATCTGTACGCACGCCGGGGGGGAAAGGAGTATTTTGAGTGTATCCGAAAATTTGAAAAATTCCGGCTGAATTCCGGGGTCTCCGGCATGTTTAATTATTGGGTGTGCCTGCTTGGGAAGGGTGCTGTTGCCTTAGCACCGAATTTTTTACGAGGTGCGTTTTACAAGGTTTTTTTGAGAAAAAAATAAAAAACTTCAATACAAGGGGCAATCCTATAAATAACATCAGCAACACGCAGTTGCAAGAACTTAATGAGGAGGAATAGAGCTATGCCGGCAGATACCCCCATGATGCGTCAATACAATGCGCTGAAAGCTAAACACCCTGACTGCATATTGTTCTTTCGCCTGGGTGATTTTTACGAGATGTTCAACGATGACGCCATATTGGCGTCCGAGGAGCTTTCAATTACTTTGACCACCCGGGACAGAAAGGCAGCAGATGAGGATAAAGTGCCCATGTGCGGGGTGCCTTTTCATAGCGCGGAGGCTTACATAGCGCGTTTGATTGCCGCCGGGCACAATGTTGCCTTGTGCGAACAGATGGAGGACCCGGCAACAGCCAAGGGTCTGGTTGAGCGTGATATTGTAAGGATTTTTACACCGGGTACGTTGATTGAAGATAATATGCTGGATCAAGATCGCAATAACTATATTGCCTCAGTCTTTCTTCAAGAATCCCGAGCGGGCGTTGCATTTGCCGATATTTCCACCGGAGGACTGTATGCCACTCAAGTGTCGGGGGATGATTGCCAACAAAGCATTATAACCGAATTAGGGAGGTATGTTCCGCAGGAGGTCTTACTTTGTCCTCAATCGGCGGACAGTACCAAGCTCTGTACTTTTTTGAAAAAGCGGCTGCAATGTGCCGTAAAACTGTGTTCCTCCGAACAATATGACAAAAGCTTGGCATTGGAGTTAATCTTATCGCAATGGCCAAATCAAAATATAGCGGCTATGGGGTTAGACGACAAACCCGCAGCGTTGCAGGCAGTAGGCGGATTGCTTGCGTTTATCAGGGAAATGTCCTGCAAGGATACGCCTTTGCATCTCTCTCTGAAGGTTTACGACAGTACACATTTCATGGAAATAGACCTGACGGCTATGCAGAACCTTGAAATTTGTCAAACCATGCGTACGGGAGAAAAAAAGGGTAGTCTGCTCTGGGTTTTAGACGATACTAAAACCCCAATGGGTAGCAGGATGCTGCGTTCATTTTTAGAAAAGCCACTTGTCGTGCCGGGAGATATTACCCGGAGACTGTATGCTGTTGAGGCATTGACCAAGGATGCTCTTGCCCGGAGTGAATTGCGGGGGGTGTTGAAAGGATTTCCCGACACCGAGAGGATTTTAACCCGAATAGTCTTTGGGACGGCTTCTTGCAGGGATATGAGGGCATTGGTGTCGGCATTGATCAGAGTGCCGCCATTGCTGAATTTTCTAAAGATATTTACCGCACCCGGTTTGGTTGATATTACTAAGCAAGCGGATCCGGTAGAGCAGGTTTCCTCTGCCATTGATGCGGCACTTACTGATTCACCGCCAGCTACCATGAAGGATGGCGGATTTATCAGGGAGGGTTACGATCCTGAGGTAGATCGATTAAGAGGGTTGATGACCGGGGCAAAAAACGCCTTTGCACAATTAGAAGCGAGAGAAAAGGTACGCACAGGAATAAAATCACTTAAAGTTGGATTTAACAAGGTTTTCGGGTACTACATTGAGGTTAGCAAATCATACTATAGCCAAGTGCCTAAGGAGTATACTCGCAAGCAAACCTTGGCATCCTGTGAGAGATATGTTACCCAGGAGCTAAAAATATTAGAAACGGAAATTATTTCGGCAAAAGAAAAGCTCATTGCCCTCGAAGAAGAAATTTTCATCCGTCTGAAAAATTTAGCCGCCGAATATTCGGGCAAAATTCAGCGGACCAGTCAGGCTGTTGCAAGCTTGGATGCGTTGTGTGCCTTTGCCGAGGTTGCCGTAAAAAACAATTATTGCCTTCCAACAATTGATTATTCGGATATTTTGCATATAGAAGAGGGTAGGCATCCGGTAGTTGAAAACACACAAAAAGACATATTGTTTGTGCCAAACAGTACACAGCTTAACAAATCAGCCCCAACAGCCATTATCACGGGGCCGAATATGGCAGGGAAATCAACCTACATGCGCCAAGCCGCCTTAATCACCTTAATGGCACAGTCGGGAAGTTTTGTGCCTGCTAAGAGTGCGCATATCGGGGTTATTGACAGGGTTTTTACTCGTATAGGAGCGTCTGACGATCTAGGGGGCGGACGTTCTACTTTCATGGTAGAAATGACTGAGGTTTCGGATATTTTGCGTTCTGCAACCTCTCGTAGCCTGATAATATTAGACGAAGTAGGACGCGGGACATCTACCTTCGATGGTATGAGCGTTGCACAGGCAGTCTTAGAGTTTGTTCATACTAAAATCGGGGCGAAAACTCTATTTGCCACTCACTACCACGAACTTACTGCTATGGAGAATCTTCTGACGGGAATACGTAATTACAATATTTCAGTAAAAAAGCAGGGGCATGAGATTATATTCCTGCGACGCATAGTACCCGGCGGGGCTGACGACAGCTACGGCGTTGAAGTAGCGCGTTTAGCAGGTCTGCCCGACCCAGTGATAAGCAGGGCACGTGCTATTTTACATGATTTGGAAGAAAATATCCCGGTGAGGGAGCCTAGAGGACGCAAGCCTGCTACGCCTGAACCGATAGGGCAAGTTTCCCTCGGTGATATTGCAAGCCAGGAGCTTGTTGACGAGTTAAAGCGTATTGATCCCGATACGCTTACACCCATTGAGGCAATGAATCGTTTGTATTCGCTGATAAAAAAAGCAGGGAAAATCGGAATGTAAAAGTCGCCATAGCCTATTTTTATAATAATATCCTGACGGAATAAAAAGCAACTCGAACCCCGGATTTTTTAGAATGATAAATGCCAGCTTTGTTTTCTGCTTGGGTTATTATTGTTTCAAAGGCCGTTCGCTTTTTATTGGGTCGAACATCAATGTGAATAGGATTGGCGCAAGCAGACGATATAGGAAAATTTTTCGCGAAAAGACCGCCGGAGGGCGGTTTTTTTATGCTCCCTTACCGGAAAATCGGAAGGGGAGTTTTATTTTTTTGAGAGAAAGGAGGTATAACTATGGCAAAAGCAAAGGGGAAAAATCGTGCGGCAGAGAACGAGGCAGAAGTGCGATTTGAAAAAAGAGTGCTGCTGAATTCGGAAAGGTACAAGAAACAGAGAGATTTACTGGCGGCACTGCTCGAAGATGGGCAGGAATACACATTAGCGCAGGCAGATGCACAAATTCAAAAATTTATGAAAGGAATGAAATAATTATGGCATTTGGCGGAGGTACTTTTATCGCACAAAACAAAACTTTGCCGGGAAGTTATATTAACTTCGTTTCGGCAGGCAGGGCTTCAGCGGTCTTATCAGAACGGGGGATTGCGGCTATGCCGCTTAAGCTCTCTTGGGGGCCGGTAGATGAAGTGTTTACCGTGACATCGGACAGCTTTTTAGATAGCTGCCGGGAAATTTTCGGTTATGATAGTACTGCATATGAAATGCGGGGAATAAGAGAGTTGTTTATGAATGCCCGCATGGCTCATTTTTACCGTTTGGGAGATGAGGGAGCTAAGGCAGAAAATTTGTACGGCAGGGCTAAATATCCAGGCGTTAGGGGCAACTTAATTACAATTGTTACTGGACAAAATGTTGATAACGTGAACCTATTCGATGTAAAGACAATTTTTGACGGCAGGGTGGTAGATGTTCAAAGTAAAGTAGGTGGCATGGAGGACCTTTTAGACAACGATTTTGTTGACTGGAAGAGAAATGAGGAAATAACCCCTGTTACCGCCGGGATGCCTATGACAGGAGGCTTAGATGGCGAAGTGCGTGACGGAGATTACGTGGACTTTTTGTCTAAAATAGAAAGTTTTTCCTTCCATACGCTTGGGCTTGTTTCGGATAATCAGACGTTATGCGGGCTGTTTGCGGAATTTACAAAGAGGATGAGGGATACGGTGGGTGTTAAATTTCAAACTGTTCTCTTTCGTTATCCTCAGGCTGATCATGAGGGAATTATTTCTCTGGAAAATGAGTGTATCTCTGGTGATGGTGCAAGTAATTCCGAGGATAGGGCCGGTCTTGTGTACTGGGTTACCGGGTTGCAGTCAGGTTGTCCTATAAACAGCACATTGACCGGAAACACATATAACGGTGAAATGTCTGTTGCCGCTGATTTAACGCAGGCAACCCTTGAGGATGCACTTAAAAACGGAAAATTTGTGCTACACCGGGTGGGCGATACTGTGAGGATATTACAGGATATTAACACTCTGAAAAGCTGGAATGCGGAGAAAAATGAGGACTTTTCTGATAATCAGGCTGTGCGTGTGCTTGACCAAATAGGCAATGACATAGCAGTATTGTTTAATGAAAAATATTTAGGTAAAATGCCTAACGATGCCGCCGGAAGAACAAGCCTGTGGAGTGATATTACGTCCCATCATAAGCAATTGCAGACGTTACGCGCTATTGAGGACTTCAGCACCGATGATGTGGCTGTAAATCAAGGCGATAATAAGAAATCGGTGGTAGTTACCGACCGGGTTACCCCGGTATGCGCTATGACGCAGTTATATATGACTGTTGTGGTAGAGTGATAATATTATTATAAAAGAGAGGAATGATAAATATGGAAAACGTAATTATGAATGCGGCTGATTCGATAGCCGGAAGCTTGGCTCAATGTTATGTTGAGATCGGCAATGATTCGTATAACTTTATGCAGATGATTGATTTTGAGGCAAGTATTGAAAAAGAGAAAACTGAAGTGCCTATTTTAGGAAAAACAGGCAAGGGTCACAAATCTGTCGGCTGGAAGGGAAGCTTTAAGGGGACAGCACACTATAATCAGTCGGTATTTAGGAGAATGCTTGAAGGCTACAAAAAAACCGGGCAGGATACTTACTTTGAAATTCATATTGTTAATCAAGACCCGCAGGTGCTTGACGATGATGCGGACAGTAAAAATGGGAGCATGAAATGTCAGCGTGTTGTACTTAAGGGCTGTAACATTGATGGCGGGATGCTGGCTAAGTTTGATGCCAAAGCAGAGTATCTTGATGAGGAAATCTCAGGGACATTTGAAGACTTTGACATTCTTGAGCCCTTTGATGAGTTGGATGGATTTAAGAGGAACAAATAACGTTAGTTAAGAGAGACAGAGAGGGCAGAGAGCCCTCTCTGTTTTTTTATTGAGAGGTGATTTTTTATAACTGGATTATTAAAAGGGATTAAGCAAGGGGCTATGGCTGCGGCGGCGGATGCTGTGCCTTGCGAGATGATGTTCGGCAGGATTGCGGAAAAGGAACCGTTGAAAATTCGTGTGGAGCAAAAGCTCTTATTGGGGGAAAAACAGCTGATTTTACCGGGGAATGTGAAAAAAATGTTGAGTGAAAATGAACTGAACACCGGCGACGGTGTTCTTTTACTGCGGATGCAGGGCGGACAAAGATTTCTTATAACAGACAAAATTACGAAAGGGGCGGGAGTATGATTCCTCAGGATAATATTTTTTCAGAAGATGAGCTTTCTCTTGATGAGGCACCTTCTAAAACGTTTTACATTGATTTTGAAGGGGAGGAAATAGGGGGGCTTATTGATGACTTAGATGCGGTGCGGCAGGCTGTTTTTTGCATTCTTAGCACCGAAAGATTTGAGCATTTGATTTATTCATGGGATTACGGTGCGGAGCTGCGGGATTTAATAGGATTAGATCCGGATTTAGCATTGCCGGAAATTGAACGCAGAGTTACCGAGGCACTTATGGAAGATAGCAGGATTACGGATGTTGACGACTTTGATTTTGAAGTTGAAAAAGGTGTTGCTTTTTGTTCGTTCAGGGTTGTTACTATTTTTGGAGAACTTGAAATTGAAAAAGAAATTGAGGTATGGTAATTATGAGTAGATTACAAGCATTATTAGCGCAGGATATAAAGCCTGAGGGTGAATTCAGGGTGGTTGCGAGTGAGCGGATTTTGGGAGATGGGAATAAGCCTGCTGAATGGCGTGTTAGCGGGATT
>WRLU01000055.1 GCA_009777475.1 Oscillospiraceae bacterium | reverse complement strand
GCTAATGCAAATGAACACAATGAGATAAAGAAATGTAAAGGCTGTAATTATGAGCAGTCTGTGCGCAAAAAGCACAGGTTCGACAAAAAAGGCAAGTGTAAAGACTGCGGCTTTGTAAAGTGATGGGCAAGAAGGAAGCCCCCCCCGCGCCTGGTTAGGCGGGGGGGGTTGTTATACATTTAAAAATTTAAAAATGAAGCATAATTTCATTGACAGCGTACACACTATGCTGTACAATAAGCGTGGATGGTAGCAGAGTGTTCCAAATTAGTACAAATAGGATGTGGTATTATGCCCCAGGGAAAGGCTGTGAATATTACAGCTGAAAATTTTGAAGCTGAGGTTTTAGAGTGTCAGACCAAGGTGCTGGTGGATTTTTGGGCGGCATGGTGTGCCCCCTGCCGTATGCTGGCTCCTGTTATAGATCAAATCGCCGAGGAGACAGCGGGCTCGGTTAAGGTATGCAAGGCGGACATAGAAACAGCCGGACCGGTTGCCGCGGAATATGGCGTGATGAGTATACCAGCCTTGCTTTTTTTTGATAAGGGAGAGGAAATAACCCGCCTTTCCGGTGTGCATACCAAAGAGGCCATCTTGAATGTGCTAGGAGTTTAAAAAACACAAAAGCCCTATATAAGCAGGCAAGGGATTTTTTGGCGTGCATTTTTTATTAACAGGCGGAACACTCAATCCGCTTAAGGAAACTTACCAGTCGGCACTGGCACGTTACGGACACACAGCAGAGGTTTTCTATCCCGGTCAGGGATTGCCCGGCTGCAGCCGTTTTGACGCGCTGTTGCTTCCCGGCGGCGGGGATATTCACCCTGGGCGTTTTGGCAGAGGGCTTTTAGAGAATGGCAGCGAAGCCCTTGATGTTCCCCGTGACGGTTTTGAGCTTGACACATTTTATCGTTTTTTCGGGCAAGGTAAGCCTATACTGGGCATATGCCGGGGTATTCAAGTAATCAACATTGCCTTGGGCGGGGACATATGGCAGGATCTGCCTTCCCAGTGCGGGAAATACCACTGTGGGCAGGGCAGCGATGCTTTGTGGCACGATGCAGTCTGGTTCAACGGACAAAGAGAACATGTCAATAGCTATCACCATCAGGCGGTGAGACGCTTGGGCAATGGGTTAGTTGCTGCGGCAAAGAGTCCTGACGGTGTGACAGAGGCCATTTGTCATTCGTCTAAGCCTGTTCGTGCTGTTCAATGGCACCCGGAGTTAATGGGTGAACGCGCCATGGAATGGCTGTTGTCAGCAGGAAAGAGGTTCTAAGTACATATGAAAGGGAATGGTTAATTTTTAATGCGGCACTTAATTGAATCTACCGATATTACACGGCAGGAATTTGACTCCCTTTACCAAAGCTTCATTGAGATATCATCCCGGCCAAGAGACTATAGGGACGCCCTTCTGGGGCGGACTATGGTCTCTCTTTTTTATGAACCTTCTACCCGCACCAGGTTTTCATTTGAGGCCGCAATGCTTCGTCTGGGCGGCGGAGTGTTCGGGTTTTCCGAGCCGGGAAGCACTAGCATTGCCAAGGGCGAAAGCCTGAGGGATACCGCTGTTATGGTATCCTCCTATGCAGATACAGTGGTTTGCCGACATCACATACCGGGAGCGGCGCGGGCGATTTCCCTGTTTTCCTCCTGTCCGGTAATCAACGCGGGTGATGGGGCCCACTGTCACCCTACTCAGACCCTGACCGACATTACAACGCTGAAAAAGCTCCGGGGGGGCATTGACGATTTGACAATAGGCTTGTGCGGCGACTTAAAATATGGAAGAACGGTTCATAGCCTGCTGCGTACCCTGGCTCGCTACGATAATGTTAAAGTATTTCTCATAAGCCCTGCCGAACTAAGAATATCCGAACAACTGGAAAAAGAGCTGGAAGGGAAAGGCTTGTCAATGATGCAAGAAACCGACATGGATTCGGTTATCGGTGATTTGGATGTTTTGTATATGACCAGGGTGCAAAAGGAACGTTTTGCGGATCCGGCGGAGTACGAAGGCCTCAAAGGTGTATATATTCTGACAAAAGAAAAATTGTCCCGGGCTAAACCTCATATGCTGATTCTCCATCCGCTGCCTAGAATGGATGAAATTTCCTACGAGGTGGACAACGACCCCCGGGCGGTGTATTTCAAGCAGGCTGAATTCGGTATGTGGATACGTATGGCACTGTTGCTTATGACCGCTAAAATGCCTAAAATTGACCCTGCATATATAGGATGTGAAAATCCCAGGGTCTGTGTAAATCCGGAATGCATTACCGCGCACGAGCGTTTTCTCCCGCCGGACTCAGACAGCGGGCTTTGTGCCTATTGCGAACACACTATCAGCTAGCTTTTTCCCACATGCTGATGAGCTCGGACAAATTAACTGATTTAAGCATCCCGCCGTGCCGGAGCAGCGAACAGGCACTTATAAATTCATTGCCGTGCCGCTCTGAAAAACAAAAAAAACGATCATCGGAGCAGGCAATACCATTTTCATTAACAGTAAACTCTATTTCCCGCAGTGGAAAGGTTAATCCTCTGCCGATTGCTTTTACATAGCTTTCTTTTAGTGTCCAAAGTGTAAAAAACATTTCCTGAGGGTTTGTGCAAGATGTGATTTGCTCCTGTTCAAAAGTGCTGAACATCCGGTGCGGCACTCCAGGATGGTATTTGCGAGCGGTTTCTGCATCTATGCCTATGTCTTGCTCTGAAAGAGCCAATCCCACACAGCCACTGCTATGTGTCAGGCTAAATTGAAATTCTCGGCTTGGTAAAAAAGGCTTTCCGTTTTCGTTATACGAAAACTCCTCCCATACCCGCCCGGTACACCCGCAGAGTAGCAAATAGGCACAAAGCGAGCGGATTTTGTCTTTTTCTAAACTAAATCTGCGAATGGCAGCTTTCCGGAAATTCGGGAGCCTATCCATACAATGGTCATACAAAGTCTTGTCGAACGCACTAAGTTCAAAAAAAGCATACAGCATTACAACCCTCCGTCACTAACCGATGCCGGCTTATCCTTTGTCTATCTTTTTACGACCAATTGAAGCAGATCTATGATAAACCACCACAGAATTTTTAAGCATTGTATTTTCAACAGCGTTGCCCATATGCTCAAATTACCCTGTCTTCAGCGTGAATTGGCATTATTATACCCCAACGGACGGTAAAATGCAATCGCTTTTGTCATTTGGGTTTCCCCATTTTTAAACATCCCCCCCGCTCTTGACAGATTACAGAAACCGTGTTATGGTTAACCGGACTCAGACTAAACTGTATTGCGGAGGATATATTTGTATGCCTTTAGTTTCTGTGATTGTTCCGGTGTATAATGTGGAAAAATATTTAGCAAGGTGTTTAGGCAGTCTGGTGAATCAAACCCTCGAAGAAATTGAGATTCTTGTTGTCAACGACTCCTCGCCCGATAACTCCCAAAAAATTATAGATGATTTTGCTGCCATGTATCCGGATAAAATCAAAGCTTTTACCAAGCCCAATGAAGGAGTGGGGCAGGCGCGGAATTTCGGCATGGTTCACGCCTCGGCAAAATATATCGGCTTTGTTGACAGTGATGATTATGTCGAATGCGATATGTTCAGGGATTTATACGAAAATATCACTCGTAATAATTGCCAGGCGGCGGTCTGCCAATTTAAAAATTATATACTTGACGACCCATTAGGCGGTTACTTGCTAAGGGGCATTTATCCGTTTGAGGAAAATAATGTATACCATGGAAGGGATTTTTTACTTGAAAACAGAGCTGGTGTTTGCTGGAATGTCCTTTGGGAAAAAACACTGATAGATGAGCATTTGTTCCCTGGCTTGTGGACATGCCAGGATATCGTCTGGCTTTCCGTTGTTATGTCAAAAACAGAGCGGCTTTGCTATATCCCTAGAGCCTATTACCACTGGTCAAGGCGTGAAGGCTCAACCACCATGAGTAAGCAGAATATAAAAACGCTTGACAGGGTAGCTGCCCTTGAGGAAATCCTCAGGACATGCGATTCGCCGGAAAAAGATGCGGTAAGCTTTTATGTGATAAGAAAAATTTTGATGTATATACGTATATACAAAGGCTTTGCAGACCATTTTGCCCGAACAATTATCAGGCATAAGGACACATTGCTGCAAAGCAAATACCTATATGATTACCCTGATATGTACCATAGGCTTTTGGGCTTTATCCGTGCGGAAGAGCCTATTCCTAAGGTGCTGTATTACGATTGCTTTGGGCGTAACTCCCTAACCGGGCAGGAGCAGTCATGCATTGACTCTTGGTCGGAGGCTATGATTTACGCCGATGGTGAAATTATCTGCCTAAGCGAGGGAAACTGTGATATTAAAAATAATTCGGCTGTTTCAGATTTATATGATCGTGGTCGATTTGACCAGGTCGGGCATTATTTCAAACTCAAAAGATTGTATGAAAATGGCGGTATTGCCCTTGGTAAGCAGATGATGGGGCAGGATTTTTTAGCCCCGATGCTCTGTTGCGGGAAAGCTTTTTTTGCCTTTGCAAGCGACAAAAATATTCAAACCGGGGTGTATGCCTCTGTTGCTGGATGTGAAATAATAAAAGGGCTGATGAACAGTATATTGTCCGCCGGGCAGGATCAGGTGTCGCAGGATGTGTTTAATTCGGCTATTTTGCAAAAGCACCGGCTTGCTCACTCTTACCAAGCTGTTGAGTCTGTTGTATGCAATGATGCTGAACGTGCAAATACAGACAGGTGCATAACCATAGGCGATAATGTAAAAATATATGCTTCCGGTCTATTTACCTGTAATTTCGGCGATGGGAGCTGCATTATGGAGGACATGACCTTTGTAAATCCGCAGAACCCAGATTTTACTGCTAATTCTGTGTTTTTTACAAAAATACAGAGGCTGTATAATGAAGAAAAAAACGCTCTATACAAAAAAAAAGAGGCTATTTACCGCAAAAAAGAAAACTGCTTACTCCAGGAGCTTGGGGATGATCGGATCAAATTTTCAGTTCAAAAAGAAAAGAGGAAAAAACTAAAACAAACTATAGAGGAAAAAAACCAAATTATTATGGAGCAATCTCAAAAGATTAGAGTCCTCAAAACTCCTTTTTACAAAAAAACCGAGCTGTGGCGCGGAGTTAGAAGGTTTTTCCCAGCAAGCCCTGAGCCCACGCCCTCTCCGCTTACTCCCGCGCCTGAACCCGAATCGGCATCACTCAAACTGAGAAGCTTGAAAAATTTTAATAAGCTAAACCCTCTCCATGTTAAATATGCCAGGTTTATCAACGAGCTTCCGATTGACGACACCTTAACCCTGCGCCAGTATGAAGAAACGGAGAATGCAGAATATTACAAAAAACTTGCCACGGCCAAGTATATCGAAAAAAGCCACACTCTGCCGCCTGCCTTTGTAAAGCGTACCGGGCAGATATTTATTGATAGCTCCGGCAATGCTGCTGCCCAAGAAAAAATGGATTCGGGAAAAACAAAGGTCTTGCTGTATACTAATGGGGCGGCTGGGAAGGCGTTTTATTTTGCCAAAGAGCTTGCTCCGCTGTTTAATTCTGGGGAATATGAACTTTGCACTATTTTATCATTCTCTGAGCCGGACCGGGCAGCGGAAAAGAGTTCATGGCTGCAATCACTCGGCATACGAACAGTAATCCGTGACAGCAGTGCGTTAGTACGCACAAAAGAGGAAAGCTATATACACACCAAGCTTAGAACCAACCGTCTAACGCCTCGGGAAACGGAGGCCGTTGCGATCTCGTTTGAGCGCGAATGGCGGCGTTGCTTTGGCGATGAGGTGTTTGACATTGGGATTTGCCTGTTTGATGAGACCGTAAGCTTATTTTGGGCAAACCTATTCGCACTAGCACCAATTGGGAAAAAGGTCATCTGTCATACCTATGCCGCCGGGATCTCCGGTCAGGCTAAAAAATTAGAGCATCTGCTTGCACCCGTTGACCACATATTCAGCTGTGTAAAGCAATTAATTGAAAGTATTGACCTAGAGAGGGATAATAATGGATGATAAAAAAAACGCCGCTCAGGAAATCGCCCGGCTGAGTGAGCTTTTAGAAAAGGCTAATCACGCCTATTATGTTATGGATTCCCCGGTAATAACTGATGCGGAATATGATATTGCTATGCACCAATTGCGTGAATACGAGAAAAAACACCCTGAATACGCCTCGCCCGATTCCCCTACTGCGAGGGTTGGCGGCACTGCCGCATTTTCCCCGGTGGAACACCACTCCCCAATGCTGAGCTTGCAGGATGTTTTCGATTTTGATGAGCTTAGAGCCTTTGATAGCCGGATCCGCCAAGCTATCTCTGCCCCGGTGTACTGTGTTGAGCCTAAGGTAGATGGTCTCTCAGTTGCCCTGCGCTATCAAAACGGTGTTTTTGCTCAGGCGGCAACCCGCGGAGACGGAAATATGGGGGAGGACGTGACCCATAACGCCCGGGTAATTGAAGATATACCGGAAACAATCAAAAACGCCCCGCCCTTTTTGATTGTCAGGGCTGAGGTTTATATGCCCAAGGGCAGCTTTGCCGCACTCAACGAAAAGCGTGAAGCGGAGAGCTTACCCCTATTTGCCAACCCACGCAACGCCGCCGCCGGATCACTGAGGCAGCTAGACTCTTCAAGCACAGCCGAAAGGTCGCTTTCTTGCATGGTATTTAATATTCAAGCCATGCCTGACAAATGGTTCCCTGAGACTCATTCCCAAACACTTGATATGCTCTCAGATTGGGGTTTTTCGGCTGTTAAGCATGCCCTCTGCCTGGACGTAGAAGCTATTGAAAAAGAAATCGGCAGGTTAGGCGAAGGCCGCCAAGGCTCCCCCTTTGACATGGATGGTGCTGTTATTAAGCTTGACAGTCTGGCTCTGCGGGAAAAATTAGGTAATACTAGCCGTGCGCCGCGATGGGCAGTTGCCTATAAATACCCTCCGGAACGCGCAGAAACCCGCGTGAAGGAAATCGTCATACAGGTAGGGCGTACCGGGGTGCTTACACCAAAGGCCTGCTTAGAGCCTGTTCGTCTGGCTGGTTCGGTTGTGCAGTACGCCACCCTGCATAACCGGGACAATATTGAAAAAAAGGACATAAGAATCGGTGACAGCGTTTTAGTACAAAAAGCAGGAGACATTATCCCCGAGATAATATCGGTAATACCCGGCAAACGTCCCGCAGACAGTACACCGTATATATTTCCGCAAAGCTGTCCGGTTTGCCGGGAGCCTGTTTTCCAGGAACCTCAGGAGGCAGCAGTTCGGTGTGTTTCTCCGGATTGTCCGGCGCAAATTATCAGGAGGCTGATTCATTTTGCCTCCCGCGGGGCAATGGATATTGAAGGCCTGGGCAAGGCAGTCTGCGAGACCCTGATTGAAAAAGGGCTTGTAAAAACTCTGCCTGATATATATACCTTAAAAAATGAGGATATTGCGGGATTGCAGGGCTTTGGGGAAAGGTCGGTTTCTAATTTGCTTGGGGCAATAGAGCAATCTAAAAACAGAGGGCTTGCCAGGGCTTTATTCGGCTTGGGAATACGGAATGTCGGGCAAAAAGCCGCCCAGGTGATAGCACGGCGTTTTGGCTCAATTGAGGCACTTTTTGATGCCGGGGAGGAAGCACTCACCGAAATTGGCGATATAGGCTCGGTTATTGCACGAAGCTTGCTGGATTATTTAGAAACAGAGCAGGCAAGAACGCTGATAGGCAGGCTCCTTGAAGCAGGGGTAAGCCTCGCTGAGGAAAAAAGGGATACATCCGGGACGCTTCAAGGAAAAACATTTGTTATGACTGGAACGCTGCCTAATTTAAGCAGGGATGAGGCGGAAAGGCTGGTGCTTGAGCAGGGCGGCAAAACAGCCGGAAGTGTTTCTAAAAAAACAGACTTTGTAATAGCCGGGGAGAGTGCTGGGTCAAAGCTTGAAAAAGCACTTGCACTCGGTATTAAGGTACTGGATGAGCGAGGCTTTTTAGAATTATTGGAGCCTGGAGGCATATGAAAACCGATGCATAACGCGCCGGGATATGCCCGGGGTATTACCCCTGCCGCTTACCCTGGCCCATACCCTGCGGGATAGGGGCCAGGACGGCTGTCCGCAGAACCCCCTACTTAGGAACCTTCGGGGCCTTCGCCGTAACCTTAAGCACCTTGCTGACCGGGACATACGATTTGGCGGCGTGGTCAGCCTTTGGCGGGGTGCGGAAGAGGTAGGTAACCTTGTCCTTGCCGCTTGGCGTGGGTAAACTGCCGCTCAGAGTTGACCACATACTGCTGGGAGTCTTTTTGTCGGTGGTGTTTGCCCATTCATAGACTGCTTGCGGTGCCGCGCCGCCTTTTTTGACTCTCAGGCTCCAGGTATTATTGTCGGTGTTGTAAAGCGGGCCTAGCTTTTCAGGATTCTTTTTAGGCCGCTTGTCAATAGCGGGGAACTTGACAACCTTGCCTGTGGCCTGCTTGGTGCTTTTGTCGTACCTCTCGGCAAGATGCAGCGTCGAGCCTTTGTTGAGTATCTTGGAAAAATTGTTTTTGCCTTTTTTGCCGTTGTGGTTGAATGGGTTTTTCTCGTGGGTTTGCGCCCGGTTTTCCTCCTTGATGACCTTCCACTTGACACCGTTCAGGCTGTATGCGCCGATGGTAAAGCCGCCAGGTACGGTGAGGGTTTCGTTTTCCAGGTCAATGAAGTGCGTGTCGCCCTCTTCGATGGCGGGTACGGTGTAGTTGCCGGAGCTGATGGGTCTGCCGTTTATCTCCGCCCACCTGATTTTGGCGATTTTAGGGCAGTATGTGTCCACATACGCATCTGCACTCATGCCCAGATGTTTTGCGATTTTTTCCACAAATTCGACCAACAGTTTATTGTACTTGTTTGTATCAAAGGGCGTACGGTCTCGGTTAGGGGCACCTGATAATGTCCCTGAGTAACTGCGGAATACTTGTTGGAGTACACCCCACCCACGTTCAAAGCTGTCGTTGTCCCATTTGGAAAGATCTTGGGGGTCGTTCCGAAACAGAGCGGTTACGAACTTAGGGAAATCGTCCTCGAACGTGTATTCATCACCATAACCGGCCTCATCGTAGAATTTTTGCCAATCGGCAAGGTTATCCATAAGGTTAAACCCTTGGAATTTTTGACCGATTTTATGTCCTGCCAAAAACGCCAACCCACCAGCCCATTCTTCTTGTTCATACACCCATGTATGATAATTGTGGAATAAATGCCCAATTTCATGCGGGGTACTTTGAAGCTGCCAGTTAGTTTCCGTAGAACCTTGGATAGTTCGGAGTACCGATGTAGGTGTACGCCAACATATACGTCTAGCATCTATATGAGCGTGTTGGGTGGCACCGGTACTGAATGAACACAGTGCCATATCTCTGAAGCTTATTTTACCGCTTCCGCTAGGGTGGCTTCCCACAAGATCAAGCATGGCTTCATACATATCATCCATTACGGACATCCACCAGTTGAATTTTTCCGGAGAGACATTTAAGAATGTGTTTTGTATAATTGAAATGTAGCAAAAACGAATATAAAAGTGTAGCACCTAACGATCCCGGGGGATCAAGAAAGAAAGTGTGTTAAACTGTGTGAAAAAACATACAGGGGGACGCAGAAAGGTG
>WRLU01000054.1 GCA_009777475.1 Oscillospiraceae bacterium | reverse complement strand
ACTCGATGAAAAGACGTGTCCTATCTGTGGCGGTTTGGAAAGCTCGGAGGCAAACCAAAAGGGCTTGAAAAATTCCGTTATGACATTCTATCGAATCCGAGGGCGGAACTTAAAAAGGCCGGAGGGCCTGCAAAAAACTTTTTGTTGCATTTCCATTTCAGGTGTTGTATAATAACCCAGCGCACTTGTGAAAACACAGGTTTGCTTCCTTATCCGCCTTGGCTGGGCGGGTCATATGTCCAAAAGGAGGTGTTAATTTTGGCAAAAAATATAGCAAGGTATGAGACAGTCTTCATCATCAATCCTTCCCTTCCGGAGGAGCATGTCAGTGCCCTTCGCGACAAATTCACCGGGCTAATCGGCGAAAACGGAGCCTTGGGTGAAATCGATGAATGGGGCAAAAAACGGCTGGCTTACCCGATTAACGACTTTAACGAGGGCTACTATGTCCTGGTTAACTTTGAGTCGGCACCCACATTCCCCGCCGAGCTGGACCGTGTGTACAAAATCACGGACGGCATCATGCGTTCGCTCATCGTTTGCAAGGATGAGATTTCCGTGCCTTCAGCAAAAGAGTAGGAGGAACAGTATGCTTAACAGAATCTCATTGATGGGCCGCCTGACCCGCGACCCTGAGCTTCGCACCATCCCATCGGGGGCATCGGTCGCTTCCTTTTCTTTGGCTGTAGACCGTAGGTTTACAAAGCAAGGAGAGGAAAAGCAGACCGATTTCATAGACATAGTCGTTTGGCGTGAACGAGCTGAATTTGTCCACAAGTATTTCCGTAAGGGTCAGCTTGTGGCAATTGATGGACGGTTACAGTCCCGCAATTGGGAGGACAAGCATGGTCAGAAGCGGGTAAGCATTGAAGTTGTGGCTGATAACGTGTACTTCGCTGAGCGTAAATCCGATTCCCCTCAAGGGGGCATTGCCCATCCGTCCGCTCAAAATTCCGGCGCGGATCAATCTGCACCACCATTTGATGTGGATGCCCCATCTACATTTGCCGTTTTAGACGATGACGACGGCGAGTTACCATTTTAATTATTTAAGGAGGAAGCTTAAATGGCTACCGAAAGAGGTCCTAAAAACCGCAAACGCCGTAAAGTGTGTACCTTTTGCGTTGACAGAGTAGATCATATTGACTACAAAGATGCAGGCAAATTACGCCGATTCCTTTCAGAGCGCAGTAAAATACTCCCCCGCCGTATGACCGGTGCCTGTGCCGCCCATCAGCGTGATCTCACATTGGCTGTTAAGCGTGCCCGTCATATCGCGCTGTTGCCGTTTGTGACAGATTAGGCTAAACAGCAAAGCTGCGCCTGCATTATGCCGGCGCAGCTTTGATACTCCCTAATTACTTTTCGGGCAGATTTTTCACGGAGGTGAAGCCGTGCCGACAATTGCCGTTGTAGGCCGCCCAAATGTAGGCAAAAGCTTGCTTTTCAACAAGTTAGCAGGAAAGCGTCTCTCTATCGTGGAGGACACCCCAGGGGTTACGCGCGACAGGCTGTATGCCTCATGTCATTGGAGAGGCAAGGAGATTACGCTCATTGATACCGGAGGCATTGAACCCCACACTGGGGACGATATGCTTTTATTTATGCGCCAACAGGCTCTCATTGCTGTTGACTTAGCCGATGTAATCGTGCTTGTTGCCGATATACGCACAGGTATGACGGCTACGGATCAGGATGTAGCCTCCATGTTGCTGCGTTCTAAAAAACCGCTGGTTTTAGCAGTTAATAAAATTGACAGTGTAGGTCAGGCACCTTCAGAATTATATGAATTTTACAACTTGGGTTTAGGCGAACCATTTCCCATTTCCGCCCTTCACGGCCACGGCACCGGAGACCTGCTGGATGCTTGCCTTGAATTGATGCCCAATGAGCCGGATGCAGAGGAAAATAACGAGGGCTTCATACGGATTGCTATTGCCGGAAAACCCAACGCGGGAAAATCTTCCTTGTTCAACAAAATGCTTGGCTATGAACGTACTATTGTAAGCGAGATTGCGGGAACCACTCGTGATTCGGTGGACAGCCGCCTTTTCAATGATCATGGAAATTTCATCCTCACAGACACAGCCGGGATAAGGCGCAAATCAAGGGTTTCCGAAAGCATTGAAAAATACAGTGTCCTGCGAGCGCAAGCCGCTATAGAGCGATCGGACGTTTGCCTTATAATCTTGGATGCTGAAGCGGGCGTAACCGAGCAGGATACAAAAATCTCCGGCATAGCGCATGAAGCAGGCAAGCCAAGCATATTGGTTATGAATAAGTGGGATGCGGTGGAAAAGGACGGATTCACCATGCAGACCGCCACAAAAGAGCTGCGTAGTAGTCTGGCATATATGTCATATGCCCCGGTTTTATTTATTTCGGCAAAAACCGGACAAAGAGTAGAACGACTTTTTCCATTGATGGTACAAATATACGAGCAGAGCCGGAAACGAGCCTCTACTGGTCAGCTTAATGAGGTTCTCGCCCAGGCAGTATCCCGGGTACAGCCACCGAGCGACCGTGGACGCCGGCTCAAGGTGTTTTATGCCACCCAAGCAGGCATCGCGCCGCCACATTTTGTGACATTTTGCAACAACATTGAGCTCTTTCATTTTTCTTATCGACGCTATTTAGAGAACCAAATACGGCAGGCGTTTGGATTTGACCAAGTGCCGATTAAGATGACCGTACGCGAAAGGGGCGATAGGCATGGGTGAGTGGATGTGGCTTCCTGCTATAATAATTATGGGATATCTGATTGGCAGTCTGAACGGCTCTATCTTGCTGTCAAAAGTATTCTTTAAGGACGACATACGCAAGCACGGTAGCGGCAACGCCGGGGCGACTAATGTACTGAGGGTTCACGGGAAAAAGTGGACGTTTTTAGTATCGGCATGGGATATGGGTAAGGGTGCCCTTGCCGTTTTGCTGGGCAGGGCATTGTCAGGACACTATGCCGTGATGCACACTGCCCTGACAATGGGGGTCGGGGAAAGATATGCAGGAGGCATTGCCGCTGGCATTGCCGTTATTCTTGGTCATGTATTTCCGGTTTGGTTCGGCTTCAGGGGCGGCAAGGGTGTAATCACCGCCTGTATGGTTATGCTAATGCTCGACTGGAAAACTGCCTGTATTGCACTAGCCTTTTTCTTCGCATTAGTATTCTGGAAGCGCTACATATCCTTAGGCTCGATTGCTGCGGTAATTACGCTGCCTGTAACCGCATTGCTTCTACGCCGTGATTTGCCTTTTTTGGTTATGTGCATATTCGTAATGGTTCTGATTATATTTCTGCACAAAGCCAACATTAAGAGGCTTCTGTCCGGCACAGAAAATAAATTCGGCAAAAAAGCACCATCTAACGAGCACGAAGGCTCAAGCTGACACACTGTGTAATCACTGTGTGATGCGGTGGGTTCCCATATTTCTAACTTTTAAATCCCCCGGAATCCAAAAGGCTTGGCAACTTAAGTTACTATAACTATATCTGGCCTTTTTCTTTAAGCAGAGGCACAATGACCGGCAACACCTGCAAGCCACAGCCGCGCCGTGATTGTGGGTACTCGTTTTTTTAGAAAATAGGAGGTGGGCTATTGAATACCCTGGACACTTTGTACAACGTCATACAGACCCGAAGGAGCCAGCCGCAGGAGGGGTCTTATACTTGCTATTTGCTTGACAAGGGGCTTGACAAAATCCTTAAAAAAGTAGGCGAGGAAAGCGCGGAGGTTATTATTGCCGCTAAAAACCCCTCCTGTCAGCAACTGGTGCAAGAGGTTGCGGATTTGCTGTATCATCTGCAGGTCATGCTATCTGTCCGGGATATTCCTTGGAAGGATGTTGACATCGAGCTAATGAGACGCGCCGAAAAAATCGGCAACCTAAAGCCCATGAGAGAGGCAGACAAGAATACTTAGGACCTGTATATGGTAAACCGTTTATTCCCGGGCGGATTTTTCGCTGGGCAAATCGAATTAAACAGATGTACCTACGCCCGGCAGGGGCTTTTCGGCAAAGTGTGATGCTAGATTCCGCCGGAAGACGAGCAGCGGGGTGTTCTATTGGAGCGGGCTTTAAGGTCACCCCCTGCGTATTTGGCGTATAATCGCTTTTTGCGCATCTCTTGTATATGTGCGGCTTACAGGAATTGCTTTCCCGCAAAGAGTAATCACCTCTGTGCGGGTTAGCTCTCGTACATGATTCATGTTAACTGCGAAAGAGCTGTGGCATCTGCAAAATTGACCCAAGCCCTTTATAAGCCCCGATAACTTGCCCTGACCTTAAAGCTTATTACTAAAAAAAAGGAACCCGCCAAGCCGGCGGGTTCCTTTTTTTGCGGTTTTTTCGGGGTTTCCCCTGAAAAAAGCCTTGCTTTTTACCAAAAACTCCAGTATAATGATTCCATGCCAATGGCAAAATTTTATTTTATGGAGGAATTTCAAATGAACGTAACAAAAACAACCACCACGCCGTGCGTTGGCGGCACGCAAACCCCCAAACCCCCAGGCAACAGCTCGGATTTTGCCGCAGTCTTAGCAGCTCAAAAGGCCGCACAGACTGCTGTTGCAAACAACGTCACCCCGGGCAGTCAGGTCAAGAGTATCTACGACATCCCGGAGAATGAGCTGAACGGCGTTCTTTACCAAGTTTCTCAGGCGTGTTCCGCTATCAACACAGCAGGGCTTAGCAAAGGTGAGATTTATAACCGCATTGAGGCGGTGTTTGTGGAGCATTTGGGTAAGGATTTTTCAGAACCGCATATCCTCTTTTTCGCCCAAGAAAGAAATCCTTACATGGATGTTACCTTATTTTTTGATAGGATGTTGCTTCAAAAAGGCGTTGATACTGGTCTTGATTCACAAGCCCTTATGGAAGCCAGAGGGTACAGCGGAATGTCTGAGGCTGAAATCCGTGCCGCGGTGCGAGGTCAATACCCAGAAACTATGACACTCAGAGAATGTATACTTATGGCACAGGAACTAGCGACATTACGCCTTGATAGATATAGCTATGGAGCGGCTTTTCAATCCCGTTTATTTTCAAGCTTTCCAGTAGCAGCTCGTGCAGAAACAAGAAAACTTTATGAAAGTATGCTTGACAAACCAGCAAATTACGAATCCATGAAGGCATCTTACGATGCTTTTGAGGCAGATAATTTCACAGTGAGGGACGGCTCATTTACATTAACCTCGTTTTTAAGCGAATTGCTTTCATGGTTCGGAGGCGAAGCATTTTACAGCCAGGATTGGCAAGACAAGGTTTTTGAAATGCTGAAGAACATCTATGAAAAGCATGGCACCCCAGCATTTATAATTAGCGAATAATAAAAAAATTCATTAAATATTAAGGAGAGATTCTAATGAAAAAACGTGTATTTGCGATTACAATGGTCATAATGATGATGGTTAGTTTTGTTTCTGTTCCTGTTTTAGCTGCCTTTACGGATACCGAACCCTCATCACCTGGATTGTTCATCGCTGGTGTGGGATATGATGAGAGACCTAGCATGGACAATGACTATCACCCGATTAGGTATCGAACTATACTACCTGGGAATAATGCTACAGCAACAACTGTCACCATACCTAAAACTTCTAATTTCATCCTGTTTGGCTGGTGGAGGCGTGGTACATTCAATGGCCATACCGGTAGCAATTTGGGTTATATTTCAGCTTCCGAGACCTTCCACATCAACAACACCAGGGTCTACGGAATCGGCGGCGGGACAGACCAGCACACAGAGGACTTCAACCGGGCAATACGCTCCCAGCGGAAATACATAACCTTCCCAGCTGACCGCTTTTCCAAGACTAACGGTGAGGTTTTTGAGATTCGTACCTCCTATATGGTGGGTGTCGTGAGGCATTCATACACTGCGACATATACCATTAACTGGAGTGACCCGGCAGACGTAACCCCGCCTCCTGCGGCTCCTGCCTGCAAACGCTGAGAATTAGTGCATCCGGTCTAGTGGATGTGTTAATTCTTGCCTTTTGCAAAAAGGTAAAGAAAATTTAAAGGAGTGTTTTCCCAATGAACGTAACAAAAACAACCACCACGCCGTGCGTTGGCGGCACGCAAACACCCAAACCCCCAGGCAATAGCTCGGATTTTGCCAAGGTGATGGCGGAACAGGCCGCCGGGAAAGAGGTGGCTCTTGAACCTAAGCCGGAGCCAAATTACCCCATTTGTGAGACTAAGAGGAGGATGGCTACCTTCCATGGTCCGAATTACACAACGTCAATGCCAATGTTTGAAAACACAGAAGGCCTTGAAGGCGATGAGTTGTTCGCCGCCATTGTAAAGCATTACAGCGGCAGACCTGAGTTTTTTAGCGTAATGGTTGATCAGCTCTACGATGCTGGTCTAATAACAGCAAAGGAATCGAATGAACTTGTACACGCCGACTGGACTAGGTTTTCTATGGCAAGAATCCATCAGGAAGGACTGCAAGGCAAAGAGTTTGACCTCGATGCCTTTATAAAAAATTATTATTTATCTCTTTCCCGCGGCGATTGGCTGTCGGACTTGATGGACTCGCTCAAATCTCAACCCGAAACACAGCAAATAATGTCAAAAATCAGCAATATTATATCAGAGCAAAATATGAATTATGGAGGAAATATCAATGAGTAAGTTTACAAATAAAATAGTAGCAATTATCCTTACATTAGCAATAATTTTCGGGAGCAACATTTCCCCTGTTCAGGCGGCGGTCGTTTCATCTTGGGCACATATTGAGTTTATACAGGTAGAAACACCGGGCAATCCCGAAGTAATCGGCGAAGGTTATATCGGGATACAAAATCCACAGACATTACCAATCCATAATTTTGATGGTTGGTTGCTTTTGCGGGTCAAGACTGGCACGACAACAGGATTTCAAGTGCATTTTGACTGGAATCTTGTCGCCAATGCGGATATGCAAATAAGCAGAACTTCGGGTATAGACCCTCTTTCAAAGCAATCATTTTGGATTTCAGACATACTCATTCCCAATGTTTCAAAGTATGCTGATTCCAGCAAAGCTTCCCATTATCTACAAATCATCACCCGCAATCCCTCTAATATAAGCCTCACAAGTGCAAATAATTTGAATATCCGTAAACCCGCTCCCATTGTAACACCAGCACCTGCCCCTGCAACAGTAGACTACAGCTCCGCAAGCCACATGATCACAGGCGTAAGCCCTGCAATGGAGTATCGTCTTCACACAACGGCATGGAGCAGCTGGGCATCTATCTCACCGGGGTTCTCCGCGTTGAATGTTTATACCTTGCTGAGTACTACCAGGGAGACTAAAATTGAGGTGAGAACCCGAAGTCCACAGTCACAGGCATGGTCTTACACAATTCCCGCCATTGAATCCACACCCTAAAGGGTCTTTTTTTTTGCGGTTTTGCAAAAATCCCCTTGCTTTTTTCCGGATATTTGATATAATAATTCCAATGACCCCGGACTTTAGAATTTTATTTTATGGAGGTATTCCCAATGAACGTAACAAAAACAACAACCACGCCGTGCGTTGGCGGCACGCAAACACCCAAAATCCCAGGTACTAGTGCGGAATTTGCTAAGGTGATGGCGGAACAGGCCGCCGGGAAAGAGGTGGCTCTTGAACCTAAGCCGGGAATTGTACAAGAAAGCAAAGCTGGTACAGTTTCCTTCGGCACAGCTACTTATTCCAGAACAATACAGAAATTCGACAACAAAGATTCTCTTGAAGGCGATGCTTTATTCGCCGCCATTGTAAATCATTACAAAGGCGAGCCTGATTTCTTTTGGGCTATGGTAGGTCAGCTTGAAGATGCAGGGTTAATAACTGCTAAGCAAGCCGTAGCCCTTCTGAATGCAAATGGTATTAAGTTTGACCAAGAAAGAGAACTTTCAGAACGGACACAAGGAAAAGGATTTAACCTCGATGATTTCATAAAAAATTACTTCTTTTCTTTGTCTTTTGATGATTTGCTTTTGGAATTAGTAGATTCACTAAAAATTAAACCCGAAGCTCAGGCGATTGTTTCAAAAATTAGCAACATTTTGTCCCAAAATAACACACAGGAGGTAAATATCAATGAGTAAGTTTATAAATAAAATGGTAGCAATTGTTCTCACTTTGGCACTAGTTTTTGGGTGTAATATCTTGCCTGTACAAGCGGCAGTGGTTTCCAGTTGGGCACATATAGAGTTTACGCAAATATCAACATTTAACAGTACCCTTGATGACAGTGAGCCGATTGGAGAAGGCTATGGTATCCAAAATCCAATAACATCTAAATATTACTATTTTGATGGTCGATTGACAGTCCGGGTCAAAACAGGCACTACCAACGGTTTCCAAGTTCGTGTTGACGGCAATCTCATCCCATCAAACGCCATGACCACAGACAGAGTTTCCGGCATTGACCCCATATCAAAACTCACACATTACAATTATACCATCACAATCGCCAACATCGCCCAGTACATAAGTCCCAATTTGACAACCCACCTATTCCAGGTAACCACTAGAAATCCCTCTAACATCAACAGCACAAGTGCCAACACCCTCAACATCCGTAAAATAATCCCACCAGCACCATTGCCTCCTGCACCTACTTCAGTTGGTTACGATGCAGAGAAGCATTGGGTAACCGGATTAGATTCAACGATGGAGTACCGTTCTTATACAACTTTTTGGAGTACTTGGGCATCTATTTCGCCGGGGTTTTCGGCGTTGAATGTTTATACCTTGCTGAGTACTACCCGGGAGACTAAAATTGAGGTGAGAACCCGAAGTCCACAGTCACAGGCATGGTCTTACACAATTCCTGCCATTGAATCCGCGCCAAATGGGTTGTATATTGCTTGGAATTCGGGTACTCCGGCTTTGTATGGTCTTGTGCCGGGAACGCATTACATTATTTCAAGCGGCCCTGATTTTGGCATTACGCTTTACAGCAACGCCCCTGAAGGAACCGCACTCGGCATGACAGGTTTCGACCCAGGAGATGTAATTTATATACGCACTTTAACAGGTGCCTATTCCTCGGCACATATTACGCTGGTTGTGCCTGAGGCATCCGCACCAAACGTTGGATATGATAGCCTGGTTCACGCAATCACTGACTTAGAGTCAACTATGGAGCTTCGCGTATACAAAGAATCATGGACACCCTGGGTGCAAATGAGCGGTTTATCTGTGGATGTCCTGAATGTGTATACCGAACTTAGCACCCAACGTGAGACAAAAGTGGAAATACGTTACAGGGATATGCCAACGGCTGTGCAGACCATTATCATCCCTGCATTAGAAGCTGAACCGGAAGGATTATGGCTGGATTGGCTTGAGGGCAAACCGGTTGTGTGGGGTCTTGAAGAGGGCTATTATTACGCATTCTCAAGCAATCCCAATTTCCTCAGCCTCTCCTGGATTGATTCAGCAACATCCCCCGGGGCATGGATGGATGGGGCATTTCCCAACTTAGTCCCCGGTGATTCCATCTACATCCGCGTTGCTCCAAATACATCCTCCGCCTCCTCAGCCCATGCCACCCTAATCGTTCCAGCTTCAATCACCGCAACAGCCAACGAAGGCGGCACGGTCTCCGGTGGGGGGAACTACGCCGTAAACGAGACGGTAACCCTGACCGCCACGCCTGATGATGACTACACTTTTGACGGTTGGTATGAAGACGGCGCAAGAATCAGCACCAGTGAAGCTTACAGCTTTACAGCAACAAACAACCGGGAACTGGAAGCACGGTTTGCCGAAGTGGTTGTTGTAACTGAGGAACCGCCTACCGAGGAGCCGACGGAAGAACCTACCGAGGAACCGACAGCAGAACCGACGGAGGAGCCTACGGAGGAGCCTACTGAGGAGCCGCCGACGCCGGAACCTGACGGGCGGGTATTTGTTCCTTCTATCACGCACCCGGATAATGGCAAAATCAACCTAACCCAGGAATCTCTGGAACTACCTGGCGGATTTGTCCCTGCGGCATACAGCATAAATGGCGGCAAGAAGTGGAAAGTCATTAAATTCAACAAAAAGACAAATGAATTTATGCCGCCCACGGATGACAAATACCCATTTAATAGCAGTACGAGCAAGGGCAAAAACAACCTTGAAAAGCTTTTGAACAAGGAGTGTGAGCTGTGGATTGTTGACAAATATAACACAAAAACTGTTAAAGAA
>WRLU01000053.1 GCA_009777475.1 Oscillospiraceae bacterium | reverse complement strand
CCGATTATACATATGTCAACGGCACGATGTATCCACGAGGGCAAACCATAACTCTGACTGCCGGGGATCAAGTATGGCACAGAGCTACAGCTAAAAAAGCGGCAACGGCGAGGCAGACGGTGGGGTAAGTTTGATACGCTGAGGGGCTGTGCTGGGGGTATTTGCAGTCAATGCGGTTGTTCACAGATGGTTTTTCAGGTTGAATTGACAAGTGCAGAGCATGATGCTATAATAAGCTTATCCGCCTGGTGATGGCGGCGCATTTTGAGATGCGGTATTCTAGTCGGAACGACCGGTTCCCAGGACGGGCCTAAAAATCCGTTGAAGGGCATATCGATGAAGTCCCTTGTGCTTGCTGCTTGCGCCCAGCTTGGGGTGAGTGCTGGGGGGGTAAGGCTTGGGGGCGAGGCACAACGGCATGTGCCTGCCGACCCTCTTGCCGTGGAGACCCGTGGCTGTGGGGGCTGACCCTACGGCGCGGGGTGTAAACCTGCAATGCGGTGCCTCTTGGTGCTGTGTGCAGAGTAGCCTGCCTTGCGTGGGAACGGCAGACATGGGTTCAGGCAGCATCCCCATGGCCATGGGGATGCAGGTCTTTGCCGTTAAACCGTTTCTGCAAAAGAGGCTAAGGACCGGGCATACCGTTAAGCGGAAAACGCCTAGACCGTCTTTTTATAAGGGCGCGGCGAGGATTAAAGTACGGACTTAGTGGCAATTCGGTAACGCCGGAGTGGTTTTTTACGCTATTCGTTTTGGTAACACGGCGGGGCAGTCTTTAATGGGAAACCGCCTTTATCGGTGACGAGAGGCAGATTGCAGGGAAATTCCAACCGAACCTATGCCGTAAGATTTACTTCCCGCGCTGTCTCAAAAAATGCGCCGCCATCGCCGGGCGGGGAGAAGCGGTGAAAACAGATTGTAGCGAACTAATCCGAGCGGCCGCGAGGCGCGAATGGGTAATAGCAAGAGGGGTTTTTTCATTTGCACACTTTATGTAACGCGCTTTGGTCTATGCCCGAATACAGTGAAATTCTGTCGCGTATGCAAGGCCGGGGATGCCCGGCGGCATTGGGCGGCCTTTCGGGGGTTCATCAGGCTCATCTGATTGCGGCTGTGCGGCGTAAAACAGGCCGCAGAGTTGTTGTGCTGTGTCCTGATGAAGCCGGGGCTGTCCGGTTAGCCGGGGATTGTGCAGCATTTGCCCAAGAGGAAGCCGCAATACTGCCCGCACGAGAATTTTCATTTTATCCGGTGGAAACTGTATCACGAGAATGGGAGCACGTCCGGCTGCCGATTTTACACCGCGCATTATCCGGTGCCGCTCCAATTATTACAGGGTCAATTGATGCGTTCATGCAAAGGACATTATCAAGGCAAATGCTTGATAAAAACTCTTTTTTGCTTAAAGAGCGTTCGGAATTTTCCATTGTTAAGTTAACAACGGCACTGATCCATGGGGGATACAAGCAGTGTGAAATAGTCGAAGGGTCCGGGCAGTTTGCCCGGCGCGGCGGCCTGCTGGACTTTTTCCCTCCCGGCTTGCCGCATCCGGCAAGAGTTGAATTTTTCGGCGATGAAATCGACAGCATACACAGCTTTGACCCTTCAACTCAGTTGCGCTTAGACCGTCTGGGAAGCGTTTTGTTACTCCCCGCATCAGAAACCTTAGCTCATGCCGCACCCGGCGGGGTGATGGGTTTGGCAGGGAAGCTTGAAGGCAGAAAGCAGGATGCCGAAAGACTTATGCAAACAGGCTCGTTGCCCGATATAGATAAATATATTCATCTTATTTCACCTCAAATGAGTTCAGCCCTAGATTTCCTTGACTCAAAAACTATTATATTTCTTACCGAACAGATGCGGTTAAGTGAACGGGTTCAAAACACTCTTTGGCAAATAGGGCAGGATATTGAGCGATTGCTTGAACAAAGCTTGATTTTGCCGGATTGGGCAAGGTTTTGTTATGAGGAGGCCGAGCTGTGGAGCAGACTCGAAGAGTTTGAGTGCGTTATGCTTGATCAGTTCATTCCCTCGGCCTATCCTCTGCGCCCTCATTCTATTGCCTCAGTTACTGCCAAGCAGCTTCCGGGATTCCGTACCAGCTTAGATACGGCGGCGGGCGACATTGCTCACTGTATTGGCGGCGGCTATTCCGCGGCGGTATTAGTACCCGGTCAGCATCACAAGGAGCATTTGCAGGGACTTTTGCGCGAACGCGGGATCCCCGCCGTATTGGGGGAAATGCAAGAGCTAACTCCGGGGAGTGTATCGGTTATGACCGGGTCGCTCTCCTCCGGGCTGGAATACCCTGCTATTAAATTGGCGATTTTAACGGAGGGTCAGCAATCCGCCCCTGTTAAAAAGCGTAAATCCCCCAAGCAGGACCCGTCAAAAAAACATATCGTATCATACACGGATTTATCGCCGGGTGATTTAGTGGTTCATGAGCATCAGGGCATAGGCCGCTTTGTTGGGATTGTTTCTATGTTTGTGGACAATCTGCAAAGGGATTACATCAAAATTAACTATGCCGGCTCCGACTCCCTATACGTCCCGGTTACTCAGTTAAATCTCGTCAGCAAGTACATTGGCCAGGGCGAGGGAACAGTCACAAGGCTGCACAAATTGGGAGGTGCAGAGTGGACTAAGGCCCGCATCCGCGCCAAAGCGGCGGCTAAGGATTTGGCAAAAGGCCTGATTCAGTTGCAGGCGGAACGCAAACGTAGGCCCGGCTTTGCCTTTGCGCCTGACGACAACTGGCAAAAGGAATTCGAGGAGACCTTTGAATATGAAGAAACCGATGATCAGCTTCGGTGTATACGCGAAATTAAAGGCGATATGGAACAGCAGATACCAATGGACAGACTGCTTTGCGGGGATGTAGGCTTCGGTAAAACAGAGGTAGCCTTCAGGGCGGTTATGAAATGTATTTTAAACGGCAAGCAAGCGGCGGTGCTTGTTCCCACAACTGTTTTGGCACAGCAACATTATACAACTGCGGTGCGGCGTTTTTCAGGTTATCCTGTACATCTTGATGTTTTGTCTCGTTTTTGTACCGCCGCTGAGGCTTCGGCTGTTAAGAAGCATTTGGCAATGGGCAGGATTGATTTGGTTATAGGCACTCATAAGCTTCTGCAAAAAAATATAAAATTCAAAAATTTAGGCTTGCTAGTGGTAGATGAGGAACAGCGTTTCGGGGTTACTCATAAAGAGCGGCTTAAGGAATTAGCCCGCCAAGTCGATGTGCTGACCCTCACAGCCACGCCTATTCCCCGCACCTTGAATATGGCACTGTCTGGAATACGAGATTTGTCAATCATTGAGGAAGCCCCCAGGGACCGCTACCCTGTGCAGACCTTTGTTTTGGAATATGAGCAGAGCTTGATATTTGATGCCATCCGCCGCGAAATAGCCAGAGGCGGTCAAGTATATTATTTGCACAACCGCATAGAGAGTATTGAAGGTGCCGCCTGGCGTGTTTCACAGGCACTCGAGGGGGTTAATATAGCGGTAGCACACGGAAAGATGAAGGAACAGGAGCTTTCCGAGGTCATGCGGCAGGTAGTGGAGGGGGAGGTACAGGTGCTTGTATGCACCTCCATAATTGAAACAGGTCTGGATATCCCCAATGTAAACACCCTGATCATAGAGGATGCCGACAGAATGGGGCTGGCACAGCTGCATCAAATCAGGGGGCGTGTAGGCCGGAGCAATCGCCGCGCCTGTGCCTATCTGACATATCGCAGGGGGAAAATTTTGAAGGAAGATTCCGCTAAAAGATTATCAGCAATAAGGGATTTTGCCGAGTTCGGCTCAGGACTAAAAATCGCTATGCGTGATCTGGAAATACGAGGTGCCGGCAATATTTTAGGACCCGAGCAGTCAGGTCAAATTATCAGCGTTGGGTATGAAATGTATTTGCGGCTTTTAGAGGAAGCCGTTTTAGAGGAGCAAGGCAATGCACAATTGCCGCGGGTTGAATGCACAGTTGATTTGCCGATCAAGGCTAATATTGACGAAAATTATATAACTCATGCCGGAGTACGCATGGATTTTTACCGCCGTATTGCTGCTTTAGCAGACGAAGACGAGGCTTTAGAGCTTATTGATGAGCTGATCGACCGTTTTGGTGCTCCTGAGCAAAGCGTTCATACACTTACACGAATTTCACTCCTGAGGACGCAGGCCGCCAGCGCGGGCATTTCAGAAATTTCACAAAAAAGTGAGCGTTTGATTTTTAAAATAGCCATACCTGATTTTGCCAAAATAGCTGCGTTATGTGCCTTGCCCGAATACAAAGGCAGGATTTTGTTTTCGGCGGGAAAGGAACCGTATTTGTCGCTGCGGCTGCAAGCTGGCAGGGATGTAATCGAGGTTGCCGGAGCTTTAATTGGTGCATATTCAGGTAACAATACACAGGAGGGATTGCAATGATTGAATTTGAAGAGTATAAACAGAGGCTGTCGGCACTGGAGCCGGGCATGAAGGAGCTTGAAAGAGGTCTTGGCTTGGCCGATGCCCGAAGAGAATTAGAGTCCATTGAACAAGAAACTGCTGAAGAGGGCTACTGGAACGATATTGAGCGTTCACGTGCCGGTCAAAAGCAGATGTCAAAGCTAAGGAGTGTTGTCGTGCGATACGACCGGCTGTACGGCGACTGGGAGGATTTACAGACACTTTGCCAAATTGCACTGGAGGAAAGCGATTCTTCACTTCTGCCCGAGATTGAGCAGGGATACAAATTGTTAGAGGAAAAAATGGCGGCAGAACGACTATCAACCCTTCTCTCAGGAAGGTATGATAGCTCCAGTGCCATACTCTCCCTGCATTCAGGGGCGGGCGGAACCGAAGCGCAGGACTGGGTGCAGATGCTTTTCCGTATGTATTCCCGCTGGGCTGAAAGGCACGGCTTTGTTTGTAAAACATTAGATTATTTGGATGGTGACGAGGCAGGCTTGAAAAATATCTCTATTCTAATAGAGGGCGTAAACGCCTATGGTTTTTTACGAAGTGAGCATGGGGTTCACCGTTTAGTGAGGATTTCCCCATTTGACTCGAGTGGGCGACGCCACACCTCATTTGCCGCCGTTGAGGTGGAGCCGGACATGGATATGGGAGGAGAAATTGAAATAAGAGATGAGGATTTAAAGGTTGACACCTACCGGGCCGGTGGTGCCGGCGGACAGCACGTCAACAAAACCGAAAGTGCCGTGCGTATCACCCATATTCCCAGCGGCATTGTCACAGCCTGTCAGAATGAACGCAGCCAGCACCAAAACAGGGAGGTGGCCATGCGTATGCTCAGGGCAAGATTGCTAAAGCTGCGCGAACAGGAGTTTGAGAATGAAATGAGCAGCATCAAAGGGGTGCAGCGTGCCATTGAATGGGGCAGCCAGATCCGCTCCTATGTATTCATGCCCTACACGCTGGCAAAGGATCACCGCACCGGGCATGAATACGGTAACATCAGCGCAGTTATGGACGGCGATATAGATCGCTTCATTTCAGCCTATCTGACCTGTGCCGCCACCGACATCCGGGCAATCAAATAGAGCTTCCGGCATCCGTGCCCACGCCGCAGACTGTTTCTCCGTATCGCCGTGGCTCTATAATTTGATAAATCACATAGGTTCAGGGCTTATCGCTTGTATTGTGTAACGAAAATGTTTGCAGTTTGTTCATAGTTTTCTTTTGACAGCTGTGATATAATAAAATGGGTATTTTGTATGAAATCGTCTGTTTTGCCGAACAGCTAATACGGCGTTATTATGAAATGGACAATATGGCATTTTGCGGCGAGCGTACTCGCCCAACCCCAGGCGGCCAAGGAGGTCTGGCTTATGGAAGGCAATAATCTCATGGTACGGTTGTTTCTTTTCGGTGTTATAACAATAGCCTTTGCTTTTGTCATTGCGGCAAGGCTTGCAGGCTTGCAGCTTTTGCACGATATGCCCGCCTATGTAAAAGCCAAGGAGCCGGTATACACGCATACGGTAACAACCCCAGCAGTACGAGGTGATATTCTTGACCGCAACGGCCATCCCCTTATTACAAACCGCCAGAGCTATATTTTGACTATTAACCGGAGCTATCTGCATTCCGGAGGCATTCCGGCTGAGACTGTCAAATCCCTTATTGATTTTGCCCTGGAAGAAAACCTGAAATATGCCGACACCCTTCCCATTACTGGCAAACCTCCATTCAAATACACTAAAATAGATAAAACAGTAAAAGGCCAATTAGACCATTACCTTGAAAAAATGGGGTGGGAGTCTGATTTGTCCCCCCAAGAGCTAATGGACGCCCTGTTTGTAGATTACAAAATGGCGGCATTAGATGAGAAAACAGGAAAACTGACCTATCTCTACGACTGGTCACTAGAAAAAATGCGCCGGGTGGCGGGAGTGCTGTATGAAGTCGAGATGCGCTATCAGGCAGGACTTGCCGATTCTAGGGAGGGTCAAGTGTATTACCATGTTCATCCCTATGTATTTGCAGAGGATATCCCTATTGAGATGAGTGCACGTATTGCCGAAAACCGATTGCGTGGCATTGAAATTTCCGCACAGGGGACAAGAGAATACCGCACAAGGTTTGCAGCCCATCTCCTTGGGCGGGTTGGAAAGATACAGGAAAAAGATTTAAAGTCGTATAGGGATGCCGGGTACAGCGCGGATGAAACGGTAGGCATTGATGGTGCTGAAAAAGCTTTTGAGCCTTGGCTTAGGGGTATAGCCGGAGGTGAAGAAATTTCCACAGGAGCCAATGGGCGTATACAAGGCAAAGCATCCTCTGATGCCCAGGCAGGTAAAAATATTTATCTAACACTTGATATTCGTTTGCAGGCAGAGGCGGAACGGATTTTGGAGGAGGGCATAGCACGGCTTAGAAAAACTGCCAAAGCCCTAAAGGGCAGGGAGGCTGAGGCGGCGGCGGCAGTTGTCTTAGATGTAAACACCAGCGAGATTTTAGCAGCTGCCAATTATCCCACATATAACCTCGAAACCTTTTCGGAGGATTACGCTGATTTACTGAAGGATCCTCTTAAACCATTGCTTAACCGCTCCATAGGGGGGGTGTACGCCCCCGGCTCAACCTTCAAGATGGTAACGGCATCAGCAGCCTTGGAAAAAGGGGTTGTTTCGCCCTTGACGGCTATACATGACAAAACTGTTTTCAGCTATTATAAATCCCCGCGCCCGCGTTGCTGGTCGTCAAGATCCCACGGAAGCGTAAATACTGCCGCCGCGCTGCGGCACTCGTGCAACTACTATTTTTATG
The DNA here is from genome assembly GCA_009777475.1 of Oscillospiraceae bacterium. Taxonomy (GTDB): domain Bacteria; phylum Bacillota; class Clostridia; order Oscillospirales; family UBA929; genus UBA929. The sequence goes on along the minus strand of WRLU01000053.1, from coordinate 3,433 downwards.
ACACGGGGCTTAAAACTGGCATAGGAGATATTGTTAAATGGGCGAATAACTACGGCTTGGGTATTCCCACAGGAATAGAACTGGATGAGAAAACAGGTATTGTGGCAGGGCCTGAGTCCTCAAAGGTTTTGGGCGATACTTGGTATGCTGGGAATGTGCTGTCAGCCGCTATAGGACAGTCAAATAACCAGTTCACCCCTTTGCAGCTGGCAAACTACACCGCCGCTATTGCTAATGGCGGAACCTTAAACAAAGCCTCAATGCTTAAGGAGGCGGTCAGCAATGATTACAGTCATACCTACTATCTGCGCCAACCCGAAAAAATCCATGATACAGGAATTTCAAAAACCAATGTCAAGGCTATTCAGCAAGGCATGCGTGAGGTTGTCGCTATAGGGACAGCCGCCTCTGTATTTTCCGGTTGCCCTTATGATGTTGCCGGAAAGACCGGGACGGTGCAGCAGGGCAATCGTCCCAATAACGGCGTATTTGTAGCCTATGCACCTTACGACAACCCACAGATCGCTGTGGCACTGGTAGTAGAAAAAGGCGGCGGCGGATCGACAATTGCTTCTCTGGCGAGGGAAATTATAGAGGCGTGGTTCTTAATGCAGGAAAATGTGGAGGAAGGGCAACAAGAAAACGCCCTGCAAAGATAATGCCTTCAGTCAACCTCTAAAAGCCCTATTTTCCGGTTTGATGGACGATGTGTATGATTAAATTCACACAATCAAAGGGAGGGTGCAATCTGCACCCTCCCTTTTGTTGCCATTGTTTAGTCTGTACATCTAGCTGCTCTTGGTGTTTGGCCCGGAATTGTCGCTATCTACTTGATTTTTCTTTTTTTTCTTGGACATAGCAGAAAGCACCTCCTTTATGAATATTGGTGACAATTCTATGCTGCCCATTATTTACCGGATTATACCTAAGGGGGATTAACAAAAAAACTGTTTCCCGCATAGAATAAAATGAAGTTTTATGTGAGGTGATAACTCGTGAATTGGTTCATTGCATTAAACCCCATTTTGCAGGGATTGTATGCCGGTCTCTTTACCTACACTGTAACAGCATTGGGTGCAGCAGTGGTTTTCTTTTTTAGGTCAATGAACCAAAAAGCTTTGGATATGATGCTAGGATTTGCTGCAGGCATTATGATTGCCGCATCATTTTGGTCACTTTTGGCTCCGGCTATTGAACTATCAGCTGAGCTCGGCAGCAATGCTTGGCTTACATCTGTAGTGGGATTTATATTCGGCGGCATTTTTGTCATTGGTTCGGATATAGCTTTGTCAAAGGCTTCTCTGATACAATCGAAGGGGTCGGCATTCAAACGCTCTATTTTGCTGACCTCGTCCGTGACACTTCATAACATACCAGAAGGTCTTGCTATAGGCGTGGCGTTCGGGAGCGTGGCAATGGGAGTTGAAGGCACGTCTATTTGGGGTGCCATGATGCTGGCATTCGGCATTGGGTTACAAGACTTCCCTGAAGGCCTGTGCGTTTCTATGCCACTGCGTAGAGAGGGCTGCTCACGGAAAAGAAGCTTTATGATCGCGCAGGCATCGGGTATTGTCGAGCCAATAGCCAGCGTCCTCGGTGTTCTGTTTGCAATGACAGTAATAAACGCCTTACCTCTTATTTTATCGTTTTCCGCCGGGGCAATGATCGCAGTTGTTTGCGCGGAATTGATACCGGAATCATTCAGGAATAATAAGACCATTGCCTCACTGGGGGTTCTCTTGGGGTTTGCTGTTATGATGGCACTGGATGTGGCCCTCGGATAGCTCTGTAATTTAAGAGTATGCTCTCATAGCCTCCCACCGCTCATCTTGCGGCGAATTTCTAGTAAGTTGGATGTTATTTTTTTAGGCAATATACTATATTGTGCAATATTAGGGCGGTATGAATTATGGAACAAAACAACTCCAGAATTGGCATAGCTCTCTCAGGCGGAGGTATCCGGGCGGCAATCTTTCATCTTGGCGTACTGAAATACATGTCGCAAGTGGGACTTTTTGACCGCATTGCTAATATTTCATCAGTATCCGGTGCCAGCTTGTGCGTGGGGACAATATTCGCAGCCAACGGAAACATATGGCCTAACGGCAGGACCTTTCTCAAAACGGTACTTCCGGAGGTATGTTCCCGCATTCTGGGCAACGACATACAAAAATCCGCTCTGCTGCGGCTTCCGGTTTCACCTCGCTATTGGCACAACAAGGTAGGACTTATAGCCAAAATGCTAGAGAAAAAGTGGGGGATCACAGGCACATTGCAGGATATTTCTCCATTTCCCTACTGGGAAATCAACTGCACTGCCTTTGAAACAGGTAAAAATTTCCGATTTCGGCGGGATTTCATGGGCGGATACAACCTCGGATATGTGCAAAAGCCCCAACTGCCCATTTCCCATATGATAGCGGCATCGGCGGGTTTTCCGGTACTAATCGGACCTTATATCCTAAAGACAAAAGGATTGCGCTGGACAAGTGACAAATGGGGTAAAGGGAAGGAAATCCAAGCAGATGGCAAATATACGCTCTGGGATGGAGGGGTATACGATAACCTGGGTCTGGAAGCTCTTTATAAAATAGGCAAAGGACTTGACAGTGAAATTGATTGCCTCATGGTTTCCAACGCATCTGCCTCCATTGCCCATAAAAAACACAAGTCCGGTATGTCGGTAGGCAATATGCTGAGGTTGCTTGACATTTCATCCTCGCAGGTGGTTGCCCTGCGTACCAGGGAGATTAACGCCGCAGTTATATCAAAGGGCAATGGCATGTACTTAAAAATCGGAAATTCAGCAGATGAAATTGCCAGACGCCTAGGCATACCGCCGGAAAAATCAGAGTATTTAGTTAAAACCTGCATTTCCAAGGAGCAGGCTGCTAATGTCCGGGATTATGCTACTACATTGTTTACACCATCGCCTAAGAATTTTGAGCTTATTTTACGCCATGGCTACGAAAACGCCAAATGTGTTCATTTACTGGGCAAAGACAGCAAAAAGACCGCCATGGCCGGGCAACAGCTTATGTGCTAGGGTAGGCAGAGGCAAAAACCTCATGCAGCGGTTCACATTGAATCGCCGTATGAAGTTTTTACGGCAACATTTGCACCGCACTCGCCGGCTTCCTCACCTCTGCACTGTGCCAAAACTCATAAACATTACCCTCCGCAATTTCCTGTACACCCTTGCCGGATTTATACTCAATTTCACCGCCGTTGATGCTGACGTAGGTGTTCGGTTTGTATTTGATGATGTTCTTCTTGGCGTTTACTTTGTACCTCGGCGGTCTGCGTAAGCCTGTAATTTTGATTTTTTTCTGCTTGCTTGCCGGGGTATAGGGGTCTTCCGGCGTACCATCACCTCTAGCGGAAGATTTGAAAAAGTATCGTTCCTTTATCTCTTTGCCATCGTCCGGCAGCT
>WRLU01000052.1 GCA_009777475.1 Oscillospiraceae bacterium | reverse complement strand
GCCTGTTTTCACGCCGACCTGACACCCTTTGTTGCATATCCCAGCGAGGGGAGCAGTTATCGCACAAAAGTTTGAGTCTCCCTCCCAAACCGTAAAATTGTATGACATCTGACGTGGTAATACACGAATAAGTCAAGCCCGCGACACATAATTTCTTAAAGAAATTTTTGTGGCCGTGGGCTTGGCTCCATATCGCTTATTTTATCACGGTTTACATAATATTTCTAGAAAATCTGAAAATTGATTCCCATGGCATAAAATTAATCCCAGTGATATGACCAGCACTATGACTAATAGAATTGTTCTTGTTAGAACGGATAGAATATGCTATGATAGATGGCAGAATGAGTGGTTATCTGTGAAAAGCATGCAGCTCAATCAAGATTCGCCGCCACGATTTGATTTTTGGGGACGTCTAATGTACAATAACTGGGCTATGTGAGTTACATAGGGAAAGAGAGTTGGGTAAATTGAAAATTTCAGTATTGGGTTGCGGGCGTTGGGCATCTTTTCTTTGCTGGTATTTGCAGACAACAGGGCATGAAACTCTAATATGGGGCAGGCCGGGGTCGGTGCATTTAGAACAGCTGCGGCTGCACAGAAGAAATGAATATCTCGCATTGCCTGATGAGGCTTCAATAACCGATGACCTAGAGTGTGCATTAGAGTTTGGCGAGATTCTTTTGATTTCAATCAGTGCTCAGGGTATACGTTCTTTTTTGCAAACGCTTCCTGTACCCTTTCAAAAACCGATTGTCCTTTGCATGAAGGGATTGGAGGCAGATACCGGTCTCCGGCTAACTGAGGTTGCCGCACAGGTGCTTGGAAAAGATGTAAAAACAGCGGTATGGGCAGGTCCGGGCCATGTGCAGAGCTTTGTAAAGGGTATACCAAACTGCATGGTGATAGACTCAGCAGATTCTGAATTAACAAAATTCTTGGCGGATTCCTTGGGCGGCAATTTAATACGCTTTTATTACGGTGCCGATATTATCGGTACCGAGATTGGTGCGGCTTCTAAAAATGTTATCGGCATAGCCGCCGGAATGCTTGATGGATTAGGGCTTTCATGCCTGAAAGGTGTACTTATGGCGCGGGGTACGCGTGAAATATCGCGGCTGACGCAAAGCCTGGGGGGAAAAGAAATCACTATATATGGGCTTTGTCATTTGGGGGACTATGAAGCCACGTTATTCTCCCCCTACAGTCAAAACCGTAAATACGGCGAATCTTTTATCAAAAATGAGCCATACGGACACCTAGCCGAGGGAGTAGAGACCGCACGGTCGCTCTGCCGCCTCTCTTTAGATTGTGGGGTCGATTTGCCCATCAGCCAAGCAGTACACGATACCCTAAGCGGAAAACAAAATGCCAAAGACAGCCTGTCGGGCTTGTTTTTGCGAAGCGTAAAGCCCGAGTTTTAAACAGGACATACCCAGCTTCCGCCCACAATCCGTCATCTGCCGAAAAAAATTAAATTTTTTTCACACATGGGTATGCGAAAAAAAGCAATAGATTTCAAGGCTTTTATCGTTTGTGAGAAAGGTTAGAAAAATTTTTTCTAAAATTTTTTCTAAAAACACTAAAGTATTGAAAAAAAACTACGATACTAGATTTGACCGGGAAAGGAACCGGGAAAATCAGCAGACCCGAAGAGGTCAGATTAAATTTTGGAGGGAACCGAAAATGTATCAAAATGTAGGAAGCGCAGGAAACGCACATGGAGTGGCTCCGGGAACAGATTACTCTTCCCCTTTTAATTCCACCAAGTCTGCACCTAAAGGCAAGGCCGCTGCTCCAGAACTAAACCCATCTGACACGTATGTCCCAGAAACAAAAAACCCGGAATCAACCAATTCCAAAATCAAGGCGTATGACCCGAGTACCGTCAAAAAACTATGGAACGAAACCCAGAATGCCACCGCTCATTTGCGTAAAATTGTTGAAGAGCTGATTGCCGGTAAGATAGGAGAAGGCAAGCACTCATTCCAAATTAAGGGCGGACAGACTTATTGGGCAATGAAAGCCGCTTCCATTGAAGTCGATGATGATACCCGCCTTGAAGCCGAACGTATGATCGGTGAAGACGGTTATTACGGCGTTAAGCAAACCACGGCGCGGATTGTGGACTTTGCCAAGGCCTTATACGGCCCCAACGTGGGTGCCGATTCTATTGAGGAAGCACGTGCCGCCATACAGTGGGCATTTGACGATGTGGCCAAAATGTTTGGGGGCTTTGACAAGCTACCTGAGGTTACACAGCAAACATACAAGGCAGTTATGCAGGCAATTGACGAGTGGCTGGCAGAAGCCTCTCCGGCAGAGCAATCCGTAGCGGAGCAGTAGCTGCCCCTAAACCTTGCCCCCCTTTCTCCTCCCCAGGCCTTTTCCCCGGCTTGTCCGGTAAAATGGCCTGGGGAGTTTTTTTGGAAGTGGTTACGAAACTAAATTGCTCCGAGAGCACATTAAATTCTCACAGCTTCGTTGGATTTGCCTGGAAGGAATAACCACCAACACAACCTCTCTCCGGCTGATATGCCAGAGGCAGGCTTTTAATCTTCATTCCAACAAAAACTTCTCAAAAGCTTTTCAGCTCGCTTGACACACCTGGTGGCCCTTGATATAATTTGAGCAGTTATATCAAATTTAGGTATGAAGGGGAGTCCACCATGAAGAAGTCAAAACAAACAGTACGGCGATGTGTCCTACAAAAAAATTTAGACGAGAAAGGAATGGGATTTACAATGAGGAAATTTTTAACTCTTAATTTACAAACAAGCCTCACATTGAGATTTACCGCATCGGCACTTTTGTTATCATTAATGCTTGCATTTGTTCCAGCGATCTCTGTATCGACCTCTGCATTGACGAGCGGCGATTATAACTATACCGTTTCGAACGGAAAGGCAACCATCACCAAATATAACGGCAGTGCTACCATACTTGTTATCCCAAGTAAGATCAATGGTTTCCCAGTGACGGCAATTGGCAAGAGTGCATTTGACAGCACTGCACTCGAAAGCATCACTTTCCCAGACAGTCTGATTTCTATCGGCGACAGCGCATTTGAAATGTCGGGACTTAAAAAGGTCACCTTCGGGAACGGTCTGAAATCTATTGGCCGGGGCGCATTTGCATCTTGCAGCTTCAACGGAATTAATCTGGTTCTCCCTGATGGCTTGGAAACTATCGGAGACAGTGCCTTTTGGGATGCTATTCCCAGCCAAGTGACTATCCAAAACAGCGTGACCTTTATCGGTGCTAAAGCATTCTCTACGCATTGGTTTGGTGATAAAGATGAAGGGGACTTGCCAACCGTCATTGTGTGCAGCAAAGGATCCTATGCGCAAAAGTATGCTGAAAAAAATAGCCTGAGCTTCAAATTGCTAGGTCAAAGGCCTATTAAATATACCGTGAAATTCAGTAAAAACAACAAAAAAGCCGCAGGTAAGATGAAAAACCAAGCCCTTACATATGGTATGCGCAAAAAACTATCGAACCTAAAATTCAAGAGAACTGGGTATGATTTCATCGGTTGGAACACTAAGAAGAATGGCAAGGGCAAACATTACTCCGCTCAAGCCACCTTGCAAACGCTGACCGATCAAAATGGCAAAGCCATTACGCTCCACGCCCAATGGATCAAAAAATCAAAAGTTGGCAATGTCAAATCGCTGACATTGGCAGCCACCAAGGGGAACACCATTGCGATTAGTTTTGAAAAAGTACCTGGTGCTGAGGGATATGAAGCTGTATATGCGAGAGACAAAAGCTTTAAGAAGAGTAGCAAAAAACGAACTAGCAAGCGGTTATCCATGACTATTTCAGGCCTTAAAGAGGGCAAGACATATTATCTCAAAGCCCGGGCATTTAAGAAAAACCGATCGGGTAAACGGATGTATAGCCCGAAGTTTTCCTCCGTTCTAAAATTCACGCTTCCTCAAAGAAGAAAATGAAGTGGAAATATGCAATATATTAACTAGTAGCCGTTAATGTACGCAATTATGATATATTTGACATGCAACACCATGCGGCACGGCAATGTGCATTACCCGCAAATTTATTGTAGCAAAGGAGAATCGTTATGAAAATTAAAGCCCTATGTTCAAAGAAAGGTATCTGCCTTTTAGTTACCTTGATGCTCTGCCTTTCAATGCTCCCCGCAGGTCATGTGACAGCTGTTGCCGAAGGTGAAGCAAAATCCTACATCATAGTAACGGCAGACGAAAACGCCCTACAAAATATTGAGGAGAAAATTGACGACACGGTCGTAGATGAAAACGAAATCCTAGCGGAAAACGATATGCTGGTGGCTGAGTTGACCGCCAAAGAAGTCAGGCGGCTGAACAAAGATGCCGAAGTGTTGTTCATCGAAGAAGACTTTGAGATGGAAGCCAACAACAACTGCAAAGAAAAGATTTCACCAGATGAAGCTTTGGCAATCAGAGCCGCAAAACTTGAAAACTCGAATGAACAAGGCCCAGGAAAGCCATGGGAAAGCCAATCTATTGAACAATTTCCTGAATACACGCCAGAAGAGGTCAAGGCAATCAAAGAGTCATACCACGAGGCTATGCAGGAAAAATTAAGTCGGGATTCGCTGGAACCAGAAGACTACGAGTGGAATATGCAAGTTGTTGCAGCCAACGACATCGACGAAGAATTGCTGATGACCGATATTGCAAAAACCAAAGTAGCCGTCCTTGATTCGGGCGTGGATATGGTTCGAGGCATTGAACTGGCTGATACCATCAATCTTGTTCCGGAAGAGCAATACGTCTCTCCGTTATTCCTTGATGTTTCCGGTCATGGTACATCCATTGCCAGCATCATTGCAGGCAACCCTGAAAATGAAGTGCAAGGAGTAAACCCTGATGCCGCACTGTATTCCGTTAAAGTGCTGGACAGGGACAACAAGGCTCCTGTCAGCCGCATCATAGAAGGCATATACTGGTGTATTGACAATGACATGAAAATCATCAACATGAGCTTCGGTACAAAAACCTACTCGAAAGCCCTGCAAAAAGCTGTAAAAGACGCATATGACACTGACATCCTTATGATATCGGCGGCGGGTAATAATGCTGATGATGTCGAGTATCCTGCTGTTTTCAGCGAAGTCATGGCTGTGGCCGCCACGAACACCTCTGCTGAAATTAGTGATTTCAGCAACACTGGCGAAGAACTTGAAATCGCCGCCCCGGGAGAAAAAATTAAAGCGGCGGGGTTCTTCGGTGGTCAGATTGTTACTGAGGGTACCAGCATCGCCGCACCTCATGTATCGGGTGCCGCAAGCCTCTTGTGGGCAAAAGACCCTGCCAAGTCTAATGAGTTCATTCGCCAACTCCTTGCTTACAGCACAAGGCCTATTTCAAACAGTGATGATTGCGGTTTGCTTGACGTAAATTTTGCACTGGAGATATATGATGACTTTGCAGAAAGCTGGAGCGGAGAGATGCTTGTTAACCCGGAGCAGCTGCCAGATAACAGTGAGGAGCCGGAAACGTTTGAAGAAGTGGATGATAATGAAAGCTATGTTGAGGGACGGTGGACAAAACCAGGCCATCAGACTCTTGCGGAGAATGGTATGTCAAAAAACGGTTACTCATCAAGCAGCGCGGCTATGAAGGCGGTGAAAGCTGGAGCTATCCATCCTGACGAGGATGACAATATGTCAGGACTGGGGTCTTATCCTGAATATCATGGCGGCTATACTGACGGAGGCAACAAGATCAACTACATAGCCTGTTATGAATTTATTACAAGAATAGCCCTGAAAAATGGGAGCTCATCCTCGTTTAGCGGTCCGTCTGTTGTCTCAGGATTAAATGAATACACCTATTATTGGATGCACTACGATTTCAAAAATGCAAACAAGGTCGGGAGCAAAACATGGGCCTCTGTTTTTAACAAGCTTGGTATCAGCGATACCAACGCAAACCGCAAGAATTATACTTGGGGAATCGCCCTGCACATTTTGGGCGATATATTTGCTCATAAGACGTATCAGAAAAAGGATGATTTGCAAATCGTTCACGTTAAGTCAAACTCCAGTGAAATGGATGGTGCAGATAAGCCAGAGGTCGTTGCCCGAAGGTACAAGGTTGCCAAAAGGGCAATCGAAGATAGCGTTGCTTGCTTGAGTCTTAACGTTTACGGTGATTATTTGGAATTGGATTATGGCTTGAAGCAGCCTCTTGAAAGTAGCGACAAACAAAATTTCACAAAACCAAGACTACTGCAATATGCTCAGGCTAATGCCGCAAAATACGGCGTGCTGGGAAATGCCGAGACTAACCGGTTCACTGCTGCAAACAGATAAAGGACACCTCGAAAAACCTTGTTTTTGAATTGAAAGGAGAATCGTTATGAAAAAAATATTATCACTTATCATCGCATTATCCCTTTGCTCTGCTCTGCCTTCTGTTGGTGCAGCTGTAAGAGACGATAATATAATCCGCAACGATAAAAAGGGGATGCCTGACAAATCATTATATACGCTTGTATTACAGCATCTTGGCAAAGATAAGGGGGAGACATTCACCAAGGCTGAAGCAGCTGGTTTAATAGGTTTGTACGAACACAATTCCCTGTTCCCACACGATCCAACGAGGAAAAAAATTAAAAATCTAAGGGGACTTGAGCATTTTTCCGGGCTTAAGGACTTGAGTCTTTCCAATAATTCCATAAAAAGTTTATTGCCAATAAAAAAATTGCGAAACTTAGAAGGGCTTGACGTGGAGGAAAATAAGCTGACTAATCTAAAAGGCATTGAAAATCTAACAAAGCTGACTGAGCTTAATGTTGCCGCCAATAAGCTTACCGGGGTATCTGAAGTTAAAAAGCTGACAAAGCTGAAGCGATTAGATGCCAACCGGAATAAAATAACCAGCTTTTCCGGAATCGAAAAGCTGATAAATTTAAAATCATTACATCTAGGCGAAAATAGATTGACTAATCTGAATGGAATAAAGGCTTTGACAAAGCTCACCAGCCTTAGTGTCTATGAGAATAACCTAACCAGCGTAGCGGGGATTGAAAACCTAACAGACCTCGAGATTTTGGATCTTTATTTCAATAACTTAAAAAGGCTGCCGAATATGAGAAAACTTGTTAAACTGGATGGCCACGAGGATGCAAACTGGCTGATATTCAATAGGTTATCAAAGAAAGAATTTAAAAAGCTTCCTTTACAGCTTGTACGCGGGGAAAACCGGGTGATGTCCGAGTGGCTGGATAGGCAAATCAAATACCAGAATATAAGCAGCGAGTTAACCCTCAAAACATCCGCAAAAAAAATCACAACTAAAACCAGGAAAATCACAGGAAAAGCACACAAAAATATGTCTGTCAGGCTTACCTGCGGCAAAAAGACAATCGAGACCGTAAAAGCAAACAGCAAAGGGAAATTCACATTTAATAAGCTGGACTTGAAAAAATACAGAGGCAAAAAACTTAAAATACAGGCGTTCCATAAACGTTATGGCTGGACTTCAAAGACAGTTACAACAAGTAAAATCAAAACATAGGCCATTTTGAAAGAACCTATCGTTATAAAGACAGACCGGGAAAAATTGTGCAACGCAGTAGGTTCCGCAAGATGCGGCAGCAAAGTTCCCTTCAGCTAAAGCCCGCCCATTTTCATGGACGGGCTTTATGGTTATGGTTTGCTAATAAGCTCTACAGAAGTGTAATGTATCCGCCCCACATATATCCGGTTCTTGAGCCGATCTGCACTTTATACCAAGAACCTGAGCTATCAAGGACAGTTATAGCTGTTCCTTTCGGGACGGTTGTAATAATGGTACTCCATGCTGCCCGGCGCAGGCGCAACGGTGAAATCCTAGTACTAATAACGCCCTTTCTGGAGGCATCCTTCCAACGGGCATACAGAACGGTTACAGGACTGGTGCCGGTAAGTCTGCTTTTAGAGGTAACCCTGGCACCGCCTTTTTTCTTGGTGTACCATCCTGCAAACTCTTTCCCTTCCATGGTGAGGGCTTTACTGCCCGGAGGACGTATTCTAGTATTGTAGTAAACCTTTTTAGACAAGGCCCTTGCTTTTTTATTGCCTGTCTGTATGCGTCCGCCGCTGGCATCGAATCTTACCTTGTACCCTATGGGCTTGAATTTTGCCTTCAGCTTGCGGTTTTTGCTGACGGTAAAGCTATATTTAGCTTTTGCCTTGGAAACTTTTTTGCCGTTTTCATACCAGCCGTCAAATACATACCCTTTTTTGGCTGTTGCCCTTACTACTGCCTTTCTGCCCGCCTCTATTCTGCCGCCGCCCTTAACCTTGCCGTTCTTGCCGGAGGAAACCTTGATTCTGTGCGTGGGTATCTGTGTGGGAGGCGCAAGCGTTGGTGCCGGAGTCGAAGCCTCGGCAACCTTGATGGTGCGGGTCAGTGTTATTTCCTTGAATGAGTTGGCTTCACTGCGTACAAACGCATTGACGGTGCCGTTTACCTTTACGCTGAGGGATTCAGGCAAGATATAGCCTAGCTCTGCCTTGACGGCAATTTTTACGGTATATTCGGTATTGCTGGTCAGCCTGCCGCCCGCCGGGACACCCTGCCATTCAAGCGCGGCGGTGTAGCCTGTGCCTCTGACGCTTGGCGGCGGTGTTGCCCCGCCGGTTGCGGGAATGTTAATGTTAATATCATTGATTATCTGGTTGTATCCGTCAAGATATGGGTTTTTATCGCCGTCTGTGCGCCACACTTTGCATTTAGACAGGGAATTTTCTATGCCGTATTCCGTGTGGGCATCAATAACAGAAGCTGCCCTGTACATATTTAAGGGTACGGGGGATGCTATTATGCTGTTAAGCTCATCATAGAGTGTCCCATTTCCGCTGCCGTAATTCCAGGCATCGGTTACCGAGGAAAATGTGTAGTTAAACTCAACCAGATCCCCCTCCCATGACATATCATCGGGAAATTCCAAGTCGTTGTCAACCTCGCCGAAAGCGCAGGAGCAGCTGTCTTTGCCTTCCGGCTCGGCACAATTTTCATGTTCCTCTGATATGTAGAGATTGTTGATTACCCAATCATTTTTCACCAACCCGCTTATGCCGCCGTACAGCCATTCATGAGGAAGCCCCTCATCTAAAAACTCAACACTCAGCGATAGGTTGTTGAGCAGGCAAAATCCCGTTTCTGCCACATCAGTCATCGAGGTGTAGCCCGCTATGCCTCCGGCATAGAGGTACGCAACATCATCGTCATCATCTGAGCATACAAAAATTTGGGTGTTTTTAGCTGTTGAACTCACAATAACACTGTTGTAATTAGCACCTGCAATGCCTCCCATGTAGTAGTAGAACCGATCATAATAATCAACCCGAGGCATACTGGTCAGGCCGATCCTTCCGCCTGATACCAAAGCTCCGTTTATAACATTCATGCCCTTAGGCGTAGCAGAATCAATGTTTTCTGTAGCATGGCCCACAATACCGCCCGCAAATACGCTGTGTGCAAGAACATCAAGCATTATCTCAGGCTCTATTACAGTCACACTCCGTATTTGACTGCCTCTGACTTCGCCCGCCACAGCACCCGCAGCGACATGGACCACAGAAGGGAGGACAGTGTGTACCCCTCCCGGGATTACCTCAGGTGAATCTAATGTGAGGTTTTGCACAACCCCCCTGTCAATCACCCCGAAAAGACCTGCGCAGTATATCTGGTCGTAGTACTCGCCTTCAACAACAGAATACCCGGTGACCTCCATACCTTGGATTGTGCTATTATTTCCGTTGAAATCAACATTCTGCATATTAACAGGTTGCCATAATCTCCCGCTCAAGTCAAGGTTTCCGGAAAGCTTAACCTCCCAGCCGTCATAAAGGAGTTCATTAATCCTCAATTCATGGGCAAACAATCCGAGTTCAGCTTCACTGGCAATGGTCAATACCTTGCCGGATTCGTTCTTACCCGCGTAATTCCCTGCACGTATGCCGCTGTCTATCCACCGGGAAGCAAGGGGACCTTCGGGCTGACCTGCCAGTTCGCCCGGTATTCTGTAAAGCAGTGAGTTTTCCGCTACATCTTCCCAAGATGGATAACGGTCATCAAAGGGATCTCCTAAATCTTCCTCGTAATACAGTGCAAATGCACAGATAAAGTCGGACTCGCCATTTTCCCATGAAAATGTTAATTCATCGCCTGGCGTAACACCTATGGTTTCTATTGGGTCATTTGTAGGCAAATTGAAGGTTTCTTCTCCGGAAGAAGCCCCAGTTATGGTCAATGCGGCACCCTTCCAATCATCGTCCCCTGTACTGTCCCACAGTTGAACGGTAAGAGCAGTTTTACCTGGGCCTATCGTAAGCGTTGCTGCCATCTCCGCCGCTTTTGCGGAAGGCAGGGCATTGGGCAGCAGGTTCGCAGCCGGAAGCATGGTCAGCAGCATGACTGCTGTGAGTAAAAGCGCGGCGGGTTTTGAAAAACGTTTGCCAGTGAGCATAAGATATTCCTCCTGAAAATTAAATTACGGAAGCCACAGTACCAAATACATAGTTTCCTAACGCAGTGTAACACAGGCATTTACGCCAAACAAGTACCTATGGGAGGTATGCTGTCAATTAATAAAAACTAACGGAAATCTAATTTTTAGTTATTACCAGCCGTTAAAATCTCCAGAATAAACTTTTTCCCCAACAGACATCTAACATGATTTTGGATAGCGGACGTTTTGAGTTGGTTTTCTCTTTGTAATCTCTGACGCTGTTAAGGGCGATTTTACGAACCCCCTTTTACGCTCAATATGTAATCTGCTTTCGCTTTGACAATTGCCCTTGCTGTTTCTTTTTGGCAATACAGGGCATCCGCTACGACAATACAGCCTTCAATCTGCAATAACTCTATCAGGTTACGTA
>WRLU01000051.1 GCA_009777475.1 Oscillospiraceae bacterium | reverse complement strand
AATTTTACTTGACCGGCAGTAAAATACGCGCTATAATTAGCACAATGTGCAGAAAAATTAAAATTTTAGGAGGAATTTTACCATGAAAACAATGAAGAAATTAGCGTTGTACCTGTTAATCCCAGCATTATTAACCGCTTGTGGAACCCGGCACCCCTACGACAATCCCGATGAATTGGGGGTAATTTATGAAGGGGAAAATCAGAGGGTTGTGCAGGTCAGGCCGCTCACACCGGAGGAGATGGCTACCAAGCCGGTTTTCACAAGTGCCAGCTACGGTCCATTTTTCGATGAGAGCTTGTATGATGGGTTCATTGATTTTGCCGCTGTAGGCAAAATCTCAAATATCCGTGAAATGCGGGTAGATTTTTATGATAATTCAATTGACAAAAAGAATTTTAAGTACTGCACCCTTTTCGACTTAAAAATCGACAGAATATACTATATTAAGGAAATTGAAGAACTCAAGCCCGGAGAAACAATCACAATCTATTCGGGCCACTCCAGCTACGATATGGATGAAACACTGATCCCCATACTGAAGGAGGGCGATGAATATTTGATGTTTTTGGAATTAGTTTCTGAAATTATGGAAGACGGCTGGGCTTACGACTTAACCCCTATCAGCAAATATGCTATAACCTCAGCAACACATGAGCTTTTCAGGAAAAATGGGGATTATCTGGAGGTGTGGCATTGGTTAAATGACGAATTTAACGACTACGACAGCGAAAGAATATCCAAAAAAGAGGCCTATGGAATCAACGAGGATAACAGCAATTATCCCGAGTGCGGCTATTTCTTCGGCATGAATCCCATCTCGGGAGGAACCGAACCTTATCCGCCCAGGGAGGCTGTACTCCGAGGGGAAACATACCGCCGCCTATTCCTTGAATACATGCAGGAAAACCCCGAAACCGACATAGGAATAGATATTGAAATTACAGACCCTGAGCAGCTGTTCTGGTACATAGATAACCTGCCCAAGGATATTGAACAGCAATTATTTGACAAGACCATGGAGCTGTACACTTTCCCGGATAAATTGCCAGGAGAATACGACTACGAAAAGGGCCTGCGTGTGGAATATGAGGGCAAATGGTACGAGGAAAGAGGCTTTGGCGGCATAGCTGATCATTATCTGTATAATGCTGAGGCGTTTGAAAGGGGCATTCAGGAGAGAATTGTCAAGTACAAGGATTCAAACGGCCAGGCACTTGAGAAAAGAAGGAACGAGTGGCTGGAGGAACGCAAAGAGATAAACGAAATGGAGGCTGCTGAGCATGAGGATTAAAGGAATTATAGCAATTTTAACCTCTTTAGCAATTTTGTCAAGCACTGATGTTTATGGGCATACTATGAGAGGTATAGGGACATACTCAGAATCCGATGGCAGCAATCCGGGATGGATATTTAATATTGATCCAAAATTCAGCCATTCCAAGAACAAAAAAAACGATTACCGCTATAAAACCGAGGCGATGAAAAATAAATACGACACACATTTCAAGGCGGGCATTAAGCTGTGGGGCAGTCTTATTGAAATGAATGAGAAAAGATTTACATCAAATGTTGTAACCGAGGGGGAAACAGAGTATAGTAAAAAAGCCACGGCGGTAGCTGAAATCCGTGGAATTTCCCTTCTCAAGACAAACCAGCATATAAAGGGCTGGACAATTACGGTAAATACATCGCCTGAAGCAATCACACCGTTCCGAACACTTTCATCGTATGATAGATCAATAATTATGGCGCATGAAATCGGCCATGTATACGGTCTTGGCGATTTAGAGCACAATAAACACAGGGGAAAGCTGATGTTCGGCAGTAATGTTGGTACCGTAACGGCATCGGACAGGCTCGGTATGCAGGTTGTAACCGGGGCGCATAAAAAGCACGAGAAAAAATCAAGCGACAAATATGATAAAATCAGGTCAAAAGAACACACTCGCGTATGCTCCTGCGGCTTAAAAGTGAACGAAAAGCACAAGTTTGACAAATTCGGCACCTATCCCTCCAGCAACGCAAAAAGAAGCACACTCCACACGGTAAAGTGCGGCTGCGGACAGACCGGCAAGGACAAAGCGCACTCCTACGGCGGACTTTTCGGCATAGGAGTCAAGGTGCAGTACACACAGGCCACCGCGGCAGAACACAACGAAATCAAAAAGTGCAAAGGCTGTAGCTACAACAATTCTGTGCGTAAAAAGCACTCCACCGGCGGGAAATTTTCCGATGGCAAAAAGGTACGTTACACCCGCGCTAATGCTAATGAACACAACGAGATTAAAAAATGTAAGGGCTGTAATTACGAGCACTCTGTACGCAAAAAGCACAGGTTTGACAAAAAAGGCAAGTGTAAAGACTGCGGCTTTGTGAAGTGATGGGGGGGGTTGTTATGATGTGAAAAACTTAAATATTTTTTTATTGCGCGTCATAGCTTTATGTGATATGATGTTATGGGTAATCTGTAATAATTGGGATTAGAGGGAGGACAAGCTCTGTGTGGACACCCGAGGTGTTTCCTGACTATGAGTTACTTGATGCTGGCGGATTCAACCGCCTGGAACGATGGGGCAAGCATATTCTCATACGTCCCGACCCGCAGGCACTCTGGCCTGGTCAGGGTCATCCTCTCTGGGAAAAAGCAGATGCTGTCTATAACCGTAGTGAAAAGGGCGGTGGGGAGTGGTCAAAAAACAGTCTGCCTGCAAGCTGGAGCCTTAGCTGGCGTGACCTGATATTTAAGGTCAGGCCCACAGGCTTTAAGCATACCGGAATATTCCCGGAGCAGGCAGCTAACTGGGCTGTTATGCAGCAGCTTATCCGGGAAAGCAAAAAAACTGGGCAATTCTCCGTACTCAACCTTTTTGCCTATACCGGAGCGGCAACTGTTTCCTGTGCCAAAGCGGGTGCGTTGGTCACTCATGTAGATGCGGCAAAGGGAATTGTTTCATGGGCAAAGGAAAACGCCGACCTGTCAGGCATTGAGGCACGCTGGATTGTTGACGACTGCACGGCGTTTGTCGCAAAAGAGCTGAGACGGGGAAAGACATATGACGGCATAATACTTGACCCTCCGTCATATGGGAGGGGGCCTGGTGGGCAGATTTGGAAGATAGAAGACTGCTTGTACACATTACTTTCCCAGACGGTACAGCTGCTTAGCCCTGATGCCAAATTTCTCTTCATTAATTCCTACACTACAGGATTAGCTCCCTCTGTTCTGAGATATTTGCTTGAAATTTTGGTTTCACCCCGGTTCGGGGGACGCGCCGAGGCGCGGGAGTTAGGCCTGCCGGTTACACAAACCGGATTATTCTTGCCATGTGGAGCGACCGGACGATGGATACAGTCATAGAATTTGAAAATGTAAGCTTTTCCTACCCTTCACATCAGTCGGAGGCTGTAATTGCTCCTGCACTGTGTGAGGTTAATCTGAAAATCGGCAAAGGGGAGCTTGTGGCTGTGTTAGGTCACAATGGCTCGGGTAAATCCACATTGGCAAAAATGGTAAACGGTCTTTGCTTACCCGGCTCAGGAAAGGTATTTGTGCGTGGAATGAATACTGCAGACGAGGACAAAATACTAAAAATACGCCAAACAGCTGGATTAGTCTTTCAAAATCCTGATAATCAGATCGTGGCGACTGTGGTAGAGGAGGACGTAGCATTTGCCTTAGAAAATCTAGGCGTTCCTTCCGGTGAAATCCGTTTGCGGGTAGATGAAGCCCTGCATACAGTTGGAATGTACGAGTATCGGGAGCATTCGCCTCACCGGCTGTCGGGCGGACAGAAGCAGAGAGTGGCGATTGCCGGAATATTGGCAATGAACCCTGAAATTTTAATACTGGATGAACCCACTGCCATGCTTGACCCTCAGGGGAGGGAAGAGGTAATTGAAACAGTACTAGGCTTGTGCCGCGACCGTGGCGTGACAGTTATTATGGTCACGCACCATATGAGTGAAGCGGCTCTGTGCCGCCGGGTTTTAGTGATGGACAAGGGCAGGATTTGTCTTGATGATGCACCGGAGAATATATTTTTGCAGTACGATAGGTTAAAGGAATTAGGCCTTTCATCCCCCCAGACAGTAGAGCTTGCCCGGGAAATTGGAATATACAATGTTGCTCCATTGACGGCGGAGGCTTGCGCCGTGGAGATATACAAACGAATGATAAAGCCGGGGGATTCATAGAGGCGGAAGGCGTTGATATTTTGCAGATCAGCATACCTTTTATTGAATATTGGGCGGCTAATTCAGCCGCGGTACAGCGCGGCAGAGAGTTGCACACCGCTTTTTCATTGCTATGCCGAAGCTCTGACTCAACGCTGGTTTGGGCAGATTATCCGGGAAGTGGTGGTAAAGTCTATCTGGTCGGTGTGGATTTGCGGAATCCCGATACGCCTCGTTTTAGATGCAGCTGTCCCTCTCGTCAAAATCCATGCAAGCATACATTAGGTCTTTTGTGGGCATTGATGTTGGACGGCGAGCGTTTTTCAGAGGCTGAGGTTCCGCGTGAATTGTTTGCGCCTGCAAAAAAGCCTGTCCGTACCACAGGTACTAGTGATGTGAAATTATATTCTTTGCAAAGTGAGGGGCTGTCTTTGCCCCGGGAAATTTTATCTGAACTATTTCGCCATGGGTTGGGGGGGGCATCCCGCCCTATCCTTACCGAATGGAAAACACTAGCGAGGGAGATGTATGACTATGCTCTGCCTGGTTTAGGTCAACAGTTTTTAGAGTTGCTCAATTGCGCCTGGGGCGGTTTATCCGAGGGCTTGTTCCCTAAGTTTTGTGCATTACACCGCGTAGTTTGCCAGGCTCAGGAATATATACGGTTGCGCATAGAAAATCCCGGAACCCCATTGCATTCTGAGCTAGAGACCTTCATGGGACGCAAATGGAGGCTGGGTGAACTCGTTTCATTGGGGTATACAAAACAGAGGGTGAGCCTCTTTCAGCTACATTTTCATATTGGGGACAACCCCGAGGCTAAGCAGTTTAACGATCAAGGCATCTGGGCGGACACTTCAGATGGTGAAATTTACATAACCCAAAATTTACGCCCCTACGCCGCCTCCCGCCATCTCCAGCCCGGGGACAGCTGCTCATCGCTTTTGGAGACCGAACAGCTCTGCATTTATCCTGGAAGCTCCAGGGTACGCTGGAGCGCTTGTCTTTTACATGATGCACCGGAAAATATCGGTGAAATTTTGTGTGAGAAAGCATTGCCCGGCTTAAATGAGGCAATTTCACGAGCTGTTCAGGTACTGTTGAAGACTCCGGGCAATTTACCCACTTACTTAGTCCGTTTTTCGGCGATAGGAGAGTCCGGCGGTTGGGTGTATTTGCAGGATGCGCAAGGAGGGTCATTCCCTCTATGTAAATCAGGGGAACCTGTTGCAGAAATAATTTCGGGTATTTATCATCAAGGATGTGAGGCGTGCGTACTTCGTTTCCGCCTGGGAAATCAAGCGGGCGGGCTTGTTGCCGAGCCTCTGTGCCTAATTTCACACATAGGTGTGTATGCTACCGTTTGCCCCGGCATTGGGCTTCTGCACACAGATAAAATGCCTGAGCGGCCATCCACGGAGCTTGATGCTCTGAAGAAACTGACCCGCAGGGCATATATGCGTTCGGACGACCCTGAAGGCTTGCTAAAATCAGGCTATGATGCTTTAGAGTGCCTTCTGATGAATACAACCCCTCACGCATTCCCAGGGGACTTTGCCAAGCTTGCCTTCCAGATCCCCCCTGATAAAGCCGATATAACCTACAGTCGGCGGCAGAATATCATAGATATGCTCACGGGGGCAAAACGCCCGGATGGCCTATGCCACGCCATTGAGGACAAGACGGCGTTAGCACCGGAGCTGCTGCCGTTTTGGCTGGATGCACTTGAAAAAAAGACGTTGAGCCGGGTTGCAGTTGAGGCATTAGCTCAAATAGGGAGCCGGGTAATGCCGGCGGCATGTGCGCGGCATAATGGGGATGACAGCTCCGATCAGCGTACACTCTTGTGCGTTTTGCTTTTGTGTTGCCGTGAACAGGACTTTGAGCATTGGCTTTGTGAGGCTGAAAAAATATTAGTGCAATGGGACATTAAAGTACTCAATGCCGTTGTGTCGGCTCTTCAGCGGCGCTTACAGCTTTACCCTGGCGGCAAAAGTAAGTCAGGCAAAGCACTTTACTGCTTTTTTACCAAGCTGCTTCCTATGCTCATAAGCCGTCCCGGGAGCCATATACTTCTGGTTCAGGCCTGCCTTGATGCCATAGGTTCATTTGGAACGGCAGAATCTGAGGTTTTTTTGGAGGAAATGCTCCGGTTTGCCGAACATAAAGCGATGAAGGAGATGTGCTTATGAACAAAAGGGTCATGCGTATCCCGGCTGAAAAGCAGTATGCCAGCGAGCTTGAGGCACTGGTAACCCATGATGCCGCAAAGCCGCCCTGCGGCTGGAGAATGTCTCCCGGCGCGGTTAAAGCCTTTATTTTAGGAGGCAAAGCCGGAGGTGTTGAAATCTCGAAAAAATACATAGGTAATCAGCGTACGGTCGAGCTGTGCATCGCTGCCCTGATGACAGGCTGCGGTCTGTTGCTGAAGGGGCATCCGGGTTCAGGAAAATCATACCTATCAGAGCTTTTGGCTGCCGCTATATCAATGGATTCTGAGCTTTTGGTGCAGGGCACCATGGGTACGAGCGAGGAACAGGTTAAATACGGCTTTAATTACGCAATGCTCATATCCAAGGGCCACTGCCCGGAAGCCCTGATACCATCGCCCATATACACTGCCATGCAAATGGGGAAAATCGCCCGGTTTGAAGAGCTGTCACGCTGTTGCCCGGAGATACAGGATTGCCTGATTTCACTTCTGTCAGAAAAGGCGATCTCTGTGCCGGAGCTGGGGGTGATGGCGCGGGCTAGCCGGGGCTTTGCCCTTATCGCCACCGCAAACACGCAGGATTTAGGCTCCCATGAGATGTCTGCGGCATTGGCACGCAGATTCCACTGTATTCAGTTAGAACCGCCCGCTTCGTTTGAGCAGGAGCTTGAAATTGTGCGGCTTGGGCTTGCCGCAGCAGGGCTGGATGCGGAGGTAGATATTCAGCCCGGGGAGGAGCAGCTCCGCAAGGTGGTAACCATTCTGCGCGAGCTTCGGGCCGGGCAGACAATGGATGGTGCCGTGCATTTCCGCCGCCCTAGCTCCTCGTGCTCTGTTGCTGAGGGCATATCGGCATTAAACGGAGCCGCTGCCATGGCCAGGAGCTTTGGTAATGGGATAGTCAGCGATGAGGATGCCTCTGCCGTATTGCCGGGAGTTGTCATACGTAACGGAATGCAGGACAAAGCCGCTTTGGATGAATACCGCCAGGCAGTACTCAAACCCCGAGGAAAAGACTGGGAGGCATATTGCGAGTAAGGCAAGGCTGCCAATGCACCTGAACACGGACGATTTTACGTTTAGTCATAAGTATCACAGCCACCCTGCTATGGGGCGGCTGTTTGACATCAGGGCGGCAACTGTGGTATCTTACCTTTAATGGGAGGTGAGAGCCGTGCCTCGTTTGTTTAAGGGTGGGGTTTTTCCTGATGATAAAAAGAAAGAAACCTGCCGAAAAAAGATTGAGCCGTTGCCTCCGCCGGAACGGCTGATTCTCCCTTTGTCCATGCACATAGGCGTACCTTGTCAGCCGTTGGTGCATGAGGGGCAAGTTGTCCAGGCAGGGCAAATGATTGCGGATTCTTATGAGACGTTATCCGCACCTATCCATTCCCCTGTTTCGGGTCATGTGGAGGCCATCGCTCCCATGCCGCATCCTGGCGGGGGGGTTATGGGTGCTATTGTGCTCCGGAATGATGGCAAAAACCGTCTTGCCCCAACGGTGCATCCATATGGATCGGTTGAGTCATTGACCGCCGATCAGTTGCTGCAAATTATAAGAGATAGCGGTATTGTCGGGCTTGGCGGTGCCGCCTTTCCCACTCATGTTAAAATAAAAGCTGCCCAGGGCAGATGCGATACAGTTATCATCAACGGTGCCGAATGTGAGCCTTATATCACATCCGACCACCGTGTGATGCTTGAAACCCCGGAGGAGATTATTGGGGGATTGCGGATATTGATGAAGCTCCTTTCTCCCAAAAGAGCGGCAATCGCCGTGGAAGCCAACAAACGAGATGCTTTTTATTCCCTTAGCCGCACCCTGCCCGGTCGCACAAATATAGAGCTGCACTCTTTACAGACGCGCTATCCCCAAGGCTCTGAAAAACAACTCATACGAACTATTGCTGGAATAGAAGTTCCTCCGGGTAAATTACCGGGGGACGTTGGTTGTGCTGTTTTTAATGTGGCAACCGCTTCCGCCATACACAAAGCTGTTACAACAGGCATTCCAATGATACGGCGTGCCGTTACCGTATCTGGCGGAGCTGTTTCTAATCCTAAAAATCTGCTTGTGCCAATCGGAACCCTTCTCAGTGACATCTTCAATGCCACAGGAGGGTTTAGGGAGACTCCTCACAAAATACTGACAGGAGGGCCCATGATGGGCTTAGCGCAACACAATTTAGATATACCCCTAACCAAGAGCTGCGGGGCTGTGTTAGCGTTTTCACATGCTGATATTGATCCCCAATCACCCAGCGGCACCTGCATCCGCTGCGGTAAATGCGTATCTGTTTGCCCAATGGGGCTTTTACCTGCTTATTTATATTTGTATGAAAGAAAAAACAAGCTGAACGAGCTTAGAAAACTCAATATTTCAGACTGCAACGAATGTGGGAGCTGTGCCTATATCTGCCCGGGGAGGCTCTATCTTGTGCATTCCATACGTGCCGGCAAAAGCCGGGTAAAGCATATTCCCGATGACCAAAGTAAACGCGGAGGCGCAAGGCTTGAAAAGTAGACGGCATTGTGATGATAGAAACAAAACCCACCAATGGTTAACAGCGGTTGCCCTAAATATGCTTGGCGGAAGGGAGGTGCGAGGCTTTGAAGCGTAATAAAATCCTGTGGATTGTGATTGTGGGGTTGATGGTGCTGGATTTGTTATCAATGATGATAGGGCAAGGAATTGGTTTGAGGGCAGTAGCAGAGCTTTTTAGGGATATATGGATTGCAGATGGGTTGTTTTATTTTTTACTTGCCTTCTTGCCAATTATCATGTGTATTCTAATTGCAATCACAAAACGATACAAACTGCTGTGGATTGCCATTATTCCGTCAGTTGTTGCTTATATTGCATGGAATATACTTTATAAGCTTTTCTGGTATAGCAGTGAACCAATAATTATGCTTTTCCCCCTGCTTAAACTTTTATCTGTATGTATATGTATTGTTTTTGCGTATATATGCCTATTATTGACAAAGGCGATCAAAAAAATAAAAAATAAAAAAGGAGACAATACCTCATGTTAAAATTAAAATCTATTATCGCAATACTTCTAATATTCGCAACTCTATCCGCATTAGTTCCGGGTTCGCACAGCGAAGACAACTCTGCCGAAAACCAAACCGAACGTTTCCACATAGACGAAATGACCGAACCTGAAATCGAAGAAGTCATCCAAAGAATAGTCAATGGGGAAAATGTAATCTTTGGTAATGGAGTTGATTACCACGGAGCAGAAAATTCCGATGAAGGAGATTCTGACGAATGGGCAGGCGATGATAGAAATAAAACCCATCAATGGTTAACAGCGGTTGCCCTAAATATGCTTGGCGGAAGGGAGGTGCAAGGCTTTGAAGCGTAATAAAATCCTGTGGATTGTGATTGTGGGGTTGATGGTGTATGAAATGTGCCTGATGATGTTTTGGCTTGGAACATGGATATTTGGTTCATACTCACTTGTTACGTTATCCCTGCCAATTGTCACTTGCACTTTAATAGCCTTCACAAAGCAACGTAAACTGCTGTGGATTGCGGCTGTTCCTACCACTATTTCATTTATTATATGGACTGTGGATGAGAATTTTCAGGATACCGAAGGATGGGCAGTAATTTTTTCAAATGCTAAAATTATATCAGCGTATCTGTGTGTCACATTAGCGTACCTATGCGTATTCATAGGTAAAAAAATAAAAAACAAAAAAGGAGAAGATACCTCATGTTAAAATTAAAATCACTTTTTTCAGTATTCCTAGCTTTTATCCTGCTCGCATCATTCAATCCATTTACGTTGGGTTCGGAGGATGAATTGACAGAACGCTTTTACCCCGAAAACATGACAGAATCTGAGATAGAGAATACAATCAAACGAATTGCTAACGGAGAAAACGTAGTATTCGGCAATGGGGTTGATTACCACGGAGCAGAAAATTCCGATGAAGGAGATTCTGACGAGTGGGAGGGGGACGGAAAAAATAAGACTCACCAGTGGCTAACGGCGGTTGCAATGGAGATGATTACTAACGAATTTACGCTTACATCCCCTTTTCTTTCAAAGAATTTCTTCAAATTGAGTGCCTCGGAAAAAGCAACACTCATTCAATACTCCGATTGGCCTGATATTTATGAGAGGGAAAATATAAACAGCTGGCATTTTTATAATGCCAGGCACGGTTCGCTTTACGGAACAAATTACTGGCAGAATGGATATGACAACCATACGGCAAAGAGCAGATTCGTCCATTGGTATAATTCGGCTGTGAGCAAATACATAAACCACAGCCGGGTGGATGCCTACAGGGATTTGGGAAAAGCTCTGCATTATTTCCAGGATTTGAATTCTCCTCCCCATACAGGGGATACGTTTTCTACTTCTTTAGCAGACAAAATAAGTGCAGCGGATACTGGTCTTTATAAACACAGAGCATATGAAAAAATAGCAGATGAAATGAAAGCCACGTTCCGCGTAACCAGCGGTGGGCTTTATACCCATCACGCAAGCAACACATTGTCAAGCGTTGCAGATACAGCGGCAAGTCATTCCTTCGGTCAATATAGTCTTGCTTATTCTGTCGTAAATTCACAGGGTGTTGTAATTTACGCTGATTCAATGCGTGACTCAATTCGCCTTCCACTGCAACGCTCACAGCGCGACACAGCCGGGCTGATTTACCGGTTTTTCCGCGACATCAGCGACTACGACCACAGCGATTACTGGTGCGATGAGGGGATAGTTTACGATGACAGCAAGGACGTAATTGC
>WRLU01000050.1 GCA_009777475.1 Oscillospiraceae bacterium | reverse complement strand
TTTTGTAGATGCTTATAATGCTTTCGGCGCAGCAAAAATGAAATTCCGTCAAAATCGTGACCCTAATTCCCGCGAGCTGCCCTTCTCCGTATTAGACTTCCTGTAATCAGTGCTATTGTCCACTCCTTTCGTTCATAATCAGTTGCAAAATAAAAAAATCTGTGCTATACTTGATGAACATGATGGGTTTGTTGTGTCATCAATCTCGTTGAGGACATCTCCAGGTCGGGAGAAATCCTGTATCAAGCAGGATGATAATTTCTAAAAAAGGTGGCGAAACACAATGAAACTTAAAAGATTAAAACAGCCCTTGCTGCTTGCATTGACGTTCCTCTTGCTGTTCCAATGCTTGCGCATTTCCCCGATTTCCCTGGTTGGAGCGACCGAAACAAAAGATACAACCCCAGTTTGGACAATTGCTTGGGTTTATGTGCCGGAATTCACGGTAGAGGGGGAAAAAACGTACTTGCCGTCAATGCCAGAGCATGATAAACCGGCTTTTTTTGCGGCGGCAGACTGGTTTGAAAAATACATCGAACACACAACAGAAGGTGCGGTGGATATTCAAATCACAAAAATTGATTCTGCATACCCGGGCTATGCCGACCATAACAGCGCGGCCTTTGTGTATCATGGAAATTACGCAGATGCCTATGCCGCATATAGTCTCAATGACTACGACTCCACTATGTTTGGGATACCTCCGATTACGTCTACTTCCGTCCGGGGGACTGCAAATTTTCGTACAGCCACGGTCCAGTTAAACTTTGTTGGTACATGGTGGCCTCACCTTTACGATGCCGATATTACTGAGTATAATAGGATGATAAACATATTGCTTCATGAATTTATGCACAATCTTGAAAGTTGGTTTCGTCACGTAGGGTGGCATCTTCCTATCGCTTTTGATAGAAATGCTGACGGAACGTATTTTCATCGATTTTACCCGGAGCAACCTATGCCTGAATATGCGGTTCCCTATCTTACGCCCAATCTTGTTCCAAGAGATGGGTATACGGGACCGCTTGTTCCAAAAGCTGGGTATCCGGGACCATATTTGGCTCCAACTGATAACATATTTTTTTTCAAGGATTACGGAAGTCGGCAAGGCGCCGTAATGGATTATTACAAAGACTTCCTGACCCATCAGCTTCCCGACCCGCTATACGGCATTGAGCCGGGACACACCCTGAAAACCCTTGGCGTTTCGTCTGAAATGTGGCAGTACACGCCCACAAACGGCAAAAAACCCCCGCATTTAACTGAAACTCCGGTTATCACGCCGAGTCCGGCACCAACAGTTTCCCCAACTCCCTCCCCCGGCACGTCAACGCCTAGTCCCACGCCGTCCCCCGCAACAACCGATGACTGCTGCATCGACTACAGCCCCTCCGCTGACATTATCGTAAGCTCCAACGGTACGCCAAAAATCAACCTCAGCACTGAAACCCTAGACCTAGCCGGGTTTGCAGCCTCCGAGTTCAGTGTTGACGGCGGCGGGAAGTGGAAAGCTGTAAAATCTGACACATTCGGCGACAAAAAGTTCGCCAAGCTGCTCAACAAGGGCATGACTCTGCACCTAAAAGATGCAGGAGGCAGTACAGTAACCTTCCCGGCTGTCAACCCCCGGCCCAAGCCTAAGCTAGCGATCAACTACGAAATCGCCGCATCAGGAGGGGATTTTGGGCAATGGGTTTTGACGGAAAAGAAAGGCACAACAGCAGTGAAAAACAACATACAAATCGGCATTGCCGGACTGAACGACAAGGGCAAACCCGGCAAAACGGTTGACACCAATGGCTGGGGCAAATTCTACACAGACGGCGGCATTTGTGTCAAGCCAATCGGTGAGAAGAAAGGCAAACCTGCTGTTGTGAAAACGGTGTATTTCTACAGAGCGGCACCAAACAATGACGGCGGTTTTACCCCCGGCTCGGCTCAAAAAAAGGTGAGTGTAACAAGCCAGCTGAAGCCGGTTAAGTATAAAGTCGGCACCAACAAAGCCAAGGCTGACAAGACATACGTCAACGGCACGGCACACGCCAAAAAAGCGGAGTTTACGCTGAACGCAGGTGATCAGGTTTGGCATGGGGCAACGGCTAAGAAAGCAGCGAGTGCGAAGCAAATCCTTCCTCTCCCAACTCCATAGGCACCATAATCCCCCACGATGGAGTTGGCCCTGCCTGATAGCCTTGGGGATTTCCCCAAGGCTGTTCCCTTGGATTTTTTCAAAAATAGCTGATTATGTGAATTGCCGGACTGTGAGGACTAAAAATTGAAAAAGAGAATCATAATATGTATGCTATCTGCTGCGATTGTGCTTTATTGTGTCATCTACATTATTAATGTGTCTCGTACACAGGATTTGCTTGCCTATTTAGAAAGCAAAGGATATTCTGATTCCGAAATAAAAAATGTGACAGTAGAATTTTCATTTGCCAGCCTGTCTTTGGGTTATCCCGCGTGGACAGGATATGTGGAATTTGAAGATGAAATCGGTGTCTTATATAGCTATGGTTTCGTAGATGGAATATCACAGGGACACTTTTTGGGTGATTCAGAAGTCTACGGCAATCTGGAGAAAGAAAAATTGCTTGAAAAATTAAAACATTTAGAGCGATAACCCTGAAGCACGCAGAATACGCGCCCTCAGAAGCTGCGCAAAGAAAGCGAAGAGGGATACCACCCAACAAAGCATACCCACAGGAAATAATAGGAGGTGTTTTTTGATGGACATGACAGAATCCAGGGTTTCAGGGGAAACTATTTTTAACGGAAAAATTTTTTCAGTAAAAAAAGACAAGGTTTTGATCCCTGACGGTACTGCCGCGATACGTGAAGTCATATGCCATCCAGGAGGGGTTGGCGTATTGGCGATAGATGGTGAGGATGCCATTTTGGTACGTCAGTATCGTTATGCTGTGGGCAAGGAGCTGCTTGAAATACCAGCAGGAAGGCTAGAGCCGGGGGAAAATCCCCAAGAGGCAGGCCAGCGGGAGCTTTCAGAAGAAACCGGCTATACAGCACAATCCATGCAATATCTAGGCGATATGGTTCCAACGGGAGGATATAATTCGGAAATTATACATCTTTTTTTGGCAACCGGCCTAACCAAAGGCGAACCCAATCCCGATCCGGGAGAGTTTACAGTGCCTGAGCGTGTGAATTTCAAAAAATTAGTTGAAATGATTATGTCAAACGAAATATCCGATGGCAAAACAATGTTTGCAGTGCTTAAATACTATATTATGTCAACTAGAAAATTATAACGCTAGATACCATTAAAATCTAGCGCAGGGTAAAATATTTGTTCAAAACCACGGAAAACACGTATGTTTTTGATGGTTTTGGGCAATATGAAACAAGAATTATTTTAATAAAAAAAAGCTTTGATTTTCTCTGCCAATTATGGTATGCTTTTTGTAGCACCCGGTGCAAGTGTGTTATGGGGAGCATAGGATCCTTGTGTAGATGTGCTGCTTGAAAGAGAAGGTGTGGGAATTTGGTTCAATACAACATCCGCGGTGGAAACTCTCTCAGCGGAACGATAGATATTAGCGGGGCGAAAAATGCTGCGGTAGCCATTTTGCCTGCCGCCCTTTTGGCTGCCGGAGTTTGCCGGATTGAAAATATTCCTAAGGTATCGGATGTTACGCTTATTTTAGAGATAATGCGTGAATTGGGTGCCGAGGTACGCCTTGTCAAAAAAAACACCCTGCTGATTGATAGCAGCAATGTTAAGAGAGACTCACAAGCTCCCTATGAGCTTGTCCGCCGTATGCGTGCATCCTACTACGTTATGGGGGCGTTTTTGTCTCGCTTTGGTTGCGCTCAGGTTTCAATGCCGGGCGGCTGTGATTTCGGTGTCAGGCCGATCGACCAGCATATAAAGGGCTTTGAGGCACTTGGTGCCAAAGTAACTGTTCAGGCAGGACTGATCCATGCGGAGGTTCCCAATGGGCGGTTAACCGGAACACAGATATTTCTCGACTTTGCCTCGGTAGGTGCTACCATAAACATCATGCTGGCAGCAACCTTGGCAGATGGGGTGACTGTTATTGAAAACGCTGCTCGTGAGCCGCATATTGTTGACTTAGCTAACTTTCTTAACTCTATGGGTGCGGATGTGAAGGGTGCGGGTACCGATATAATTAAAATCCGTGGTGTCAAGTGCCTCAATGGCAGTGTGTACGCCATCATACCCGACCAAATTGAGGCAGGGACATACATGACCGCCGTAGCATCTGCAGGCGGCAGAGTCAAAATCAACAATGTTATCCCCAAGCATTTAGAGTGCATTACCGCAAAGCTGACTGAAATGGGTGTTGAGATTGAAGAGCTTGATGATGCTCTCATTGTAAGCAGGAGCCATCCCTTGCGCCGTACTAATGTGAAGGCCCTTCCATATCCAGGATTCCCAACCGATATGCAGCCTCAGATTGCGGCTTGCCTCTGCTCCGCCCATGGAACCAGCATGGTAACCGAAGGTGTTTGGGACAACCGTTTCCGCTATATAGACGAGCTTAAACGCATGGGGGCAAAAATCCAAGTAGATGGGCGGCTGGCGGTCATAGAGGGAGTTGAGACCGGATTGACCGGCGCACCCGTGCAAGCTTGTGATTTGCGTGCAGGTGCCGCTTTGGTTGTTGCCGCGTTAGGTGCCTCAGGCCAAACCAAAATAGGCGGCATACATCACATTGAGCGGGGCTATGAGGATATTATTGAGAAATTATCCAATGTCGGCGCGAAAATTTGCCGCAAGGAGATTTCTGAGGCAGATGCCATTCCTGCTACTATAAGCTGATGATGCGGATACACATTGCCGCTTCCGGGCGTTTGCGTGAGCGATACTGGATTATGGCCTGCGATGAATATAAAAAAAGATTGAGCAGATTTTGCCGGGTTTCTGAGCATGAAACCGCAGACACTGATGACCCGGTTCCTTTACCGGGTTTTTTTGCAACCGCTCTCTGCCCGGAAGGTGAAATGTTAAATTCCGAGCAGTTCGCGAAGACCTTTTTAGCCTGGCAAAATAAAGGCGTTTCCCGGATAGCATTTTTAATTGGTGGGTCTGAGGGATTGAGCGATGCTCTTACTCTTAATGCCGGGTTCCGCCTGTCACTGTCACGAATGACATGGCCTCACCACATGGTCAGAGCTATGCTGTTAGAGCAGATTTACCGCGCCTTTACCATTTTGGAGGGCGGCAAATATCATAAATAGGAGGCGTTACAATGAATGCCATAGAAACATATCAGGCTTGGCTGCAGAGTCCTGCCCTTAATACGGAAGAAAAGGAAGAGCTTGAGGGGTTGGCAGGTAAGAGGATAGAAATCGAAAACCGTTTTTTCGCGCCTTTAGAATTCGGAACCGCTGGATTGCGCGGAGTTGTAGCGACAGGACTGCATAACATGAACCGCCATGTGGTACGCCATACCACCCAGGCGTTTGCCTCCCTTATTTTATCTGAGGGCCGCCAGGCAGCAGAACGAGGGGTTGCCGTTTGCTATGACTGCCGCCATAATTCATGGGAGTTTGCTAAAGAAGCCGCCTGCGTTTTGGCGGGCAATAGTATCTTTGTGCGCCTGTTCGAAGGCATGCGTCCCACACCTGAGCTGTCATTTGCTATTAGGGAATACAATTGTATTGCAGGGATTAACATTACCGCCTCACACAATCCCAAGCAATACAACGGTTATAAGGTATATTGGGAGGATGGTGCCCAGCTTCCGCCCCAACACGCCGATGTAATTTCAAAGGAATGCCTCAAAATGCCCATGTTCAAAGGCGTTGCCCATATGGACTACGATACAGCGATAAGCTCAGGGCGCATTGTTATGATGGGCAAGGAGACCGACACAGCTTTTCTTGATATGGCTCTCTGCCAAAGTATTTCACGGCAGGCCGTTGAAAAAATGAGCCATACATTTAATATTGTTTACACACCATTTCACGGTGCCGGGCATGAGCTTGTCCCAAAAGTCTTACGCCGGCTGGGATTCAGGCATATAGTTCCGGTTCCCGAGCAAATGGAACCCAACGGCGATTTTCCCACCGTTAAGTCACCAAACCCCGAGGAAAAAGAGAGCTTTCGTTTAGCCATAAAGCTAGCTGAAGCAACAAACGCCGGGCTTATTATCGGGACAGACCCTGATGCAGACAGGGTGGGCATTCTTGTAAGAAGCCAAAAGGGTGAATATACACCCATCACGGGTAACCAAACCGGCGTTTTGCTACTAGATTATATAATAAAAGGACGTAAAAAAAACAAATCAATGCCTCTGCGCCCGGCATTGATAAAAACGATTGTTACGAGCGAATTAGCTAAAGCCGTGGCGGAAAAAAATGGCGTTGCTTGTTTCGACACCTTTACCGGATTTAAGTTTATGGCTGAAAAAATCAAGGAGTTCGAAGAAACGGGAGCATTTAATTATATTTTAGCCTTTGAAGAGTCTTATGGTTACCTTATGGGTAACCATGCCCGTGACAAGGATGCCGTTACGGCATCTGTTATGATAGCGGAAATGGCGGCATATCATGCCGAAAATGGCAATACCCTTTTGGACGTATTGGACGACCTATATTCTGAATATGGATACTACATGGAGGATACAATCAATCTTGTCATGCCCGGTGCCGGAGGCCTGGAAAAAATGAATGCCCTCATGGAGCATCTCCGTAACGAGCCGCCCGAAAATATATCCGGTGCCGAGGTTACGGTTATGCGGGACTATCTGCGTGGTGAATCTTATAATATCCAAAACGGCAGTATTTGTACATTGGATATAAAGGGTTCAAATGTTTTAGCCTATGACCTTGCCGATGGAACCCAATTTATAATACGCCCATCCGGAACAGAGCCGAAAATTAAGGTATATATCAAAGCCAGAGGAAAAGACAAAGCCGACTGTGCAGACAAAATCAGCTCATACCATTTGTACGCCCAGGATTTGAAGCAACCATCGGGGTGTTAGTTGCTTCTCCTCCCATTTGCCCGAATAGCTGCCGCCGCTATATCTACAGCGTTGAGACGATATCTGCCGCGCAAGTAATCCTCGGAGCCTACCTGACCAAATTCATCATGTATGCCGACCATCTCGACAGGCACCGGTGTGTGCTGGGCTAAAACCTCACATACGGCGGAACCCAATCCGCCGAAAATATTATGGTTTTCGCAGGTGACTATGGCTCCGGTTTCCTTGGCACAGGAAACAATCATATCTTTGTCGGCAGGCTTCCAGGTAAACAAATCAACCACCCTGGCAGATAAGCCCTGATCTTGCAGCAAATCAGCGGCAATCAGTGCCTGAGCAACCATGATGCCTGATGCAATCAGAGTTACGTCCTTTCCCTCGCGCAGGGTCATGCCCCTGCCGATTTCAAATTTTGTACCTTCTTGATATATGCCAAAGGCGTTTTTTCTTTGCAAACGGATATAATATACTCCGTATAAGTCTGCCAAATCGTTAATCAGAGCCTTCAGCATAACAGAGTCAGACGGTTCTACAAGGGTAATGCCCGCCAAACCGCGCAGTACAGACATATCCTCAAAGGGCATATGGGTACCGCCGTTATAGCTTGCCAAAACCCCCGGATCTGTGCCTATGATACGCAAATTCAGCTTTGCGTAGCATCCGGACAGAAATACCTGGTCACAGGTTTTGCGGGATGCAAAGCACCCAAAGCTGTGTGCAAATGGAACCATGCCGACAGCCGACAGCCCTGCGGATACCCCCGCCATATTTGCTTCAGCAATGCCGCAGTTAATAAACCTACCCGGATGTGCCTTGGCAAAAGGAGTTATGCCGGATGATGCCGCCAAATCCGAATCTAGGACAACAATTTTTTCATTTCGGTCGGCTAAATCCTTAAGTACTTCACAAAGAACTTCCCGCATCATCATAGGTTCATGGTCAAGCTTGGTTTTGATATTAACCATGTCGTATTTCCTCCAGACGTTTTTCAGCTGCAGTTATTGCCGAATCCATCATTTCGGCATTGGCCGCGTAGTGGTGGTTCATCTCTTGACCCTCGGCGAAACAGCAACCGTAACCTTTTTTAGTATCCAGTACAATCATTGAAGGCAGTTTTTCCGGGTTTTTTTCCTGTGTTGCCTGTACCGCCTCTTCAATGGAATCTGTGCAATGGCCGTTTACAACTTGGGTAAAGCAACCGAATGCCCGGAACTTATCGGCTAAATCACCGACATCTAATATATCCTTGCAGTATCCGTCAAGCTGTTGGGCATTTCTGTCGCAGAATATGATGAGATTTGATACCTTTTGGTGATATGCGAGCATAAGCGTTTCCCAGACCTGCCCTTCGTTGCACTCGCCATCACCTACAATTGCATAAGTCTTTGCATCAATCCCGGTCATGCGCTGACCGAGAGCCATTCCCAGTGCACATGAAACCCCTTGACCCAACGATCCTGTACTCATATCAACGCCAGGGGTCAGGTTCATGTCGCAATGGCTGGGAAACTTAGTTCCGGGCTGATTTAGTGTTTTGACATCATCCAAAGGAAAAAAACCCTTCATTGCCAAAACTGCGTACAGCGGCACTACTGAATGCCCCTTACTCATTACAAGCCTGTCGCGGCTTACCATGTTAGGATCCCGGGGATCTACATTTATAACGCCGTTGTACAAAACGGCAAGCGTTTCTACAACGCTCATAGACCCCCCGATATGCCCGAATCCGCGGTGCTTGAAAATCTTCAAAGCCTCTATACGGATTTTTTGGGCGAAAATTTGATTTTCCTTGCTCATAAGTCCCTCCCTTTAATAGGCTAATTTTTCTGATATATACGCCTCTATCAAGTCTATGGAAACACGCTCCTGCTTCATGCTGTCCCGCTCGCGCACAGTTACGCAATGATCGGTTTGGCTGTCAAAATCATATGTAATACATAAAGGAGTGCCTATCTCATCCTGCCGGCGGTATCGGCGTCCGATTGCGCCCGATATGTCATACTCGCACATAAAGCTTTTTTGCAGTCGGCGATACAGTAATTCCGCATCCTCTGCTAGTTTTTTAGACAGCGGAAGAACGGCAGCCTTGACTGGCGATAAAGCCGGATGAAGGCGCATAACTGTGCGGTTTTCTCCATCGGGCAAAGCTTCCTCGTCATAAGCATCAATCAGGAACGCCAATGCCGCCCTGTCTGCCCCCAATGACGGCTCAACTACATATGGAATATATTTCTCACCCTGTTCTTGGTCAAAATATTCCATATTTTCGCCGGATTCATTCTGATGGCTTTTTAAGTCAAAATCCGTGCGTGAGGCAATGCCCCACAATTCACCCCAGCCGAACGGATACAAAAATTCGATATCGGTAGTGGCATTGGAATAATGCGAAAGTTCGGCAGAATCATGGTCACGCAATCGGACATTTTTACTCTTCAAGCCAAGCCCTGTGAGCCAATCCCGGCAAAAGGCCCGCCAATAGCCAAACCATTCAATCTCACTTCCCGGTTTGCAGAAAAACTCCAGCTCCATCTGCTCGAACTCACGAGTGCGGAAGGTGAAATTACCAGGGGTAATTTCATTCCGGAAGCTCTTACCGATTTGCGCTATACCAAACGGAAGCTTGCGGCGGGAAGAGCGCTGAACGTTTTTGAACTGTACAAATATGCCCTGCGCCGTTTCGGGTCTGAGGTAAATGGTTGATGCCGAATCCTCCGTTACGCCCTGAAAGGTTTTGAACATCATGTTAAACTGGCGGATGTCCGTAAAATCGGCTTTCTGACAATCAGGACAGACCACATTGCTTTCCGCTATCCAGCCACTCATATCGGAAAAGCTCATGCCGCCCGGATTCCCTCCCGACTGCTCTATCAGCTGATCCGCCCTGTGGCGGGTTTTGCATTGCTTGCAGTCCACCAGCGGGTCGTTGAAGTTTTTCAGGTGACCCGAGGCCTGCCATACGGCAGGGTTCATCAGTATGGCGGAGTCTAAGCCCACGTTATGAGGGCTTTCCTGCACAAACTTTTTCCACCAGGCCGCCTTTACGTTGTTTTTTAGCTGCACCCCCAGCGGCCCATAATCCCAAGAGTTTGCTAGACCTCCGTATATTTCGGAACCAGGATAGACAAACCCCCTGCCCTTGCACAGAGCCACGAGCTTTTCCATGCTCTTTGCCGTGTTGTCCATATACAAACCTCTTTCTGTTCTCAGCAATAATTCATACGAGATAATGGAACCCTATGCTATTTGCCTACGCAAAACTGCGAAAATATCCGCTCTAAAATATCCTCGGAAACTCGCTTGCCGGTCAACTCACTGACGATTGACAATGCCGATTCCAGCTCTGCCAGCACTGCATCAGGCGTTATGCCCTGCTTCAGGGCATCTGACGTATGACCTATAGCCTCCTGTGTTCGGCGTATGGCATCGGCCTGCCTGGCATTTGTCAGGATCGAACCATCGTATACCGCACCGGAGCTGTATATATGCCGCAGGGTACTCCCTACCGCATCAAGGCCATCTCCGCTTTTGGCAGACACCGGAACAATATGTAAAAATGCAGCCTCTATGGAATCGCGTTCCCATACCCCTGTCAAATCTGACTTGTTGATGAGTATAACACAATTCCGGTTTCTTGCCAAATCCAAAACTGCCCTGTCATCATCCCCCAAAGGTGCCGAACCATCTAGAACCACAAATAACAGCTCTGCCTCTCCTGCAAGAGTCCTGGCACGCGCTAAGCCCTCGGTTTCAATCGGGCAGTCCGGTTTTTTGCGGATTCCGGCTGAATCACACAATCTGAGCTTAACCCCGCCTAGCAATACTGTTTCCTCAATAATATCCCTGGTAGTGCCTGGTGTTGCGGAAACAATAGCCCGACCCTCCCCGGCAAAAGCATTGAGCAGAGAGCTCTTGCCAACATTGGGGCGGCCTATGATAGCACAGCGGATGCCTTCGCGCAAAACCCTTCCCATTTCGTAGGTTCCTAAAAGCTTTTGCAGATCCCTGTTTGCAAGCTCTAACTGCCGTGCAAGCTCTTCTAAATCAGACTCCGGCAAGCCTTCCTCCGGGTAATCCATAACAGCATAAAAATGAGACAGCATATTTGCAAGACGTTCATATACCGCCTGAAAAACCCGCCCTGTCCGACCGTCAAGCTGTCCTGCGGCGTTGCGGGCAGAATCCCGGGTTTCGGCGGTGATTAAATCTATTACCGCCTCGGCCTGCGATAACGAAAGCTTGCCGTGCATAAGTGCGCGACGAGTAAACTCCCCCGGCGCGGCGGGCTTAGCCCCGGAAGCATACAGTGCCTCCAGCACGCTCTGGAGCAAGGGGGGGCTGCCATGGAGATGTAGCTCAACCATATCCTCGCCAGTATATGAATTGGGTGCCGGCAGACGCAAAGCACAAACCTTGTCCATTAAATTTCCGGACAATATAACATCCCCGGTTGTCAGCATCCGAGGGGGCATAGATAAGAAAGGCACATTCTCCGAAGGCCTGAAAATCGCAGCTGCTGCACTAAAAGCCTCCGGGCCGCTAAGGCGTATAATCCCAATCGCCCCCGAAAGCGGCGGGGTCGACAAAGCTGCGATTGTACCGGACATGGCGTTAGCACCTCCTTTAATTTGTATTTTTCGACAAATACGTCAGGCAACAACATCCTGAAGGCGGGACTGTAGCTTTTTGCTCGGCGAGCCACGTTATTTATAGCCCTTTCCGCCAAACGTCAGCCCTGGTAGGGCATTATATCACAGCACTAAAGGAAGGACAACCTATAATTTTTTGGGGGGGAGCAGACAAACCCACACCTAAAGAAAATCTACAAGGGCAAAAGGGATTTCTCCGTTTTTGCGAATTTGCCGATGCTTGTATTTCTCTCGGCCAAATCTGTTATACGCATCCACGAACCAATAAAGCTCTAAATATCGGTAATTAGATTCGAGTATTTTAGCCGTTTTTTTAATCCAGTTGTAGACATTCGCCTTACTCATGCCCAAAACTTTGCCCACTGTAACTGGTAAACTAAAATAGGCCAGTTATGGCGGATAAAAATGAGCCACTTTCCATCAACCTCTGTTAGACTGTAAAGACACAGTTTAGGACAGGGGGAAAGAAAGTGACGAAGCTAGAAATGTATGAAAAAATCCAAAACCTAAAACACAAAGGCAGTGAAGTCGCCTTGATGACAACCACAGAGGGCGGCCCTTCCACGGTCACGGCATCCAGCTCAAATTTTCCGCATTTCAGCTTTTGGTCTTTGCCGTTGCCCGTCCAGTTCTTGCGTTTGATGG
>WRLU01000049.1 GCA_009777475.1 Oscillospiraceae bacterium | reverse complement strand
GATTCGTATAATTATAGTATCGTAAGAACAAAGTCTTTGGCAACCCCTTAGGCACGAAACAGCGATTTTAGGCACGAAACTTTATAGCGGTATGAAAATGCGTGTTTCAAACATAGAGTCATCAAAATCATAGCAGGTTTAATTTCCGAGGGGGTCTATTGTATTAGAGTATTTTGGAAAATCACTCTAAGCTTTATCAATCGCTACACAGATTTTCACCCCTAATTGTCCCAAAAATTTATAATAGTCATACTTTCCAATATCTTTTGTAATTCCACCAACAATCTCATATTCATTGATATCCTTAAAATTTACTTTTACTAATCATACAAATTCAATCAGAATGGTTCTCTGCATTCCGACCCTCATCCAAAAAACTCACATAACTGTTCATAAGACATTGAGCTTAAATCCATAACCGGGTTCCCAGAGCCGCTATCTGCAGGCTTAACTCCGGAAAATCCGCTTTTTTCGACTTTTCTGCCCTGGTCAAAGAGAAATTTTGTATCTTTTCCATCTGTCAGCGCTTTTATCGCCTCATCAAGTCCTTTTATCTGACCATGCTCGTCTGTTTCGGCATTCTGTAAAACAGGAGCTAACAAAGGCTTCACAGTTTCCGGTTTATAAGCCTTAGCTTTGAGGAGAGCTGCCTCCACTGTATTGCGTATTTTTTCCCTTTTCAATTCTTCTTTTAGTGCCTCTGCATCCCCTGCACTTTTCAATGCAGACAACTCACGGTTAACCTCATTAAACCGCGACTTGGTGACATACGCACCATCTAACGCCTCCATAACCAATTTAGCCTGTCCCTCTGTCATTCCCATTTCAATAAGTTTTTTCTTGTCCATTTCTAATCTCCCTTTCAAATTTTTAATTAAAGGGCAGTCATTGCTGACCGCCCTTTGCGTGCCATAAATTAAATTTTTCGCTATAATCTTTTAGAACCAATACGAAGATATCCATTGGCTCTGATTTTTGTGGACTTTGTGCGTTTTCTTTTATTTTTTCCAGCATAAATTGTGCTTGCTCAGCCGCACTGCCCAAATCTGGATACTGTCTCTCCGGCACTTTCCACCCTTCGCCCCAAATATTTTGGGGCGAAAAAATCCCCCGCTCCCCCTCAGTCATCTTCGGCCTCACAACCGGCGGCGGTTCTTTTTCTGGTTCCATTTCCCAAAAGTTAGGTCTTTCGGCTAACTC
Organism: Oscillospiraceae bacterium; assembly: GCA_009777475.1. Lineage (GTDB taxonomy): Bacteria > Bacillota > Clostridia > Oscillospirales > UBA929 > UBA929. The sequence continues at coordinate 11,188 of WRLU01000049.1, read as the reverse complement.
TTCCTCATCGGGCATCAGCCCCTGCCAGCCTACAGCTTTTGACTGCTGCCTATGTCACTTTTTTGAGATGTTCGGGTAAAATTGCAAACATAGCCGTTGTTCTGCCCATATCATCAATAAACTCCACTTCGTATGCTTCGTTAGGGTTAGTAAACGCTATAACAACTGTACCGCTCTCTCCTTTTTTTATTTTTTCCTCCGGAAAATCACATAAGGTTTCCACTACGTCTAATTCGTTAAATTTCAATCTCGCCACTCTCCTATCTTACAAATATTGTCGTCATCCTTGGAATTTCAGCTCCAGGGTCAATTATCCAACCCGTGCGTACTATTGCAGTATTACCATTTGGCCCTGTAATCGGCATATCTACAGAGAATATCCTTCCATGATTGCCTATTTTTCCAGATACAGCTTCACTCGTGGCCAACTTCTGCTGAACTTGTTCTATTAAATGTGCTGAATTTGACTGATTATAGCCCAATGCACTTTCAAAAACTTTTGCTTTGTGTTTCCCCTTAGAATGTGTTGGATTTAGTGCATAATCAATTACTTTTCTGGGATCAACTACCACCTTATCAACATTTGGCAATGTTTTTTTCCCAACTTTCCCTGCCTTAAAAATCGCCTTTGGCACCTTTCGACTCGCCTTCCCGGTAACCTTCCCAAGCACCTTGCTGCCTGTGGCAAACCATCCGGCAATCGGCACCATACCCAGTGCCGACATCAGCGCGTTTTCCCCATCGCCTCTTGCCGCGTATATCAGGGCATTCAGCCCATCGGCGGGCTCCCCGATTACCGGAACCATTCCTACGGCATCCAGCATAAGCTGTGCATCGTCAAGCATTTCACCCATGAGCCTCCGCCTGAGCTCCTTATCATTTGCCAGCCGTTCCATCTCTTCCCTGTCCGGCAAATCCCCCAAACTCGGCATCGGCTCTGGCGGTTCTTTCACATTCCCCCTCAGGAAAATATCCCTATCTGCACCTGTCATCTTCGGCCTCACAACCGGAGGCGGCTCCCTCTCGGGTTCCGGCTCCCAGAAGTCGGGTCTCTCGGCTAACTCTTCCTCATCGGGCATCAGCCCCTGCCAGCCTACAGCTTTTGACTGTATCATCATCAGCCTGGTGTTATGCGACATTTTGTGCTTGTTTTTAGCGCAGATAGACAATGCCACGTTTTCCATCTCTTTTTCCCGCTCGTCAAGCTGACGCAATGTCGCTCGAAGCGCGTTAAAATCTGGTGGTTAGGGGGTATGTGGGCGGGCGGAACGCCCGCCCACATACCCCGTCAAATAAGCCCCATTTCGATATTTTGGTATTTAATAATAACTTTTTCAGCCTCTTCCTCGCTTTTTTGTGCTAAAATGGCATCTTCCTCAGAGACCTCAGTTTCCTTAATGTTATCAAAGTGGGCACCTGAATCATACTGTATGACGTATCTCCCATTTGTTTTTTTAATTTGCATCCAATCATTTTCAAAAATAATTTCCATATTTACACCTCCTATTATTTTATTGGTTTAATAGTATATTGACTTACTGTTGGAGAATCAATAATTGCCTCTGATATTCCCCCCGATGTATGTCCACCCGGAATCCACTGACGATTTACGCCGGGTTCATTTCCGCTCGGAATTCTCAATCCTGTAGGCTTTTGAATATCTACTCTTACCGGGCTTGATCCAAGGGAACCCTTTGGAAACCCAAGAGACTGTTCTAGCTTTGTAATGTCTCCACTAGCTTTAGCAATTAAATCATCTGCAACAGATGAGGGCATTACAAATGTTCCTCCTTTAGGTCCTGCCGTTCCTGTAGGGGCTTTCGCAACAATCCTTGTAACACCTTTTTCAAATGGTTTTAAGTGCCTGGAAATTTGAGTTTTACTCAAATAGGTTGAAGGATCTGCTCTTTGCCCCTTTGGTGTTTCGAGAATTTCGGCAACCTTTGCTTTAGGTATTTCAATTTTATCCGCCGTTTTCCCCGCAACCTTACCTTTTCTCCCAACTTTCCTCGTCACTTTCTTTGCGGTTTTCCCGCCTTTAGCCGCTTTTGCAACTTTTCCGCCTTTGCTAAGCCCCTTTGCAACCGCACCAACCGGAACCACCAGGCTTAACGCTTCGCCAACCGCCGCACTGTCGCCGTATCTGTCTTTCAGCAATTCGGCGTAGATGTAATCGTCACTGCGAAAAGAGCTTCTTCTGTTTAAATCTGTAAGAATTCCAAAAGATGCACTGTCCATAAAGCTCTGATACATCACGGCAAATCTCGGGTCCTTGAATCTTTGTTTCGCCGCCTCCAGCTCTTGCTCATATGCTAATTTAAGCATATTGTAAACACCTTCTGGCAGTTTAGCCTTGTCTTTGTCACTCAATTCAATAAAAATTTGTGCTTGCACAATGCTCTTGCTCTTTGAATATGGATGCTCCATCCATTCCTTTTCCCTTAATTCCCATTCTTTCTTGAGTTCTGGGGTAATGGGCAAAATTTCACTTTTCGGTCTCTTGGGTTCCGGCTTTTTCTCCCAAAACTTCGGCTGTCCAGCCCCATTTTCCAGCTTGGGCGGTGTTATTTTCTGCCTAGGTTTTGGCGGCTCAATTTGCGGCAAATCCCCTCTACTCGGCATCGGCTCCGGCGGCTCTTTCACATTCCCCCTCAGGAAGATATTCCTATCCGCACCTGTCATCTTCGGCCCCACAACCGGCGGCGGTTCTTTTTCGGGTTCAGGCTCCCAAAAGTCGGGTCTTTCGGCTAACTCTTCCTCATCGGGCATCAGCCCCTGCCAGCCTACAGCTTTTGACTGTATCATCATCAACCTGGTGTTATGCGGCATTTCGTACTTGTTTTTAGTGCAGATAGACAATGCCACATTTTCCATCTCTTTTTCCCGCTCGTCAAGCTGACGCAATGTCGCCCGGAGACCCTCAAAGTCCGGTGGTTAGGGGGGTAGTGGGCGGGCGTTCCGCCCGCCCCTGTTTCTTCACTTAGTCAACCAGATACAATTAGTGCATATCATAAGCTTTTCCAACACATTCAGCCCACTTTTCACTCTCTCCTTCAGCCTCCAGCTTATCAATCAGCCATTGCAAATTAAAATCAAATTCATCCTTATAGATTTTAAGAAAAGCTATAACGGAACAAAAAATTTGTTTTGAGGAAAGTAGCTTATTATTTGTAACATTACTTGTGCAGTCTTCCCATGTGTCGAAAACAGCCATATCAACTGGTTCGTCCCCTTCAAAAATTTCTGTGTTCATAAAGCCTAACATCGCACCCAAGTCATCATTCCTTGTATTCCAATAACACCCATCAAGTAGTTTGAACATAGCCATATATGCTTGTTTAATGTTTAATTTCATAATTGATTTTTCCTCTCTCTATCTTATTTTCCCTGTAGGTGATTTTAAGCCCGTATCAGGATTATAGGTTTTTGGGGTTTTATTTAACCCTCCATCTATAATGTTACCATTTCGAGTTTCTACCCAAACTTGTGTCCCATCGGGCTGACTTTTCGCAAACCAGTCATTGCCATATTTGTCTGAACCCAGATAATTTGATTTGCTATTTGCTGTGTTCTCAATCAATTTTCTGTTAGCTGGAGTATCAGATAAATGACCTACCTTATTTCGGAATATATGTTTTAATTGGGGGTAATTATTAGGAAATTTGTTGCGTTTCGCATTCCGAGCAACCTTCCCCGCCTTAAACAAGCTCCGCGGCACTTTCCTAAACGATTTCAGTGCAACCTTGCCGCCTTTTACAGCATATTTGCCTACCGGAACGCTGCCCACGGCATACAAAAATCCCTCGCCAATGCTGCCTTTTTCAAACGCATGGTAGGCACTAATGCCCTCGGCAACACTGCCTATTCCAGGAATATATCCCAGTATATCCCGCGTGTTTTGTTCCTCTTCGTCTTGCTTTATCCGCTCCTTGTTCTGCTCGTAATACATAAATAGGTAATTATGTATGCTTTCTGGCAGTTCGGCTTTTTCCTCATCGCTCATCCTGCTAAAAATTCGTGCATTGGCAAGAGGCATATTTTTAGCATATTTGCTCTCTTGCCATTCTTTGTCGTGTTTTTCATATTCCGCTCTCATTTCGGCGGTAATTGGCAGGATTTTGCTCGTCTGTTTTTCTGGCTCCGGCTTTTTCACCCAAGGCGGCGGCTCTTTCAACAGAAGGGGGCGGGCGGAACGCCCGCCCCCTTCTGCTGTTTTTTACGGTAAATTTTAGAATTGATCTTTAATCTTGTCCCATAATTCTAAAATTGTTTTACCTTCAATCCTTCCATCTCTGAAAAGCTCCTCTGATGTAACAAAATCTTGAGAATAACCGTCTTGTCTTGTCAGATAGTATCCATCAGCATTCTGGCTAATCCAGTATTCGTTATCATCAAGGCAAAAAAGGTACTCTACCCCATGTTTTACAAGTTGTTGAAGTTCTGTATAATTCAATTTGCAACCTCCTATCTGCTTTTAAGTGTCCCATCGGGATTGTATTTCCAAATATGTTCATGCGGAACTTCGGGATGTGCCTTAGGCTTCCTATGATTTGTCATATCCAAATCTCTCGTTGCCTTTCCGTCAGAACCGAACCATCTACGAGTTGCAACCTCTCCATCTTTCGTGAGAATATCGACACTCGAGTTTGGCACTCCATCTAATCCAGGATTTTTTCGCACTCGTTTATGATTTAACGCCGGAGTACTGTCATATACTTTTCCTAAGTTTGACTTTACCTTGTTGCCTATTTTCGCTGTTTTCCTTCCAGCTCTCCCAGCCTTAAAAATCGCCTTTGGCACCTTCCTGCTCGCTTTCCCGGTAACCTTACCAAGCACCTTGCTGCCTGTGGCGAACCATCCGGCAATCGGCACCATTCCCAGTGCCGACATCAGCGCGTTTTCCCCATCGCCTCTTGCCGCGTATATCAGGGCATTCAGCCCATCGGCAGGCTCCCCGATTACCGGAACCATTCCTGCGGCATCCAGCATAAGCTGTGCATCGTCCAGCATTTCACCCATGAGCCTCCGCCTGAGTTCCTTATCATTTGCCAGCCGTTCCATCTCTTCCCTATCTGGCAAATCCCCTCTGCTCGGCACAGGCTCTGGCGGCTCTTTCACATTCCCTCTCAGGAAAATATTCCTATCCGCACCTGTCATCTTCGGCCTCACAACCGGCGGTGGTTCCCTCTCAGGCTCCATTTCCCAAAAGTCGGGTCTTTCGGCTAACTCTTCCTCATCGGGCATCAGAACTTTTTCATAACACTTTTAAATGGCATATCCGCAAGCCTTAATTCAATCTCAAAATGGTCTCCCGATACATGACCTATTTCAAAACTTATCCCGAAAACATCTTTCGTAAAATAACTATTGCAACCATTATATGATAAGTCAGCTTTCATAAATATCTCTATAAATTCATCATCAGTTTTTTTAAGAATTTGTTTGTATACATTGGAGTATTCTAGTTCATTCTGAAGTATATTTGAGCCCTTCGCAGTATTGTCAGCCCCGTTTGTAACATAGTGTTGCAGGTATTTTCTTATTATTTGCACAAAAAAATGATCAATGTTCACCATATCAGAAAGGCGTAATTTGTGTCCATCCTCTATGTTAATATTAATGGTATAAAATAAATTTCTTGGATAAGGCATATCATTTACATAGGCAAATCCTGTGTAATTAACGCTCAAATAATTAGCACTTTGATATAAAACAGCATATTCTAATGTTAAGCTAAAATCATCAATGTTATAGTTATTAGTGTTTTTCCAATCTTTCACATCCGCAAAAGCCCCTTCTTTGAGAAGTTCATTGATTTCACCCTGTTTCTTTTTGTCTTTTAGTCCTGTAACATGTGGATAATAAATCCTTATGCCCCCTCTTCGTAACAAAATCTTTCTATTTCATATTCTCCCGAAATTTTGTCATGCCACAAAACAAACCAAAGCAATAGTGCAAATAAAGAAATGCTTGCTATAGTAATTATTTTATATTTCATAGCCTCACCCCCACCGAATGGGAATCCGATGGATTCCCATTCGGTAAATTTTTATGTCAATTTACCACGCTTTCATCAGCTCTTTAAATCGTTTTAACCTTTCTTCCCATTCGCCAGGCTCTCTCTCCGAAAACGCATTGCCTCTGTTGATGGCATTAGAGACCTGCTTAAACGTGGAAATTTCATCTTGACCTTTGATGTTTCCTTTCTCTATAATATCGTTTATGCTATGTGTATCCCAATAATAACCCGCAATTTCCCAAGCGTATTTCTTTGCAACATAATCTGCACCCTCTTCCATAATCTTGGGATCATGTCCATACTTTTTCTCGATGTAGTCCGAAAACTTTTGATAATTATATCTTCCTGTGAGTTGGATATATCCTGCACCTCTAAATTTATATCCATCCCCTGACTCAGTATTTCCCAATCGCTTTCCTATATCCGTTTTTGGTTCATACCGTTTGCAATATTCTCTTACGGAATTTTCGGGAAGCCAGCCAGCTTCAGTAACGGAAAGCCGTGATTCGTGTATGGAAGCGGCAAGGAAAAACTTCACTTGTTGATGTGTGATTATTCCGTATTCTACCAGCATGAGATTTAGCTCTGCTAACATGGACTTTGTATAGAAATTTGCTTGAAAATGTCCCGTTTCCTTTAATATGTCTCGCAACTGGTTTATCTGGAGAAGTTCTATCACCTCTTCTTCCTTCTCCTCTTCCTCCTCCGGCTTCCAGCCTTCCGGCAACACCGGACCGAGAAATTCAGGGTCTCCGGGCTTAGGCGGGTCTTTTTCTTCCTTTTCCGTTGGCAGGTCGTGTACAGGGGTACATCCTGTCAACCAAAACGGCGGAAGCCACTTGATAACATTCCCAACGCTATCAAGAATCATCCTCGGCACATTCGCTTCCTCCGCAATCCTTTCCATCTCTTCCCTATCTGGCAAATCCCCCCTGCTTGGCATCGGCTCTGGCGGCTCTTTCACATTCCCCCTCAGGAAGATATTCCTATCCGCACCTGTCATCTTCGGCCTCACAACCGGCGGCGGTTCTTTTTCGGGTTCAGGCTCCCAAAAGTCGGGTCTCTCGGCCAACTCTTCCTCATCGGGCATCAGCCCTTGCCAGCCTACAGCTTTTGACTGTATCATCATCAACCTGGTGTTATGCGGCACATTGTGCTTGTTTTTAGTGCAGATAGACAACGCCACATTTTCCATCTCTTTTTCCCGCTCGTCAAGCTGACGCAGCGTTGCCCGGAGTGCGTTAAAGTCTGGTGGTTTGCGTTCATCCTATGTCATTCAAAGAACACTTTATCCTTGTAACCTTCCACCTCCTCAAGTACATCCGCAACAAGATTATCTTTTTCTTCATTTGTCACTCTCGCGGAATCGTGCGGTGGAAGCCAGTGCATAGAGTCCCTAATGGCATAAAATCCATCTATCCCAAGTTCTCCCCCAAATCTTGCTGTTTTACCATTGTGTTTAATATTTATGTAGCATTTAGTTCCTGTGATTTCCATTTGCTCCTCCCTCTCGTCAAGCTCCCGCAGTGTCGCCCGGAGTGCGTTAAAGTCTGGCGACTAAGGGGGTATGGGCGGGCGGAACGCCCGCCCATACCCTTCTGCCTCAGTCAAGCATAATGCTTTAGCTTTTTAATTCTATATCATCAGGTTCAACTGTCAAGACATCAATTGTGTTATTTTTATCGTCAAAAAATTCCACTTCGTAAGCAAGTCTGGGGTCGTTGTATATAAACACTATCACACCTATACAACCAGCTATCACGTTGTCTGACAAATCTTTTGTTGCCTGAACGGAAGCGTACTCTTCAAACATATGTATCTCTCCTCACTTTTTTGTAGGTATGGCTGTCACAAGCCGGACAACCCCATCGTTATTTTTTATCCAGCCGAACTTAACGTCAATCATCCTCCCATTCGCACCTTTAATCGGGATAACTTGATTGAATTTCGTCCCAAATTCAGTTGTTACGCCTTTTACTGCTTTTTGGGGGTCAAAAACAATTTGTTTTGCAAGCTCCTCTGAGTTTTTCTTTGTAAAACCAAGAGCTTCTTTAAACCATTTAGCTTTGTCCCCGCCTTCTGGATGCTTTAGATCGAGCAAATATTTGTTAAGCTTAACCTCCACGCTTTTCCTGGTTGTCTTAGGAAGCTTGCTAGCAACTTTTCCAACCTTCCCCGCTTTAAACCACTTCCTCGGCACCTTTCTAAACGACTTCAGCGCAACCTTGCCGCCTTTTACGGCATACTTCCCCACCGGAACACTGCCCACGGCATACAAAAATCCCTCGCCGATGCTGCCTTTTTCAAACGCATGGTAGGCACTAATGCCCTCGGCAACACTGCCTATTCCAGGAATATATCCCAGAATATCCCGCGTGTTTTGTTCCTCTTCGTCCTGCTTTATCCGCTCCTTGTTCTGCTCGTAATACATAAATAGGTAATTATGTGTGCTTTCTGGCAACTTAGCTTTTTCTTCATCGCTCATCCTGCTGAAAATCCGTGCATTGGCAAGAGGCATATTTTTAGCGTATTTGCTCTCTTGCCATTCTTTGTCGTGTTTTTCATATTCCGCTCTCATCTCGGCAGTAAGTGGAAGGATTTTACTTGTCTGTTTCTCTGGCTCCGGTTTTTTCACCCAAGGCGGCGGTTCTTTCACATTCCCCCTCAGGAAAATATTCCTATCTGCACCTGTCATCTTCGGTCTCACAACCGGCGGCGGTTCTTTTTCCGGTTCGAATTGCAAGAAATCAGGCTTTTCCTCCAGTTCCTCCGGCGTTGGCAGCAGTGATTGGTAGCCTGAGGCTTTCCCTAAAATTAGTGCTAGCCTGGTATTATGTGCCAGTCTATCCTTGGCACTTGCCAATACGTTCAGTGCTAATTGCTCTCCTCTTTCGTGCATTTCTTCAATTTCATACACTGTTTTCCGTATATAGTCAAAGTCAAGCTCCATTTTCCCAGGATATGGGTCGCCGTACTGGTCAACCAGCTCCACTTTTACATCAACATCACTCACCGTAAGCTTGTGCCTTGCCCGGCTAAGGGGGGTGGTGGACGGGCGGAATGCCCGCCCCCACCTTCTTCTCTCTGTGCGATTACAGATATTTCATATCGTCCATTATCTCTTCATACAAATACCCACAGGCTTCTTCTTCGGTATCAAAGGTTTTTATATCGTTTTTTATTCCTCGTTCCCCATAGAAAACCTCCCATAATCCATCTTTATGATGTAGTGCGAGTCCATCATTATATTCATCGACATCAAGACAGTACCAAGATGTAGGCACTCGTTCTTTTTTTAGTTTTTTTGCTAAATCGGTCCTATTCATCATTTCACCTCCTTTAGGATTTCTTGTTTAAGAAGGCTTTTTATAGTATCAGAAAACTGATACTGTACTCCACCGCCAACTTCGTCAAACCAAGGTTGCACCGTTCCAGATTTCACTTTCACAGGTTTTACGACTTCATGTACATGGTGGGCGGGCGTTCCGCCCGCCCCACCCATCTGTGATATTATGAATACTTCATATCATCTTTTATAATAACATACAAATACTCACAAGCTTCCTCTTCATTATCAAATGTTTTCAGCTTAATCTTTTCCCCTCGTTCTCCAAAGTAAACATCCCATAAATTGTTTTTTTTGTGGAGAACAAAATTATCCATATACTCATCAACTTCATCTGCTTCGAGAAAATACATCCATTCGGGTGCTTTTTCTTTATTCAATTTTTTTAATAGCTCTTTTTTATTCATTTAATTCACCTTCTCTAATATTTTTTTGTCTAGTAGGTATTCAATCGTATCAGAAAACTGATACTGTACTCCACCACCAACTTCGTCAAACCAGGGTTGAATCTTTCCAGATTTCACTTTCACAGGTTTTACGACTTCATATACATAGTATCCTTCCGTATTTGCTCCTGGAGCAAGGGCCCTTTCTCCATATGGTGTCCCCTCTGGAGAGGCATATTTTCCTGTTGATCTGCCATACCTATCAATCCTCGTCCCCGGTTGCAGTGTTTTTGTTTTTGATACGCCCTTAACAAACCCTCCAACATTTGGGTCACCATTTGTTCCGGGATATATTGGATTCCCTGTGTTTTGATTGAAATATTTGGGATTATTGTAAACTTTTTTGTATTTTATGTACAACTCATTACTAGGCCTATTTTTCCATCTGCTAATCTTAATCGCATCTTTTTTGCTAATTTTCCCTGTAACGCGAAATCGTTTAGGCTTCCTAGCTTTGGTTGCTTTTTTGGGTAATTTAGCCGGAACATAGTGTTTGCCAGCAACCCATTTGCTGGGCTTAGCTGCCTTTAATGCCTTCAAATAGGAAATCACCAACAGCGGATCTGTGGCAGTTTCAAGTGCAATATCCATCACCGTTCCGGCGATTTCCCCGGCAAGCCCCTGCTCTTTCAGCTCATCAGCGTAGTCAATCGGGGTTTTTACGCCAAATTTCCTCTTATGCTCCTCACAATACTGCCGAAAATCCATATTGTGATGCCATTTTATCTCTTCTCCGACCTGCAAGCTGTCTATCGCACTAGCCGTATTCGACAAGACAGACTTTGGAAATGCCAGGGCATTCGCCGCCCATTCGTCAGCCGTGTCTATGACTGTGGGGATAGCGTTTTTTCCCCATTCAAAATGCCTGTCGATTGGGTCTGTAATGACTCGCCAAAATTCTCTTTTTTCTTCCTCGGGTTTTGGCTCCGGCACTTTCCACCCTTCGCCCCAAATATTCTGAGGCGAAAAAATCCCCCGCTCCCCTTCTGTCATCTTCGGCCTCACAACCGGCGGCGGTTCTTTTTCGGGCTCGAATTGCCAGAAGTCAGGCTTTTCCTCCAGCTCCTCCGGCGTTGGCAGCAGTGATTGGTAGCCTGAGCCTTTCCCCAAAATTAGTGCGAGCCTGGTGTTATGTGCCAGTCTGTCCTTGGCACTTGCCAATACATTCAGTGCTAATTGCTCTCCTCTTTCGTGCATTTCTTCAATTTCATACACTGTTTTCCGTATATAGTCAAAGTCAAGCTCCATTTTCCCAGGATATGGGTCGCCGTACTGGTCAACCAGCTCAACTTTTACGTCAACATCACGCACCGTAAGCTTGTGGCTTGCCCGGCTAAGGTGGTTGCGTATGTTTTTCTTATACGCCAGGGCAGTCAA
>WRLU01000048.1 GCA_009777475.1 Oscillospiraceae bacterium | reverse complement strand
GCTCTTGCCTGAAAAAGTAAGTGGTTTTCACAACGGCAGGTTTGCCATTTTTTTCACCGATTGGCTTAACACAAATGCCGCCGTCTGTGTAGAATTTGCCCCAACCATTGGTGTCAACCGTTTTGCCTTTATTTTCAACGCCCTTGGCATTCAGTCCGGCAATGCCGATTTGTATGTTGTTTTTCACCGCTGTGCTGCCGTTCTTCTCAGTCAAAACCCATTGCCCAAAATCCCCTCCTGATGCTGCAAGTTCATAGTTCACGGAAAACTTCGGCTTAGGCCGGGGGTTGATTGCCGGGAAAGTTACTTCCGTTCCGGCTGCGTTTTTGAGCTTCAATGTCAAGCCTTTATTCAGCAGTTTGGGGAACTTTTTGTCACCGAATGTGTCAGCCTTTACCGCCTTGTAACCCTTGCCGTTGCCAATGTCAAACTCAGCAGGGACAAATCCGCCCAAGTCTAGGGTTTCAGTGCTGAGGTTGATTTTCGGCGTTCCGCCGGAGCTTACGATAACATCGGCAGGTGGGTTGCTGTAGTCAATGCAGCAGTCATCGGTTGTTGCGGGGGACGGCGTGGGACTAGGCGTTGGTGAGGGGGTTGTTGTGTCAGGTGAGGGGGAAGGGGAAGGCGTACCGGGAGATGGCGAGGGGGAAGGCGAAGTGCCGTAAATCCCTACCTCTACTTCCATGGTATGTCCGCTTGGATCGTTGACCTTGATTTGTATGCCGCTTTCTACTGTTTGGGGGCAGCAATTGCCGCTTGATCCGCTAGTATGTCCCGGTTGGTGGAAGTTTGAATTTGGATTAGAAGCGGCGTTGAATATATCCTTACCTGTTGAAGTGTAGAATGGGTCAATGAACCAGTGAGTATCAATAATACCTTCAACCTCAACCATCTTATGGAGATAGTTGTCGTTGACGTTTCCGCCTTGATACAAGTTTTCATCTACATGGTAAATCAAAATTCCCGTGCTACCAGATACATATGAAGTCCATCTTTCTAGACCTCTGTCAAAACCCGTATGTTGCCTATTTTCCACCAAAAAATACTGTCCTGCTCCTATACTGCTATTTTTGACTTTCAATACATTGTATCCGCTGACAGATGCAATGCTCTCGACATCCATTTTTTTATATTGGTTCGATGTAATTGTAATAGGTTTAACAAACCCTAGCCGCACTTTTGACCAAGCATCAAGATGTACCGGTGTTTGACCATTTATTGAATCATCTGATGCCTTGCCAAAACATCCTGTAGCCATTAGGGAATATCCCCCCACCCCATGAGAGTCATAAGTATAATCGTACAAATCTGGCAAACCTAGCATATGGCCTAATTCGTGTGCGATTCCACCGATTTCTGTTATTCCGCTCCATTCGGGAACAGTACCATATGTTTGCAACACATGGCTGTCCTCAAAATCTGAAATAGATACAAGCTTTATTTTACCCTCACGGCTCATTTTTACCATAGGGGCAAAGCTTTCACTTTCTTCTCCCGCTAATATAGAAAAGATATTAAAATCTTCACTCAACACATAATTTTCGGTCTTTAGTACAGAAGAAAAATCAATATATAACTTGGCGGCATTAAATGACAGCTTGCTATCCGCTATGGAATCAAATCCCCCGCCAGGATGGTTTTTATTCAGCCTTATCTTCACAACCCCATCCCGTATGGCAATTGATGATACGCCTGAAATCGGATTTTCAACGGTAAAACCATCTGCTTGGGTAAATGTCGGTTTTGTAAACTGGAGGTTGAAATCCCCGGAATTTTCTGCAAAGTAATTATTTATAGTTCTGTCCCCGGGAGTTGTTCCAAAAAACTGGTTAGACCATTGAGCTGTTGTAGTAGTGAACTGTATGTCATTATATTCTATAAGCATTACCAACAATGGCTGTTCTCTTTTGGTATGATAAATGGGAGTTAGGAGGCTTTCCGTATCATCAGATTCACATGAATCCATCATAGGTGCAAGCCTGATGTTCTTTTCTTCATTTTCCTCAAACTCAGGCTCTAGCCAGTATGTATTCTGCAAACGATCTACTTTTTTCCAGAGCGAGGCAAGGTCTTTACGTTTTATTTTCGATTTCTGAAAGGGTTTCCAATATTGTTTTTTTCCTATACGCTCACTAGTAGGTGCAATTTCATTATCTACAATCTCTGCATAATTCCAATTTTCACTTTCCTCATCATAAGCAATCACATTGCCGTTTTCGTCCTCTGCCCAACTGAAAAACTCATCACCATGCTCAGTGATGGTAATTTCTGTACCGTCCGCTTGGGTAACGGTTTGGGGAAATGGGTTTTTTGGGGCGGCTAGGGCATCTATCGTAAACAGCGCAGTCAATGCGAACATCAGGCATAGGATAGTCATTTTTTTCATAGGGAACACCTTCCTTAATCGAAAATCTCTAGGGATATAGGAACTACACCCTCACATCATTATATCACGCTAAGTACTATTTGTCCACACCCGGCTGGCTAAGGCTTGGCATGTGTTCCGTGACCTCCAGACGGACAGTTAAACGCGCGGGGCACCCATCAGTTACACCGGTCCCGCACAGCTCCCAACGCTATTATAATGCCTGGCCTTATCCTTGTCAAAAAAATATTAAGCCTCCCCGAAGACCTTTGGGGTGCTTAAATTCCGTATAAGATTCATTAACCCCACAGCAAATTTTTGCGATTGATGTGTCAGATTTGGTTCGTAAAAAGACATATTTCGACCAACAGACAGGCTTATAATACAGACGAGCATTTCGGACAAGGAGCAACGCCGCCCCTTGTGCCGCCGCAGCTTAATATTAGGCTCTGGGGAGGCTGGTATGATAGTATACATAGATTCTTTGGTGCTGCTAAACGGAATTATCAATTACCTTCTCCTGCTGGCGGCGGCTAAAATCGATGGCAGGGCCTTCCGGCGGCGGCGGCTGCTTTTAGGCGCGCTGTTCGGGGCACTGTATGCGGCAGCTGTTTGGGTTCCCGGGTGGCAGGGCGTTTTGGGAAGCATTTGGGGCAAGCTGATTTCAGCGGTGCTGATAACTGTAATAGCCTTTGCCCCGGCACGGTTAGGCAGACTGTTGAGACTGAGCGTAATTTTCACATCGGCGGCGTTTTTGCTCGGGGGGGTAGTGCTGGCATTGGGCTTGCTGACCGGAGCACCATCCCCCGCGGGAGGCATGCCCTATCTTCCGGTTGATTTTAAGGCTTTGTTCCTAACTGCCGGGCTGAGCTACGGCTTGCTTACCCTTGTATTTAAGTATGCGGGCAGGCATGGAGCTTCCGAAATGGCGGAGATTATAGTATCGCTGTCGGGGCGTGAAGTCAAAACCAAGGGTCTGATTGATACCGGGCATAGCCTGACGGACCCTGTTTCCGGCAGCGAGGTTCTCATTTTAGAGCTGGAAATGAGCCGCCAGTTACTGCCGCAGCGGGCTTCTGTTTTATTAGACGAGGGTCTGCTTGCCGAACCCTCAGTTATTTTGGAAATGATGGGTTCTTTGGGCTTAGGCACCCTGTTCCGCTTAATTCCATACCGCGTGCTGGGAACAGAGTGTGCCTTTTTGCTGGCATTCAGGCCTGACAAGGTAATGGTATGCGGAAGGGAAAGAAAATACTGCCTTATAGGAATTTCCCCCGGGGAATTATCTGCCGGAGCTGGTATCCGGGCGTTGGTAAGCGCGAAATGACAAGTATGAGCTTTGAGAAAGGTCTTGATTTATTATGCTGAAAAAAATTGTTCTGAATTTTAATATGCTTTGGGCGCGGCTGTTGGCGCGGCTAAAAATCTGCTTGCCCGGGAAAATCATGTATATATGCGGCCCGGACACCCTGCCGCCTCCTTTAAGTGCCGATGAAGAGCGAGAGACACTGGAACGCTTTGCCCAGGGCGATGAGTCTGTGCGCAAGGTTTTGATTGAGAGGAACCTCCGGTTAGTAGTTTATATTGCCCGGAGGTTTGAAAACACCGGTATTTATGTGGAAGACCTTATCTCTATCGGAGCTATTGGCTTGATTAAGGCAATCAACACCTACAATCTCGAAAAAAAAATAAAGCTGGCTACATACGCCTCCCGCTGTATTGAAAATGAAATTTTAATGTACCTGAGAAAAACCTCAAATCTACGCTCCGAGGTAAGCTTTGACGAGCCGCTTAACACAGATTGGGACGGAAATGAGCTTTTATTGTCTGATATTTTAGGCACAGAGCCTGACTGTGTGGCACGCCCTATTGAAGATGAGAGCGACAAGGATATGCTCAAGGAGGCAATATCCCGCCTTTCGGAAAGGGAAAAGGAAATTATAACTATGCGCTTTGGGCTAAACGGCGGGGCAGAAAAAACGCAGAAGGAGGTCGCCGACATGATGGGAATAAGCCAGTCGTACATCTCGCGGCTGGAGAAAAAAATCATCTCCCGTCTAAAGCGGGAGATAAGCAGGATGAGCTGAGACGTCTCAGGCAAATTTTGCTTGACAAAAGCCGTTTTTTGTATTAAACTGGGAGCAGACAAACGCACACCTAAAGAAAATCTACAAGGGCAAAAGGGATTTCTCCGTTTTTGCGAATTTGCCGATATTTTCGTTTTGCCTCTCGGCCAAATCTGTTATACGCATCCACGAACCAATAAAGCTCTAAATATCGGTAATTAGATTCGAGGATTTGAGCCATTTTTTATTTGCCCATCTTCTGCTCGGCAGTTCGGGCAGCATCTCTTTGTGGTTTCCATATGAATATTATAACATTATCAATTCCTTTTGTCCACACCCTGAAACAACCCCTTTATCATGCACGAGCAGAGTGATCTGTGGAAGTTTTGCACTGGTTTCTGGATGTGCATTAGAATGAAGGCGGAAGCAAAATCCGGGACGATAACCTCTTGAAAGTCCAAAACATCCTCAAAAAAAGTGTTCTTAATTTGAGTGCCGCCTTCAAAAAGACGAATAACATAAAAAACGCCCATGTCTCGCATCTTGTTCGCCAATCTTCTTGACCGTGATAACCTGATTGGCTTAATCGGGCAACCTCTAAAAACCTTATTTCACAAAAGCATATCTGATACACCTTTGGCAACATGCCAAAACATTACCGGGGCGATAGCATTGCCAATTTGTCGGTAGGCATCGGATTCGCTCCCTGCAAATTGAAAGGTATCGGGGAATGATTGTATTCTGGCAGCTTCTCTTGGAGTAAAGCGGCGGTAGAGTTCCCTATCAGTATCAACAAGCAAAACAGGGTCACGCGAATTCAGGCTGACTTTGGCAAGATGACTTGTTATCGTGAGGCAAGGCTCGTCAAGGTTTTGTGCAAGTCCACGCTTCATGTTGTTCTTAGCATTTTTCATTCCCCTTACCGCTCTCTCGGAAAAGTAGTATTTTTTGTCTTCGATTGCAAGCTCCTGCACCGCAACCGACAACGGCACCGGATTATCCGCCGTTGTAACTGTTGGAAATTGAAAAGGCTTGCTTATATCATCTCGCACTCCTGCCATTATTACTCTTTCCCTTTTCTGAGGAACACCATAATGAGAAGCATTCATTAGTGAAAATTTTACTGTGTAACCCGCTTCTTCAAATTCTTTTTTTACTTGGGCTATTATTTTTCCTCTGTGAAGTGTCATAAAACCTTTTACATTTTCTGCAATAAAGACCTTGGGTTGTTTGGATTTAACAACCCTCACCATTTCTCTATATAGACTTGCACGGTCATCGAAAGGGTCTTTCGTAGGATTAACTGTACTAAAAGACTGGCAGGGGAACCCCCCAACAACAACATCGCAATCAGGTATTTCACCCTCTTTTATGTTGCGAACGTCATCACGAACAACATTTGGGCATTTGAAATTTAACTTATGAGTTTCAAGGGCTTTTTTATCAATATCAAGAGCGTAAACCAATTTAAATGGGAGTTTTTTATATTTCTTGTTGTTGAAAGTAAACCCACCAACCATGCCGTAATCAGCACCACCACACCCGGAAAATAATGAAACTACTTTAAACATCAACAACACCTCCCGCTAATTCTCGAATTTCACGGTCAACGGCATTATTATTAAAGTCTATTCTGTAGGTCATCGGAACGGCAGTGATTACATTGTCACTGCATTTTTGGGCAATATCGGTAAACACAAACATAACAACAGCATTACGTATGAAGTATACACGATATATTGAGTAAGAACGCCCCCATTGTTGTGCCGCCACCCATTCATTTCGGGTAATATTCAACGTGTCAATCCAGTCACTCTTCGTGAGGTCAGGAGCAGTTACACGCTTTGTCGCCTTAACTTCGATATACTTTACAAATTCGGCGTTATCGCCTGTTTCCGCAACAACAGATTGAATATCGTAGCCAAGTCCTCGTGTTTTTCCAAGATGAACAACTTTTCCGGCAAGCCTAAAGTTGAAAGCACTAACTCGCCGTTTCTCATATTCATATACATAACGCTCACCCTCATCGCCAATTTCGACTGTAGATGTTTGTCCATGTTCACTCGCTTCTTCTCCCGAAACCTCAATAGTAACACCAAGAGCCTCAGCGGTCGTGTCAAACAATTTTTCTTTGTCCGATAGGGCAGAAAAGTATTCTTCCCACTCAGAGAAAAATTGTTTTCGGTCTGAAACAGTGCTTAAATCATACGAATAAACATCAAAAATAGGTTTTCGATTGTACTCTTTTGCAAAAAGCTCAATAACTCTCGTTTCATTAGGATTGAGAGAAACTTCGTCTTTGTCAATAATCACTAAATTGGCAAATTCAAGCAAGTTTATTTGCTCCATTATATGTTGCCAATTATAAGAACGTTCTTTGTCGGGAACGATTATGTCGCGTTCGATTGAATTGTTTCTGTCGGTAATAATTGCATCATAGACTTCAAGCGGATTGGCGATACCTTGTAGAACATCAAGAGAGTTTAATATATAGTATCCTATTTCTCTTGATGTGAGAGTGATATTATTACTCTTCGCTAAAAGCATAACCTTCAATAAAAATGGGAATTGACGGACATTGATTTTATTGTAGATTCGGTCTTTTAGGTACTGCCACTTTTGACATTCGTTAGGGAATTGCATTTTATAACAAATATCTTTGAAAAAAGCGGGGGTATCACTATCTGAAAGAAATTTCAAAGTGCGTTTTGATACATAGACTTTTCCATCATCGGCGGTGTAATACATTCCAAATAACGTCCCAGCGTTTTCAGTTCGGTGATTATCAAGAGTTTTTTGAGTAGGGTCTTTTCTATCCTTTTCTTTAGCTTTAAGAAAAGGACGAATGGCATTGTCAAAGGCAGATTTGAAATTCTTTACATCACAAGGGCAAATGCTGTCAATTATTTTTGCATACAAAGGTAACAAGTCGTCCATTTCACTTTGAGACTTGCCCCTAACAATCGTGCATCTATACTGGTTTTCGTGATTATACATACCTTTCACCCCTTATCAAGAATATTTTTAATTTTCACGGCAATAGCCTCGGCGACTAACGGCGGTACAGCATTTCCCACTTGTTTTAACTGGCTTGTCTTAATTCCGATAAACTCAAAATCGTCCGGGAATGATTGTATCCGTGCTGACTCTCGCACAGTAGGAACACGGTTCGCTCGATAATGAAAATGGTGATTATGTCCCGTGTCAATTGTGAAACATGGTCGCTTGCTATTCATACGAGTCCAGGCGATATTTACTTTTCGGGTACTCCACAATTCCTCGGGGAGTGATTTATAGTTACCACCGTCCGGCACCATTGCAATGATTTCTTTTGTGCGGTCTTTGTGTATCGTTACAGAGTGATTAAGTAAGTGCTTACTGTTTGAACGCATTTTCTTTTGATAATTGTTTTGTGCAGGTAAGGCGTATTCAATGTTCTCACCAAGAACACGGTCGTCAGGAATGAAGTCTAAATCCGAAATAGCATCTTTACTTGTAAAAGGAGAAATCCCCATCTCGTTTCCGTGAGTTGGGGGTGGGAAAATAAATTTTTCCATATTTTTATTTTTTTTCTTATTGACGCCAACAAAGAAAACTCTACGACGTTGTTGGGGCACTCCAAAACTTTCCGATGAAAGTATATCATAAGACACCTCGTATCAAAGTGCAGAAAAAACATTAAGCACACCCTCAAGGGTTTTACCGTTAAAGAGCTTTATAAGCCCCGGCACATTTTCCATTACAAACACTTTCGGCTTGATATATCCAATAATATCTGCAAACGATTTATAAAGTATGTTTCGTGGGTCGTCTTCGTTTCTGTGTCCCGAAATAGAGAACCCTTGACAAGGCGGTCCGCCGATAATCACATCAATGTCATCTGCCGTGATTTTAAGTGATTCAAGAATTTTCCTGCCCGATACTTTTGCTATGTCCTCGTTAATAATAACGGCGTTTTTGAAATTATGTTTATACGTCACCGTTGCATCGTACCATATGTCCACACCCATTTTCACATTAAATCCTGCTTGGCTGAAACCAAGCGAAAACCCTCCGCAGCCACAGAACAAATCAATAATATTATATCTTTTATTTTTCATTTCATATTCCATACACTCCCCTCCTGTAACACGATTTTATGTCAACCATTATACCCTGTCATCAACCAAAAAACAAGCACATCAAGCACATTTTTTTAAAACATTATCCATCGCAAGAGGAAAGCTCTTTCAAATACAGCCGTACCATATTCAACGCACTTTTAGAAGACATAAGCCGTACCCGCTCGCGTTCGGTGCCGAATAATTTTTTCACTGCACGGCTGCTATCGTTCCGGGCATCGTACAGTGCGATGCAGACTGTGCCTACCGGGGTTTCGCTTCCGTCACCATCAGGCCCCGCCAAACCGGTAACGCCAAGCCCTATTTCAGCCCCCATAAGCTGGGCAATTCCTTTTGCCATAGCTGAGGCGGTTTCAAGTGAAACTATCCCAAATTTTTTAATACATTCCCCAGAAACACCCAACATCTCGGTTTTGGCCTTAGCATTGTATGCCACAACGCCGCCGAAAAAGCAAGAGGAGATTCCAGGTATGTCGGTAAGCTTTGCGGAGATTAACCCCCCGGTGCAGCTCTCAGCTGTTGCCAGGCTCAGCTGATTTGCTTCCAGTTGCTCTTTTACAACACATTCTAAGCCTCCTGTATCAACGCCGTAAACATTTTCGCCAAGTATTTTGCATACTTTATCAACCAATGGCCGCGTAAGCTCATATGCATCATGGTGATTTTTACCTGATGCAGTAATTCTCAAAAGAACCTCGCCCTGCCCGGCATAGGGTGCTAATGTGGGGTTTTGGGATTTTTTCATCAAATCTCGCAATTTATCCTCAGTTTCAGCCTCGCCTATCCCAAAAACCCTGATATTCCGTGAAACAAACGTCTGCTGAGATAGATCCTTTAGTATGGGAAGTAAACTGTTTTGAAATACTGCGCGGCATTCATCGGGCGGTCCAGGAAGCATATAAACCCGAACACCATCGGAGGAAATAAACCCGCAACCGGGGGCGGTTCCGCAGTTGTTTTCTAAAATAGTGCCGTTTTCGGGAAGAAGTGCCTGCTGAGCGTTGTTTTCAGTAACATCCCGGCCTATTCTTGCGAAATACTCTTTTATACGCTCCCATGAAGCCTCGTGGTGTACAAGGGAAATTCCGAATTCGGAACAGACGGTTTGCTTGGTCAGGTCATCGCATGTAGGACCTAATCCGCCTGTAGTTATTATTATCCCCGCCCTCCGGCGGGCGATTTGTAAGGCGGCAGTCAGCCGTTCCGGGTTATCTCCCACCGTTGTATGTGTAAAACAGGAGATTCCCGCATCACTCAGCCCCTGGGCAATAATTTGGGCATCGGTGTTAACAATGCTGCCCAAAAGAAGCTCGGTGCCCACCGAAATAATTTCACAAACGCAATTCACAGAATCAACTCCTTAGAGCCTGTTTCATAGGCCGTAATATGGATGCCGGGGGGCTATGAGAACAGATTCTTGACAATATGGCCTGCCATAGCCAGCCCTGCCGCTCCCGGAACCCAGGGTACACTACCCGGCAAGCATCGTCTTCCAGGAGGAGGGCAATCCAGCAACCTGGGGGCAACCGGCTTTTCGCTGCTCCAAACAACGTCTAAATTTCCAATTCCCATCCTTCGCAGCTCTTTACGCATGATGCGTGCCAGAGGACAGTCATGGGTCTGAGAAATATCGCACACCGAAAAACGAGTCGAATCCTTTTTGTTGCCTGCCCCTAATGCTGACAAAACCGGTATGCCTCGTGATTTGGCTGTTTGTATAAGGTCAAGCTTGCATGAAACTAAGTCAATAGCATCAGCAATATAATCATATCCTGTTTGAAAAAATTCATCCCGGGTTTCCCCTCTATATTTGGAGATAATCGTATTTACCCTGCATTTAGGGTTAATATCGGCTATTCGCTGTGCCATCACATAGGCTTTGGGCTTGCCTACCGTAGAATGCAGGGCGCAAAGCTGGCGGTTAATGTTTGTTTCCGATATATTGTCAAAGTCAATCAGGGTCAATTCGCCAACCCCGGAGCGGGCTAATGCCTCAGCGGCAAAGCTTCCCACTCCGCCTATTCCGAATACAGCAATCTTGCATTCCGACAAACGGTCAATCTCCTGGTCAAGGTAAAGCATGCGTGTGCGTATAGTTGGCAAATCATATTTCATAATTCATCACCTTTAAAGCTGCCTCTAATTAACTATCCTTCATGCATGGATCATCGGGGCCACATCAAACAAATCCCCCGCCATTCGGCGGGGGACCGGCTGAGGACAAAACCGCGCAACATGTACTGCGCATCACCTCGCACGATTTTTCCCCAATCTGTCAGTTTGTCCACAACCCGATCCACGCCACTTGGCGGGGGATTGGTGTCTTATTTGAATTTCTTCTTTTTGGCACGCGCCGCCTCACTCTTCTTTCGGCGTTTAACGCTTGGGCTTTCGTAATGCTCGCGCTTACGGAGTTCAGAATGAATTCCCGCCTTGGCACAGTTACGCTTAAAACGCTTAAGCGCATTATCTAAGGACTCGTTATCCTTCAGCCTGACTTCAGACAATGTTATTCCCTCCCTCCGCGAATCAAAAACATACCCTCAAAAAATATGAAAGTATACACATTATAGAGGCTTGCGCGAAACTTGTCAAGTAAAATATTTTTTTAGGTTTTACCTTGCCACTATTTTTTTAAGCCGGGCAAAGCGCGGGAGACCATTTTCCTTTTGCTGAAGGGTCTCACCCTGAATAAGCGGCATTGCGTAATCTACATAGCCTTGGAGAATGCCGTTACCTGCCTCGTTAATCCATTCACGCGGAACTCTCTTTTCAGTGTTTGCCACAACGTCA
The DNA here is from genome assembly GCA_009777475.1 of Oscillospiraceae bacterium. Lineage (GTDB taxonomy): Bacteria > Bacillota > Clostridia > Oscillospirales > UBA929 > UBA929. Next base: position 1,360 of record WRLU01000048.1, on the reverse strand, counting down.
AGCGGCAAAAGCTCCAGCTCACACTTGTACCCGCCGTCACGCGAACATTTGAAGCCCACCATTTTGTCGGTGATACCGATAACGGCATTGTCAACGGCAGCCTTGCCTGCGGCATAGCTCTCGTCTAAGTCGGTTTGGGAGGCCACATGGGAGGCGCAACGCTGAAGCAACGAAAACTCAATTCCTCGCACCTTAACGCTGCCGAAAATCCTTCTTGCCTTTATCATGCTAACTAGAGTAGCGGCTAATCCCCCAAGCTCCGCGTGACCGAAGCTGTCCCTCGTCTGGGGTGATGAAATCCCATATTCGTTGATGAACTTGCCGTTTTTGTCCTGTATTCCCTCGCTCACAGCTACAATCGCTTTGCCGTTTTTCTTGTAAATTGCCGCCGTATCACTGATAAACTGCTCAACATCAAAGGGCACCTCCGGCAAATAGATAAGATCAGGGGCATAATCGCCCGCTAAAGCGGCGGCGGCGGTGAGCCATCCGGCATGACGTCCCATAACCTCTATAACGGTAATCATCCCAATGTCATACACCCGGGCATCAAGATAAATTTCCATGCAGGAGGTGGCCACATACTTAGCAGCAGAGCCATAGCCCGGGCAATGGTCGGTGCCGGACAGATCGTTGTCGATAGTCTTGGGGATACCCATGACACGGCACTCATAGTGGTTTTTGAGCATAAATTTAGAGATTTTATTACAGGTGTCCATTGAGTCATTGCCGCCGTTGTAGAAGAAATAGCGGACATCGTATCTCTTGAAAATTTCTAAGATACGTTTGTAGTCAGCCTCATCTGTGTCTGGATCCTGAAGTTTGTAACGACAGGAGCCTAAAACAGATGAAGGAGTGTATTTGAGGTGCGCTAATTCCTCTCTGTCCTCTTTGTCCATTTGGAAAAGCCTGTTATCTAAAACGCCGCGTATGCCGTTGGACGCACCGTATACGGCGGTAATGCACGGATTATCAAGTGCCGACTCAATGGCACCCAATGCCGATGCGTTAATTGCCGAGGTAGGACCGCCGGACTGAGCGATAATACAAGCTCCTTTTAACTCCTTCATGTGTAAAACCATCCTCTCAAAAAGTTTGCAAGCCCCCTTATTGGCGAGCCCTGGAACGTATTATATCAAAGTTTTTTTGTAAAAGCAAGAGAATTTTTAGATTATATTCAGCAAAAATTTTTCACACAACAACCCCCCCGCCTAACCAGGCGCGGGGGGGGCTTCCTTCTTCCCATCACTTTACAAAGCCGCAGTCTTTACACTTGCCTTTTTTGTCGAACCTGTGCTTTTTGCGCACAGACTGCTCATAATTACAGCCCTTGCACTTTTTTATCTCGTTGTGCTCCGCC
>WRLU01000047.1 GCA_009777475.1 Oscillospiraceae bacterium | reverse complement strand
TACGTAACCTGATAGAGTTATTGCAGATTGAAGGCTGTATTGTCGTAGCGGATGCCCTGTATTGCCAAAAAGAAACAGCAAGGGCAATTGTCAAAGCGAAAGCAGATTACATATTGAGCGTAAAAGGGGGTTCGTAAAATCGCCCTTAACAGCGTCAGAGATTACAAAGAGAAAACCAACTCAAAACGTCCGCTATCCAAAATCATGTTAGATGTCTGTTGGGGAAAAAGTTTATTCTGGAGATTTTAACGGCTGGTAATAACTAAAAATTAGATTTCCGTTATAAAGAGGTATGAGCGATTGCAAAAATCGCCCGCGCATACTATAATGGGGCAATGTTGTTGCAAGAGAAGGCTCATCCCCCATGCTCACATTAAGCTGGATAGGCAAAGACAAAGTAATCAACCACCACCAAGCCGTGTCGGTAAAAGGCGCGGCTTTGCAATATTTTAACCCTTAGAGCCAAACGCCCTAAGGCAGTGGTGAACAATTTCCTCAACGCTCAAAGCCTCGGTATCCAAGCCTTTAAGGACGGTCGCCGCCTCAATCGGAGTGTAGCCCAAAACACCGAGTGCGGCTTGTGCCTCGGCAAGCTTACCCTGCCCTCCGGGTATTACCGGGAGGATTTGTGAAGAGGAGGACGATTGAGCCTGCTCCTTTGACAATTTGTCTTTAAGCTCTAAAATAATCCTCTGGGCTATTTTTTTACCGATGCCCGGGGCAACAGTAAGAGCCTTTTCATCCCCGCTGATAACGGCGAGAGCTAATCTCTCAGGACTTGAGGAGGACAAAATGGCAATCGCCGCCTTAGGCCCTACCCCCGATATGCCGATAAGCATACAAAACGCCGAAAGCTCCTCTTTTCCGGCAAACCCATACAGATCGCAAATACCCTCTCTTATGTGCATATGGGTCATAAGCCTTACCTTCTGACCCTTTTTCAAGGCAGACAGGGTTGTAAGCGAGGTATGGCAGGCGTAAGATACCCCGCCGGTGTTCACCACCGCTAAATATGGCTCGGTGTGTTCAAGTATGCCTTGTATGGCGTAAATCATGGTAAATCCCTCCGTTTATTTTTCAAATATCACTAAATACAATACAATCAGACCAACCACCAATGCTGCGCCAAGCACAACTGAGATAAGGCAGCAAAGAATAAGCAAGGCAGTAAATGCTGTTACTCTTAATATTTTGTTTCGGATTTTGTCTGTTAATTTCAAAATGGGAGAACACAAAGCCAAAAACCCATAGGCAAGACATTCAACAATAAAGCTACCCATTTATTTTCCCTCCGTACAGCAGAGACCCGGAGGTATGTATATGGCAGACCGCTAATGCCAGAGCATCGGCGGCATCATCGGGCTTGGGTCTGGCTTTGAGGGATAAAAGCTGCTTAGTCATCTCTATAATCTGCATTTTTTCGGCATTTCCATATCCGGTGACTGCCATTTTAACATCCTGCGGGGAATACTCGGAAATGGGAATACCCGATTTCGCCAGGGTGAACAGAATGATGCCTCGGGCGTGAGCCACCGGTATGCCTGTGGTTACGTTTTTGTTAAAATACAGCCGTTCGATAGCCGCTTCCTGTGGCCTGAATGTTTCAATCAGTTCGGATAGGTCATCATGGATAGTCATAAGGCGCTGTTCAAGCGGTTCCCCGGCAGGGGTGCGGATAACGCCGTGCCGCAGGTGTACCGGCTTCCCTCCTGAATTGTCGGCAACGGCAAACCCTATAATAGCTAACCCGGGATCAATGCCAAGTACTCTCATAAGAAGCCTCCTATTTAGCCCGGCCAAACGTCAATTCCGCCACACTCCAAGGGGTTTTGGAACTATCGGCTATGTTAGCCAGCCTTATAAAACGGTACTTTTCCGGCTCAAAACGATAGGAATTCTCCGACTTAACGGAGATTGGGGCTTCAGTCCATTTTTGCCCATCCATAGATACTGAAATATATAGATCCCCAGGGGCATCATTGGAGCCGGTCGGCAAATCCATAAGGACATAATTGTAATCCACCGGATCGTTAAACATAAACAGAAGAAAATCACCTGGCTTTTGCGCCTCGCCGGTAGTCCAGAGGGTATTGTAATTGCCGTCATGCAAAACAGAAGGGTCAAAAGCGTCCCCTGTGCTGCTGTAGGCACTTATTATATTATCCCACGATTGGCTGTCAAATTCAGCATCAGGCTCTGCCCTCTTGTAAAGAACGGCGATTTTTATGCCGTCAACAGAAATGGAATGTGCCTCCTCTAAGCCCTCGCTACGTACATACGGAATATCAAATGAGTTGTTATATGAGTTTATAAACATAATGTAGTAATCCTCTCGCCCTAAAATTGGGAGAAAATTTATATTATCTGTTTCGAGTGCAACGGGAATTGCTCTTGCTTGCTCCTCCGCAGATAATACTGAGCGGCGCATATTGTCAAGGATAAAAAATGATATTTTTTCTCTGTCGTCATTTTCAAAGGCCCAGCGGATTAAATCGAAGTAAGAGATATGCCAGTAGTCAAGCGCAAAATTATCTTGGGCAACAGTACGGCCGGCAGCATTGAAAAAAACATACTGATAAGGGTGATTTATCACATTCCAGATGAGCAAATATCCCAGATTAGCCGCAACAATACATGAGAACCCTGCCCTGAGCAGCCTTTGCCTGCCTTTAAAAAATTCAAACGATATGTGTAGCCCGCGAACAGCAATATATAAAAATGGGAAGAAAATTGCGTAAGCGTGCCGCCAGCCCTCGTACATGGTAATGCCTAAGATAATATATCCAAATAAAATCCCCAAAAACAATGTCATGGAAAACAGGTCATATAACAGCCGCCGGAGCGCAAGCCGGCTTTTGGTTTTGCGGTATTTAATTACCGCCCGGATAATTGCCGCAAAGCCCCCAAAGAACATGACTATATACAGCAAAGGTATAGTTACGCCCATCCACACCGGGAGATAGTGCCATGGTATGTGGCGGTCAATCCACTCACCAAGGTAAAGATGACGCATATCCCACGGTTCAAAATCTGCAAAATGTCTGAAGGTTTCTATGGTGTTTGCAAATGGGGCTTCCCACAAAAACGGTGTTATCGCTACATAGAAAACGAAGGTCAATGCCGTGAATACTAGTAAACTCCATGCAGATACCAGAATTTTCTTTTGAGAAAAACCTCGTATTATCACAAAAGCACAGGCTAACAAAAGCAAGCAAAACCCCAAAACCCTGGTGTTTGCGGCTATGGCCAGAGCGAATGCGGCAGGAAAAATAAACCTCAAGTGTTCATCCTCCAGCCAACGCAGGATAAAATACCCGGCAATTATACACCATGAAAAAAACAGAATGTCCTTAATATTATAGAACGATTCACCGAAAAAACGAGGATAGAGTATGTAAAATAAAGCCCCCAGCAGAGGGATTACAGTGTTGCCGTACCGCCGCCGCAAAATCAGGTAAAAGAAAATCCCCGACAGGAAAAAGTTCAGGAAGACAAAGGTGTGACGCATAAGGTACACATCCCGCATATCCATTTCAAAGCCGTTTATATGTTCTATAGCTACGGTAATGCACTGCAAAGCCGTGCCGTAATAACGGTCCTTCCAGGCCATGAGGGGTTCAGCGGCTTCCGCTGTTTTTCTAATCCCCTCATTTTCAGAGGAACGCATTACACTGCCCATAACATGGACATAATTAGCTATACTGGTTATACGCTCTACATTGTCATCGGCACCAACGCCATAATCCTTGACCAAAAAAAGACCGACAACGAGATGGAGCGTAAACAGTAAAGCCGCCGCCTTTGTTAAAGTAGGTTTTATCATATATTCGCTCCTTTTGGGAGAATGGCCAGCCTATTTTATGCTCATTATACGGCAGCTTCCTTGCTATGTCAAGTTGCCTTAATTCACGACTGTGTCTGGTTCACCTGATTTCAGTTTTAGTGTTAAATCCTTCAATATAATATTACAAAAAATTTACCCGCATCTGTATTTGGATTTTACAACCGGATGGTAGACTGTATCCGTACTCAAAAAAATGTAAAAAGAAGGAGTGAAGACAATGAGAAAGAACCTAGCGCAAAGAATCATTTCCCTCGCATCGGTCACAGTGCTGACCTTGGGGTTGCTGATGGTCCCCGCCAAAGCAGTCTCAACCACAAGCGGCAGTGGCGTATGGCTCAAAGGGGACTTCCACACGCACACCCTCCTCTCCGATGCAAGCTATACTGCATCCCAGGTCGCCGCCAAAGCCAAGCAGTTTGGGCTTGACTGGTACAGTGCTGCTGACCACGGCGGAGGCTCCGTTGGCACACTTGACCAAAACGGACTTCCTTGGGGAGCTGACTCTGAAACCGGCAACGCATCCGCCATCGCTATGTCATCAAGGCAAGACAGAGGCAAAACAGTTGACCACACTATGCCCAGGTGGGGAAGCATCGCCGGTATCGGCGAAGACGAAATCAACAAAAACCGTAGTGGCGGAATGATGCAAATCTCCGGCTTCGAGTGGAATGTTCCCACGCACGAGCACGCTGCTGTAGGCATGGTTGGCCACACCGATGTGGTCAAAAATATGCTGGCACAGTTCAACTATCGTTTTGACAACAGCCGCGAAGTGTTCGATGCCGGGTACTATCCGGGTGAAATCACCACCAGAAGCGTAAGCATCGACGACAAGGCCACCACCATTGTATATGCAGAAGGGCGGGGAACCAACGGCAGATTCGAGGCTTATCTCGACAAAGACGGTACATGGAAAACTAATGCCGCCCAAAACACATTTGGCACCGTTTTAGGTGATCCGGGGGAAGAGACAGCGCGGAAAGAGGCCAACCAGACCAACATCAACGCCAACCTGGCAGGCAACAACCTGACGACCAACAATCACCTATCTGCCATAATGGGAGCGGAGTATCTTCAGGAAAACTTTCCAGATACTAGCTACTTCCTTCCCAATCATCCAACGCGGGCAATGGGTTATACAACGGCTGACCTTAGGGAATTCAATGATGCGGCTCCTGATGTTTGCTTTGGTGCCGAGTTTCTTCCAGGACATCAAGCCTCGGCTTTCCGCGGCGGGCTGGGCAGACTGTATATAACGGATGCTAAGACCGATGCCCTAACCCAAATAACCTCCTATGTATCGGACACCAACAATACGGTGGAAAAAGCCGTGGATGCCTACATTGCAAGAGGCGGTGCACCGGAATACAGTACCGCAGAACGCACTGCTATGATCAAATCCGGCAATGACAATCTGCCTAAGCTGAGAACATATGGGGGAGCTGACTATATGCTGGCCAAAGTGGGCGGCACATGGGATGCTTTGCTAAGCGAAGGGCGCAGATTCTGGGCATTCGGAAACTCTGATTTTCACCACGACAAAACACAGACAGACAAGTATGCTAGTGACGGCATAAACGGCATGGAACCCGACTTTTGGCCTGGCGAATACACCAAGCTGCATTCCTATGCCGAGCAAAAAGATTATCAGGGCATTCTGGACAGCCTGCGTTCGGGCAATTCATACACAGCATTGGGTGACCTCATTAACGCACTTGATTACACCGTTTCCAACAACAGCACCACTGCTACCATGGGTGAAACCATAACCCCCATCAAGGGCAAGAAGACAACGGTTACCGTAAGCTTCAAAAGCCCTGATCGAAACAACAACGGCCAAAAACCTGTGGTAGACCACATCGACCTGATTGCGGGAGAGGTGACCGGTATCCCCCAAAAATTCAAGCAGTCAGGAATTGTTGACTTCACCAATCCCAAGGAGTATTTGAGCGATGCGTATCAAAAGGACAGCGTTTCAACCACTAGGGTTATCAAACGCTTCAACCGCTCAGAGTTCAAAACCGCAAACGGCTGGACAACGGTGAGCTTCGATTTACCTGCAACCAGCAAGGATATGTACTATCGTCTGCGCGGGACCAACAACAGCGTGGGATCAGCTAACTGCGATGCCAGCGGCAACCCAACGATAGACAGCGGCGTTCTTCCTACAAACACTATTGCCAAAGCCTATGCAGACCTCTGGTTCTACTCCAACCCGATTTTTGTTAACGGTCAAGCCCAGGATGGAGTTGCCATCAGCGGCACAATCCGGGATGAGGATGGTGACCCGATAAGAAATCAGAGAATCATGCTCAATGGCGGTTTGCAGCGCACAAGAACCGATGCCAACGGTCGCTATCGTTTGTCGAATGTCGAAATGGACATGAACACTCTGGCACTGGTTGACAGCTCGGTTGTAATCGGTCCGCAAAACATCGAAAGAGAGTTTAGCTTCAATCTTCAGCGCGGTGATACAACACGAGTTGACAAAGATGACATTTGGGTTAAAAACGGCATCTCCGCCATTACCCTTGACTTGGGCGGACGGTCGAACCTAGAGGTCACAGGTGTCAAGGAACCGGCAATAACAGTTACACAACTGAAAAGAACGGCCACACCCGGAAAAAAGGTCATACCAAAGTCCAAGACAGTCAAGAAGAACGCAAAGATCAAATTGACAGCACCCAAGGAAACAACTCTGTATTACACATCAAACGGCAAAAAACCCACTACAAAGTCAAACAGAATCAAGCCAGGCAAAAGCAAAAAACTTAAAATTAAAAAGACCACCACGGTCAGAGTTATGGCCATAAGAAAGGGTCGAACAGCCAGCAAGGTGGCAAAAAGCAAGTATACCGTAAAAAAAGTAAAGAAAACCACTAAAAAAACTGGAGGTAAAAAGAAATGAAACAAATCTTGAAAAACGCACTGACTCTCTGCATGGTTCTGGTGATGACATTGGGGTTGGCTGGAAACTTCGCCCCTGTTGTTGAGGCTAAGGCCAATCCGAATGCCAAAACCGTCACCATTGCCCCCAAAAATGTTACCCTTACCGTTGGGCAAAAAACCACCCTGAAGGCCACCATCAAACCAAAAAAGGCCAAGAAGAATTCCAAGAGAACCTGGAAGAGCAGCAACAAGAGTGTAGCCAGTGTCTCCAAAAAAGGCAAAGTAACGGCTAAAAAAGCCGGTCGGACTGCCATCACGCTTACCGTTGGCGGAAACAAGAAAAAAGCGACCTGCATCGTCACCGTTAAAGCCAAGCCCGCCCCGCCCAAGCGTACCCCTCCAAAGGGCAAAAGCTACAAAAATCAAGCCAACCTCACGGGCAAGGTCAGCTTCTCTGGCTCCACCTCAGTTTACCCGGCCATTGCGGCTTTGACCGAGGATTTTAAGAAGAGGTCAAAGAAGGTCACCATCTCCATCAACAACGTTACCGGATCAGGTGCCGGCTTGGCTGATGCCAACAAGGGTACCGTCAGCTTTGGGATGAGAAGTGCCGACTATGCCAGCTCAAGTGATAATAAGGGCAGGCTCAATGCGTATCAAATAGCCTGGGACGGTGTGGCCGTTGTTGTCAACAACGCAAGTGTTGCCTCCAGTCTGAGTGGATACATTTCTCTGAGTGAGTTGGCCTATGTGTATCGCGGAAGCCCCGCCCCCGCCAGCGGACGCAAAGCCGCTCTCGACAAATTAAATCCCATCGACCGGGAAAACGGTTCAGGAACCCGTGACTGCTTCCAAAGTGTTCTGGGAATAGGCAACAACAGAGTTGGCGGAATAACAATTGCCAACACCACAGACCAAATGAAATCCATGATTAGCAGAACAACTAACGGCATAGGCTATATGTCACTAGGCTCTGTAGGCAATATGTCAACCTTATCAATCGGTAACAGCAGCGGAGCCGCTGTCAAGCCATCAGAGGGTGCCGTGGCGAACGGATCATACAGGCTATCCCGCCCATTCCTGCTGCTTAGGCTGAAAACAAGAAAACTCAGTGCAGCTGAAAAGGAATTTTTGAAGTTTTCCCTTAGCGACCAAGGGCAGCAAATTATCTCAAAATCCAACTTTGTACCTCTTACCGGAGCACAGAGAAACGCCGAACTGGCAAAGGTCAAATAACAACCCAGCCCCCCGCGTTCTCCTCCCTCTCCGCATTTGTTATTATCTCCCGCCGCAAAGGCGGGAGATAATAACAATCAACTGCAATAGGCATTGTTTCCCTCCAAATAGGGGGAATAACAGGGTGGAGATGAGCCGTTACTATTTGAGGATAAACGAGGGATGAGAATGGAGTTTCTGAATCAGAAAAAACGTGAAATCATCATCGCCATTTGTGTCGTTTTCTGCATTTTCATGCTGCTTCCTGTGGTTAAAATTTCTATCATACGAGATGAATCCATTGAGCAAGAGTCCTATGGGGAGGAAATGTACGAAGATGAAGGTGGGGAAGAGCATCGTCCAGAGCATTGGGATGAAAGACGGTTCACAATATGGAGTGCAGGTCAGCTGATCGATGGGTTCAAGGAGGAATATGGTCTAACCGAATTATCCCCGGAGGGTATTGAGCCGGATTCTGAGGACGAGCTGGACAAGGCAACCCTCGCGTTGCTGTCTGTGGCTTCTAATCTGAATTTCTCGTTTTTGTTTGCGTATCTGCCGATGTTTTTTGTCATCATAGCTGCCATGGCTGTATATGTTAAGCCTAACGCACCCCAAGGGCTGATTCTGTTGCTTTTGACCCCGGTTTCCTTTGCTATGAGCGGCATCACGGCGGCAAATGCTGTAAACGCCATCAATCAAAACATAGAAAACATCGCCTATTACTGTGGGCTGAGTGATGATATCATCGGACTTGCTCACCATATGCAGCCGGCATTTTTTGCCCTTTGTGTCATTCCGGTTTTCATGGCGGCAGGGTGTCTGCTGTTGCGAAAGACTCTGCCTTCCAACAATGAATCGGAAAAACTAGCTAAATTTATATTGGGAACCTGTGCCATTCTGGCTGTGATGGCCGTGCTGTTTATCACATTGTTCCTAGCCGTCAAAGGTATTCCTACTATTCATAAGATTGGACTCTTCAGCTTTATTTTCGGAACAAAATGGTCGCCTACCGGCGATGACCCCCAATTTGGCATTGCGTATTTGATTTTAACTTCGCTGGGCGGTATGGTCGGAGCCATTGCCGTTGGCGTTCCCTTAGGGATATTGGCTGCTGTTTGTATATCCAAGGTCCTGCCGTCAGGCATCTCAGGGTTTGTATCGGCTGCGGTCGATTTGCTGGCAGGTATACCCTCAGTGATTTATGGCGTGGTAGGTGTTTTTGTTATTGTTCCCGCCGTGAAACTGATATTTGACAGACCATCGGGATTCACCTTCTTGTCGGCCATTGTGGTGCTTTCGGTTATGGTGCTGCCCACCATTGTCAGCGTAACCACCACCAGTCTAAACGCCGTGCCGTCAACCTATATGGAGGCTTCCTTGGCGCTGGGAGTGACAAAGGAATCTTCGGTTTTCCGGGTTTTGATTCCGGCGGCCAGGAGCGGCATTATGACCGGTGTTATGCTAGGGGTCGGGCGTGCCATAGGCGAGGCTATGGCGATTATTTTAGTGGCGGGCAACACGGTGCAGTTCCCAGGATTGCTGGAGCCGGTTCGTTTTTTGACCACCGGTATTGTCGCCGAAATGGGATACGCCACCGGATTACACAGAGATGTTTTGTTTTCCGTTGGGTTGGTGCTGTTTGTGTTTATCCTGCTCATCAACAGCGGGTTCAAATACTTTATCAAAAAGGCAGGTGCGAAATATGAATAACGACAGCCCATACAAGAGAACGGTGCATATGGATACCGTTATCATACGCACATTGGCGTGTCTGGCAGCCGGGATTGCCCTGTTGATTCTGTTTGGCATCATCGGGTACATATTTTTCCAAGGGTTGCCTGCCATCAACTGGGCGTTTTTGTCTACAGAACCGTCTTTCCTGGATCAAACCTATGGTATTGCTCCCATGATTATCAACACCGTGTACATTACCGTGCTGGCATTGCTGATTATACTTCCGATTGGCATTGGCGGAGCCATATATCTTTCAGAATACAGCAAGCAGGGGAAAATTTTGAGCTTAATCCGGTTTACCATTGAAATTTTATCGGGGATACCATCCATTGTATACGGCTTGTTTGGGGCATTGTTCTTTGTACTGTTCTTCAATATGGGCTATTCTATCCTGGCAGGGGCATTTACACTGGCACTGATTGTGTTGCCGATTGTGGTCAGGACTACAGAGGAAAGCCTGAAATCAGTTGATCCGACTTACCGTGAGGCTGCATTGAGCATGGGTGTCAATAAGCTCTACACCATCCGAACCATTTTACTGCCCTGTGCTATGCCCGGAATCATTGCGGCCATTATACTAAGTGTTGGGCGCATGGTCGGTGAGAGTGCGGCATTGCTTTGTACCAGCGGTACAGCCTATCAGCTGCCCGGTGATATTGCAACCCATTACAAAAACTCCGGTGCCACCCTCGCGGTTCAGATTTACCAATGCTTTACTGAGCGTCCGCCCGGAATGACCGATGCGACACCCTTTGCCATCGCAGCCATTCTCATGCTGGTGGTATTGCTTCTGAATTTTTTAACCTACATTGTTGGAAAGGGAATCAAGAGGGGGTAAAAAAACATGACTATCATAGAAACCAAAAACCTAAATTTGCATTATGGGGACAACCACGCACTAATCAATGTCAGCCTTTCCTTCATGAAAAACGAAATTACGGCTCTGATCGGCCCGAGCGGATGCGGAAAATCGACCTTTCTTCGTGTTCTGAACCGGATGAACGATATCATCAAGGATGTCAGAATTGACGGCGAGGTCATCTTTGACGGCGTTAATATTTATGCGCCGGATATTGATCCTATGAGAATCCGAAAAAATATTGGCATGGTGTTTCAAAAGCCTAATCCCTTCCCCATGAGCATCTATGACAATGTAGCCTACGCCCCTCGCTATCACAAGGTTAAAAAGAGGGCTGTTCTTGATGAAATTGTGGAAAAGAGCCTGAGGAAGGCAGCCCTTTGGGAGGAAGTCAAGGATAGGTTAAAAAAGTCGGCACTGAGCCTGTCCGGCGGTCAGCAGCAACGGCTGTGCATTGCTCGTGCCGTGGCATTGGAGCCGGAAATTTTGCTCTTGGATGAGGCAACCAGTGCCCTTGATCCAATTTCAACCTTCAAAATTGAGGATCTGATTCAGGATTTGAAAAAGACATACACTGTGATTATGGTCACGCATAATATGCAGCAGGCGGCAAGAGTATCAAACAAAACGGCATTTTTCCTGCTGGGTGATATGCTGGAGTTCGGTGATACCGAAAAAATATTTGGCAATCCGGTCAATCCGAAAACTCAGGAGTATGTCAGCGGGCGTTTTGGTTAATGCCCCTGCCGATGTGAGGCTTGTTTTTGCCGGCACACCGGGGGCCGACAAATTGTGAATATTTGTTTGAAAAACTTGACATTGCAAATAGACTCATGGTAAAATAATTAAGACTTATTGTATCCAGGGGCAGGCTTTTTGTTTTTAGTCAATGGGGAGTGAATCAAACAATGAAAAAATTCCAAAGGTTTTTTTGCATAGTAATCTCTGCGGCAATGCTGGCGATTATATCGCCTGATTATGTAAAAGCGGAACAGGTCAAAAATGATGACGGCATTATAACAGACGGCACTGTTATTGTGGGATATACCAACAGAATGAGTTTTTCTGATTGGGCTGCATTGGATTTAGAGACTCGGTATAAGACGACTACCGCAATCGGTGAAGGGGCTTTTAATAACACCATACAAAATACTATGCAAGGGGCAGGTAGTGTTGGGATTTGTCCCATAACATCCATAAGCGGAGGGAGTTATACTAGTATAGGTTCTCAAGCATTCCGAAATGCCCTGAATTTAAAAGCTGCAAAATTACCGGATACGGTAATCAACATGGGGACACGAGTGTTTCATAGTTGTGTTGAATTAACTGAGGTAGAATATTCTGCTAATATGACCAGCATTCCTGATGAAACGTTTCTTGGTGCGACGAAATTGCCGGCTTTTAATGTACCTAGGAATGTAAAAAGTATAGGTTCCCAAGCATTTTACAACTGCACAAGCTTATCCTCGATAACATTTCAAAGCAATAGCACATTAGAAACAATTGGAACGCAAGCATTTTATAACGTTGGACTTACCAATGTAACAATCCCTGAAAATGTAAAGAGTGTAGGTTCTCAAGCATTTTATGATTGCACTAAATTGACAAGCATCACGATACCGAATAGTGTAACTGAAATAGGAGCTTCTGCATTTAGAGGTTGTCCCCTAACCGGAGATATCATGGTTTCTGAAAATGTAATCTCAATAGGCGGTGATGCTTTTCCAACAATAGAAACCGCACCAAACTACAAAATCGTGACAACCAGTGAGTATGTTGCTGATTGGTGCAGGGACAATAATCGTCCTTATGAATATATACCGCTGTCATCGTCACCCGCACCGCCGTCACCAACGCCACACCACGCTGTTTCCCCAACAACTCAGCCAACATCCGCACCCACACCCGCGCCAACCAAGAAGCCAGCCGCGGCGGCAAAGGCGGCTAAGCCCAAGGTCACCAGCCCTAAAAAGAGAAAAATCAGCGTAAAAAGAAAGAAAAAGCTGACGCTGAAAATCAAGGCCAAAAACATGGGCAAGGGCGGCAAGCTTACATATCAGTGGCAGGCAAGCAAGAAGCAAAAAAGCGGCTTTAAAAATATCAAGGGCAAGGCGGCAAAGAAGAAAAGCTACAAGCCTTCCACAAAGAAAAAAGGCAGAAAATTTTACCGCTGCCGGGTCACCCACACTGTAGGGAAAACGAAGAAGAACAGGGCCTCTAAGGTGTTTAGGGTTACGGTGAAATAAAGGGGAAATAGCTACTAATACGTAACATACTAATGATCCCGCCCCCTTCCAACCTAAGGAGGAAGGGGGCGGACGTTTTGAGTTGGTTTTCTCTTTGTAATCTCTGACGCTGTTAAGGGCGATTTTACGAACCCCCTTTTACGCTCAATATGTAATCTGCTTTCGCTTTGACAATTGCCCTTGCTGTTT
>WRLU01000046.1 GCA_009777475.1 Oscillospiraceae bacterium | reverse complement strand
CCACTTCAAAATCCTCTGCCGCAAAGGACTCGGGTGCTGCCATTGACAGCATCCCAAAAAGAATGCAGAATATCGTTAAGAATGATAGTGCTTTTGTGAATTTTGAATTTGTTTTTGTTTTTGCGCATGTAGTTGCAGTCATTTGAATCACCTTCCAATTTCTATAATATTAGATGGGCATTTTGCCCCTCTCACTTATTAGTATCGTAAGATAAAAAGAATACTTTAGCGTTTTTAGAAAAATTTTTTAGATAATTTCATTTACAAACTCCCGCGGGTCAAAGGGGCGTAAATCCTCAGGCTTTTCACCCAGACCTACCCATTTTACCGGGACGCCCAGCTCCTGGGCAACCGCTATTACTATACCGCCCTTGGCAGTGCCGTCTAATTTGGTAAGGACTAAGCCCGTCAGACCGGCGGATTTGTCGAACTCCTTAACCTGCGACAGCCCATTCTGCCCGGTAACCGCATCCATAACCAAAAGGGTTTCTCTCGACACGCCGGGAAGCTCGCGGTCTAAAATACGGTCCATTTTTGAAAGCTCGTTCATCAGGTTTTGCTTGTTCTGCAATCTCCCGGCAGTGTCGCAGAGAATAACATCTGACCCCCTTGCCTTAGCCGACTGTATTGCATCGAATAAAACACTGGCAGGGTCGGCACCCTCATGCTGCCGGACTATTTCCGCCCCGGCTCTCCGCGCCCAAATCTCAAGCTGATCGGCGGCGGCGGCACGGAACGTATCCCCGGCACAGAGCAAAACACGCTTGCCCTCTTGCTTGAGCCTTAGTGCCAATTTACCGATGGTGGTGGTTTTGCCCGCACCATTGACCCCTATGACCAGAACGACAGATGGGCGGGATTGCAGGCTCATTTCACGAGAACCCGCCCTTTCCAATAACTCAGCCAAAACATCCCTGAGCAAATCCTTGGCCTGCTCAGTGGTTTTTTTGCCCTCCTTTTTACAGCGGGCACGCAAATCCTCCACGGCCTCCAGTGAAGCACTGCAGCCCATATCCGAGAGAATCAGCGTTTCCTCCAATGAATCGTAAAATTCATCATCAAGCACCCCGCCTGAAAACAATTCCCCAAGGCTTTTGCCAAAGCTTTTTTTAATCTTATTAAATAATCCCATAAATAAAACCTCCCGGCTATGCTACTATTTGTTTGGCAGTCGCGGGCTTCTTCTCTGTTGCGCCGTGCCACACCTGGTCGCCTGCGGTTAAATCAAACTCTTGCTTTTTGGCATACAATACACCGTTAACATATGTATTGTCCGCCTTGGCTTTGTTTACACCAAGCTTGTACTTGGGAGGCTTTTGCAGACCTGAAACGGTGATTTTCTTAGGCTTGCTTGCGGGGGTATAGCTGCCGTCTTCGTTCAGCCTGGGTTCTTCCTTGTAAAAATATGTTGTTTTTTGCACTAACGGCTTGCCGTTTTTGTCACCTAACGATCTTATGCAGATGCCATTGGCTTCACCCGGGTAGAAATAACCCCAATCGTGGTAAATATCCATTTTTTGAGCTTTGCCGCCCTCAATTTGAGGAGTTCCGATATGTATGCCTTCTTTGACTACTTGGGGCATCTGACCCTTTTCAGCCTTTGTCGTCAGAATCCACTGACCAGGGGTATTACCTGATGTATCGGCGGCGATTTCATAGTTTACAGCCAATTTGGGAGCCGAAGGGCGTTTGTTAATTTTGGGGAAGGTGACTATATTTTCGTTTGCATCCTTGAGGGTCAATGTTAAATCTTTGTTGAGCAGTTTAGGGAACTTTTCATAATCAAGTACATTTTTTACAGCCTTCCATTTACCGTTGCCTATGTGAAATTCTGTGGGTTCAAATCCGTTAAGATGTATGCTCTCATCGTTGTGGATGAGGTTGATTTCCGGTGTGCCATCGGATTCTACCACAAAGTCGGCATCCCAATAGTCGATACAGCAATTGGCGTGATCGTGGGGAGCGTTCGGTAGGTATGGGCGTAAAAACGGATACCCGTCATTAACGCCAGGGTCAATATCCCAAATATTGTTGAAATCAAAGCCAACGAAGCTACTTTGTTGTTTCATCTGTTCGGTAGTGAGATGTGTCCCTTTGGGACCAGCGTATTTCACGAGAAGCCTCTTTTTTTCCTCATATGTCAATGCAGTGCCGTTTATACTTTGTATGCTGTCAATATTCCAATAGGTATTTACAGCCCAAACGTCAATGCCACCAATAGCCCTAGGATCACTATCGGAGAAAAGATTTACAACTGCATAACTGTTTGAAATGCGATCGATCTGGCTGACCAATCCGCCAACAAGCGAGTAATTGCCGGAAGCCGTAACATTACCCCTGGCAAAACAATTGCTGATTGTAGATAGAAATTCAAGCTCAGTACAACCAATTAATCCGCCTGCACAAGCTAAGCGAGATGAGGAGGAAATATTACCAACAGCGTAACATCTATCCATTATTATGGTTCCTGTCTCCCAATATTCACCGCCACCTTCGCAAGATGTTTCTCCGGCTAAGCCGCCCGCATGAGCTTCTTGAGAAGCAGTAGCGGAAATATCACCGATGGAATAGCAAAATCTAACTGTTGTGCTGCCATATGTACTCCCTAACAAGCCTCCGGCTGTTGCCGCATAAGCACCAATAGCAGAAACATTACCTATAGTGTAGCAGTTTTCAATTAGTGTTTTTCCGCCTGCACTTACAACCAAGCCTGCGGCATCCACTGCACCGTAATCGTATTTTACAGAAACACCCAATGCACCAATATTTATTCCCACATTTTTAATTGTTGCATTGTGTACCGTTCTAAACAGACCTCCAGATGATGTGTTATTTTCATCTAAAGCATATAAGCCATTTATTACATACCCTTGACCATCAAACACTCCGCAAAAATTATTAATTGGTTCCCACTCACCTCCGGACAAGTCAATATCGGCGGTAAGATGATATGATCCTTTTATTAGATGATCATCATCAAAATTAAGATTAGTCTTATTAAGCGCTTCCAATTCAGCCCGGTTAGAAATTGGAACAGATTTTGTCCTGAGAGCTAGGGGTTCAATGGGGGCGATAAATTTACCGCCGGTTGGTCCGGTGTAGCCGTATCCGCCCGGAGCGAAATCAGCAACTGCCGGGAAAGGCATCAGACCCAGCACCATAACAAGGATTAAGGCTAAGGACAATACTTTCTTTTTCATTTCAGAATCACTCCTCCATTATTATGTATCGCATTATAGCATAGGCAGTGGCGGTTAGCAATACCATCTTCAAAAAAACCCATCAAAAAAACCAAAAATCTTTTATTTACAACGTCTTGATTCTGTGCTATATTAACCTTCCCGAAAGCTAACCTCCGGTGTTAGTTTTCGCTGGATTCTGTTGCTAGCTGGAAAGCAAGAGGGAGCGTGTTTGCCAAAATGGGATGCGGTTGCGTAGAAGGCCGGGGAATACTAAAATCCCCCATTGACCTTTCCTTACTAGATCCAACTCTTAAAAAATATGCAGAGGTGCCGGGCAGCTTGATTTTGGTTTTGCAAAAATCGCAGGAGCTGTATGGGTATCTGCCCAATGATCTCCTTTTATATATTGCCCGGCGCATGAATATCAAGTTAACCAAGGTTTTCGGCGTTGTGACCTTTTACACTCAGTTCCGCACCACGCCGGTCGGCAAGCATTTGATTCTTCTGTGCCAGGGTACAGCCTGCCATGTCAATGGCTCATCGGAGGTTGAAGCGTCCATTAGGGAATACACAGGCGTTAACGAAGGGGAAATCACCCCTAATGGGCTGTTTACATACAGCAATGTCGCCTGTTTAGGCTGTTGCAGCCTGGCACCCGCCATGATGATAGGCGATAAAACATACGGCAATTTGACCAAAGAGAGTGCCGCGCGGGTTCTTAAGGAAATAGAGCAGAAGGAGCTGGCTGAATGAAGATAACTGTTGGCAGGGGGAGCTGCGGGATTGCGGCGGGAGCCAATGAAATATTAGCCTTGCTTGAACAATACGTACAAGGAATGGGCCTTGCCTGCCCGGTATTAACAACCGGGTGTATCGGCATGTGTTGTCTGGAGCCGATTGTGAATGTTACCGATGGCAAAGGCAACACAGCCATATACACCGGAGTAACCCCTGAGGCCGCACAGGAAATTTTAAAAGATTTGGCAGGACAGGAAAGCCGGGCAGAGCAGTATAAAATATTGTCCGTGGATTTGGAAAATCTGAATGCCCAAACTCGCATCGCCCTGAAAAACTGCGGCTGGATTGACCCGGAGAATATTGAGGAATACATAGAAAAACAAGGCTATGAGGCTATAAAAAAATGTGTAGCTGAAATGACCCCCGGGCAGGTGATAGAGGAACTAAAAGCCTCCGGCTTGGCAGGCCGCGGCGGCGCAGGATTCCCAACATGGTTCAAGTGGCAGGCTGCCAGAAGCTCCCAAGGTACAGAAAAATATGTGATTTGCAACGCCGATGAGGGTGACCCCGGCGCGTTTATGGACAGGGCTATTATTGAGGGCGACCCTCATGCAATAATAGAAGGAATGATGATCGCGGCATACGCCATCGGTGCCCGGCAAGGCATTGTGTACGTACGTGCAGAATATCCGCTGGCAATACTCCGGCTGGAAAAAGCCTTAGCTCAAGCCAGGGAATACCAAATCCTCGGTAAAAACCTCTTTGGCAGTTCATTTTCCCTTGACATACAAATCAAAGCGGGAGCAGGTGCATTTGTATGTGGAGAGGAAACCGCACTAATTGCCTCACTTCAAGGAGAGAGAGGCATGCCAAGGCTGAAGCCGCCCTTTCCGGCACAAGAGGGCCTTTGGCAAAAACCAAGTAATATAAACAATGTTGAAACCTTTGCTAACGTACCCTGGATTATACGCAACGGCGGGTCGGCATTCTCCTGCATGGGAACAGAGCATTCTAAAGGAACAAAGGTATTTGCCCTGACCGGGAAGGTTGCCAGGGGGGGCTTAGTTGAAATACCAATGGGAGAGACCATTCACAAGATTGTGTATGGTATGGGCGGCGGTATCAAGGGCGGCAGTCAGTGCAAGGCTGTGCAGGTGGGAGGCCCCTCGGGCGGCTGTATCCCGGCAGATTTATTTGATACCCCTATTGACTACCATGCCCTATCTGCTACTGGAGCCATCATGGGTTCCGGCGGCATGGTTGTTATGGACCAAGATTCCTGCATGGTGGATATGGCAAGGTATTTCCTTGATTTCACCTGCAAGGAGAGTTGCGGTAAATGTACACACTGCCGTATAGGTACACGAAGGATGCTAGAGATTCTTGAACGCATTTGTGATGGGCATGGCAGTGAGGGCGACATTGAACTGCTTGAGGGTTTATCTGAGCAAATCCGCGCAGGCTCACTCTGTGCCTTAGGCCAGACCGCGCCAAACCCGGTGCTGACCACTATACGGTATTTTCGCGGTGAATACCAAGCTCATATTAACTGCAAAAAATGCGCAGCCCACCAGTGTAAGCCACTGCTTATATACAGAATTATTCCGGAAAAATGTGTCGGTTGTACTCTATGCGCCAAAAAATGCCCGGCAGATGCCATTGCAGGAGATCACAAGCGGGTACATACGGTTGTTGATGATAAGTGCGTTAAATGCGGAAAATGCGTTGAAGCCTGCCGCTTCGGGGCTGTGGAGGTGGAATGAGTGAGTAAAATTAGCCTAAACATAAACGGCATTGAGCTCACCGGGCTTGAAGGTCAGACTATTTTAGATATTGCCCGGGAGAATGGGATAGCCATACCGACCCTATGTCATGATGAGAGAATAGGGGCTTATGGAGCCTGCGGGATTTGTGCCGTTGAGGTTGAAGGCTCCCCTAAGTTGCTGCGTGCCTGTTCCACGATGGCGGGAGATGGTATGGTTATAAATACAGACACCTCTAGGGTTAGGGAAAACCGCAAAGCCGTCTTGGAGCTGTTGCTCAGTGACCATACCGGCGATTGCCGTGCCCCATGCATCCTTGCCTGCCCTGCCCAAACAGACTGCCAGGGCTATGCTGGGTTGATTTCCAATGGCATGGATGAGCAAGCACTCAAGTTAATCATGGAAAAAATCCCTCTGCCTGCCTCAATAGGCAGGGTCTGCCCTCACCCCTGTGAGGATGCCTGCCGCCGCAAGTTAGTTGAGGAGCCGATCGCTATCGCTGCACTGAAGCGGTACGCGGCAGACAAACAGCTATTTTCTAACGGCTCTTATAGTGACTATACTCCTCCAATGGCTAGCCTTGCCGACAAGAAGGTTGCCGTTATTGGCGGAGGTCCCGGCGGGCTGAGTGCGGCTTACTTTTTGCGCCTAAAAGGATATAATGCAGATGTATACGATGCTATGCCTGAAATGGGCGGTATGTTGCGTTACGGTATTCCTGAATATCGTTTGCCGAAAAATATCCTGTCATCGGAAATTAACGCTATAAGGGATATGGGGTGCGGAGGCATTAGATTTTACAATAATGTTAAAATCGGAAGAGATGTTACCCTTGATGAGCTGAAAAAATCGCACAATGCTGTAATTATAGCGATAGGTGCCTGGTCAAGCACCGGGTTGCGTTGCCCCGGCGAAGAATTGGGCGGCGTACTAGGCGGAATTGACTTTCTCAGGGATGCTGCCTTAGGTAAAAACTTATTCATCGGCGGGAAGGTAGCAGTTATAGGAGGAGGCAACACTGCAATGGATGCATGCCGCACAGCTCTACGTCTTGGTGCGAAAGAGGTATACAACATCTACCGCAGAACAAAAAATGAAATGCCGGCCGAAATAATTGAGATTGAAGAGGCCGAGGAGGAAGGCGTTATCTTTAAAAATTTGACTAATCCAATTGAGATTATCGGCGAAAACGGCAAAGTAAAGTCTATACGGTTACAGATTATGAAGCTAGGCGAGCCAGATTCCTCAGGCCGCCGCTCCCCTATTGCTGATGAGGGCAAAGAGGAATGCTTAACAGTAGACACAGTCATTGCCGCCATAGGCCAGAGGCCTATGGCGAGAGGCTTTGAGTGCATTGAGCATACTAAATGGAGCACGCTAGTTGCTGACGAATTCACCTTTTGCACCAGTGCGGAGGGGGTGTTTGCCGTAGGCGATGCGGTTAACGATGGCCCCGGCATTGCCGTAACCGCTATTGGTCAGGCGGCAAAGGCGGCGGATGCTGTAGACAAATACCTCAAAGGTGAAATAATAACATACCAAAAGCCCTATTTTGTCACAGCCGAGAAAACCAAAGAGGATTTTACCGAAAGAGAAAAACAGGTACGCATAAAAAACCATTGCCGCCCGCCCGGAGAACGCGGAAATGACTTTTTAGAAATCAACCTAACCATGTCGCAGCAGGAAGCACAAGAGGAAGCCTCCCGATGCCTGGAATGCGGTTGCCATGATTTTTTTGAGTGCAAGCTGATTGAGTACGCCAATCAGTACGCCGTACGGCCTGAAAAATACCAAGGGCAAGTACCCTGCCGTAGTTGCGTGGATTCCCACCCATTCATAAACCGCAGCCCTGACAAATGTATTCTGTGCGGCATGTGCGTACGCATGTGCGATGAGGTTGTTGGTGCGGCGGCTCTAGGCCTGGTTGGCAGAGGGTTTGATTCGATCATCGAGCCGGCTATAGGGCTTCCCCTGGGGGAAACAGATTGTATCTCCTGCGGTCAATGCGTACACGCTTGCCCTACAGGAGCACTCACCGAAACGATGATGACCGAAAAGCAGGTTCCACTTAAAGAAGAAATTACCGAAACGGTATGCGCCTTCTGCTCGGTTGGCTGTAAAACCAATCTGGCCTTCAAGGGTGGCACCTTGATTCGCAGTCTGCCGACTGAGAATGGCTTGCTTTGTGTTAAAGGCAGATTTGGGATTGGTGAGACCCAAAGGCTTGAACAGATTGAGCAGACGGAAAATGCCGAGGCCTGTGCTAGCAAAAGACTGCAGGAGCTTCAAGCAAAATACGGTAATGACTGTATAGCCGTGTCAATATCCGACCGTTACACCAACGAGGAGGTGCTTTTTATTAAAAATTACGCAAACAAAGAGCTAAACACCAATCGTGTATTCTCCTTCAGTATGACAGAAAGCGGTATTGCTGAGGTTTTAGGGCGCGATGCTTCGACCGCGACATTTGACGAGTTAGAAAGCACCGAATGTATAATCGCCGTAACGCCGGATGAAATCATGCATAATCATGCCGTTGCCGGCATGAAAATAAGAAAAGCGGTAAAAACCGGTGCGGAATTGATTTTACTGTCTGACAAGGAGAGCTTGCTTGACCCCATTGCCGGAACAAAGGCCGATTTGGCAGCATTGCCCCAGGTAGTTAAGGCCCTTATGAACGAGCAAATAATTGATGGTTACGCACAATTGAAAGAGGCGTTAGAGGGGGTGACTGTTTCCCCTGAGGCACGAGCGATAGCAGCGCAAATTCAAAGGTCAAAAAGAACAGTGTTTATATTCCCCAAAAACGCTCTGACGCACGATACGGCGCGTTTGATTGCCGATATGGCTGTATTGAGCGGTCACCATGCCGGAGAGGGAAACGGAATTTTGCAGTTGCTACCGGGGGCAAATTCCCAAGGATTAGCACATCTAGGCGTTCAGTCAGGCGAAAATATTCCCGAAGCTATAGCAAAAAAAGAAATTCGCGGGCTGTTTATCTTCGGCGAGAATGTACCCTGGCTTGATCTGAGCGGTCTCGATTTTTTAGCCGTTAGGGATTTATACATGACCGAAACGGCAAAGCAGGCGCATATTGTTTTGACTGAAATCCCTTATTTCAAAAAGCAAGGTACATTTACCGCCGCCGATGGCCGTACACAGGGGCTAAAGGGCATAAAAGGAGATCGGCCAGCGGTGCCAAGGATACCCGGAGCTACGGAAAGCAACGGTCCGGTCCGACTGATGCCGCCGCGAGGGACCAGGCTACGGCGGGAACGTTATGTTTGCACAAATGGGCTGACACACCGTTTTGCCGAACGCATACAGCAACCGTCCGCAAAAAAAAGCTAATCGTCCTGCGGGATGATATTTTCATCCTCAGCCCACAATCGCAGCTTTGGTATAAGCCGGTATACATCGTCTGAGCTGTTCATTCCCATAATAAGATCGCGCCACATACTATGCCCGGGCCAGCCGCGCAGATACCAGCACAAATGCTTACGCATTTGGAGTGCCGCAGCTCGTTCGCCCTTGTCCTGCACCATAAGCTCATACTGCAAGCGCGCCATATCCAGCCGGGCGGCGGGGGAAGGTGTTCTTATGGGTGCCAAATTCCGCAGATGCGCGTCAATCTGTGCCGGGAGCCAGGGACGCCCGAATGCCCCCCTGCCTATCATCACCATATCCGCCTTCGTAACACTAAGACACCGTATAGCATCCTCCGGGGTGAAAATATCACCGTTTGCAATCACCGGGATTGATACACCCCGGCAAACTTCACCTAAAGCATTCCAGTCAGCTCTTCCGGAATACATCTGCTTGCGGGTACGCCCATGAACACAAAGACCCGAAATCCCGGATTGCTCAAAACGCTTTGCCAAATCAAGTGCGTTGATTGACCCCTTATCCCACCCCAACCGCATTTTTACGGTGACGGGGACACCGGGAATTGCCCCGATAACCTCCTTGACTATGCCCTCAGCTTTTTCCGGCGAAAGCATTAGAGCGCAGCCATCACCGTTACCGGTGATTTTAGGGGAAGGGCAGCCCATGTTGATGTCCAGAATATCTGCACCTGAAATTCTGAGGGCTCTTTCGGCACCCTTAGCCATACAGAGTGGGTCTGAGCCAAAAATTTGTACGGCGGCAGGGTGTTCGCCATCCCCAATACGCAACAGACCCAGAGTTTTCGAATCCTGATAGCAAAGGGCCTTGGCCGAAACCATTTCGCTGATAGTATAAACAGAGCCGTATTGTCGGCAGGCGATGCGAAATGCCATGCCGGTCACTCCCGCCATTGGTGCCAATGAGGCTGTTGTGTTTATTTCAATTTTCCCCAAGCGCATGATTTTATAATCCCCCCCGCAAACCAAGCTGCAAAATATTATATCACAGAAAGCGTGGGTCATCTATGTCCGATATTTCAAAAATCGAGATCAAAAAAGGCGATGTTATTTGCACCAAGGGCGAATCCCTCTCTCAGCTTCTGGTCATCATGAATGGCCGGGTTGAGATTTCATTTAACGGATACCCATTTTGTTTGGAAAAAGGAGATGTAATCGGTCTCTGCGAGATTGCGGCGTGTAGTCATGTATGTACATATACCGCAATCTCAGACGTTGTCTTATTTCCATATCCCTATAATGATTTTTGTACTCTGGAAGACATAATCAGCGGAAATCCTGATACGGCGGAATTGCTGGTCAATTCAATGATTCGCCAGGTTTCGGACTTTTTACGGTACAGAGGATATCTCAAAGAGGAGGACAGCAGTGCCTATGAATTAGTCAATGAAGCATACGCACAGTATGAGCGGTTATGCACCGCCCATTCGCTTACACCAAAGAAGCTTCCTGGCCTGCCTGAGCTCACCCGGTTTTCATTGGATCCAATAGATGATTGGCTGCATAAGTATTACATGGAAATAGGCTCTCTTAATGTTGCCGTACGCAAAGGCTTTTTCTATAACAGTACGTCAATATCAATAGGCTTTCTTCACCAGAGTGCGGCAGATACCCTAAAAATAGCCCAGGCTTGCAGACTGTATCAGGCCTACTTAAATGATATAGCCGAATTTTTTATAGCCGGGTCAGGGCATGATTTATTTTCTCTTGTCTCCGAGCTGCACTTCAATACCCTCAGTGCCGGGATATCCGATAACGATGTTGAATTGCTTATGGCGCAGCTGACAAGAATGCTGCCAAGCATGACCGGGATAGATCCTGGATACTACAGATGCCGCCTGAATGCATATAAAGAGAATTTGAACCAATGCAGAGAGGCGTTGGCGTCAGGCGTTGACATTGAGCAGACAATTAACGATTTAACCGTTTTAGAGGCAGGGGACTTGCCTGCCGCGCCCAAACAGGAGGCTGCCCCGGCAAACCTAGAGGCAGCTCAGAGCTTGTCCGACTCAATAGGGATTATTCTTAAATACTCCGGTTGCTCAGAGGAGGCTTATGCCAAGTTCATTCACTGTACAAGGAAGTATATTGACTTGGAGGATAAGAGTAGCTCTGAAAGTGATGTGCGGCATCTGCGTACAGAGCTTAGTGAGATTTTTTATGAGATATATGAGCTAGTATTCATAAAAAGCCTTAAAAAACCACCCGCCCCTCCTCAGGCAGCAATTATTAAGATGTTCCTTAATTTTGGGTATGTCGATGCAAGGCTTGCCGGGTATGAAAATGCGGAGTATCTGTACTCAATAGCAGGCATAATCAAGGGCGACCCGGATAACGGTGTATATACCATTTCCGAATGGCTGGAATCTGTGTATACCGGAAAAAAGGAACCCAGCCGCAATGAGTTTGACCTAGATTATAAAGAATATCTGCAAGAAATGAAAAAAATGGGAAGGATAACCCCCGAAGATATTGACGGTCTTCTTAACGATCAAGAGGAAAAGCTCAAATTTGAAATTAAAAATGTATTTCCGCTTGCTAACAAGATTACATTCGGGCGCATTTCGACCTATTGTCCATTATTTTCTGGTCATAACGTGCAGCGTCACCTCGATGCTTCATTGATTGAGCATGGAGCGGTCAAGAAAGCACTTGACGAGGTATGCGCCATTGATTTTTCAGCCTATTGCCGCGAAGCATTTTATTCAAACCCTCTATGCGGCGTTAGTAATGAAATTTTGCACCGTGAAATACGACCTGATTTTATACTTATGCCCAATGTAGGTATGCGTGGTTCTATGTGGCAGGAAATAGAAGGCAGAAGGCGTGACACGCCCGGACGTATGTTTTTACCCATTTTCTTAGAGGCTGATTTGAAGACTATGGTTATACGCATGACGGCCGAATTCCGATGGGAAATGTGTAAAAGAATCCATGGTGTTCATTGGAATGACGTTGCCGTGCCGTCTATCACCAGTGGATTTTGCGATTATCTGCAATTTTACAAGACTAATCGCAGTCTCTCCGCTGAAGCCAAGGAAAATATCAAGAATGAGCTTATGCGTGCCGGTAAGAACTATAAAAATGTCTTTATATCAAACTATACCGATTGGATCCTGTATGAATCAAATGGTGTACCGCGCCTTAATAAGCAGGTTATTATGATGATGGTCAGCCATTGTCCGTTTCCGGCGGATATAAGAGAAAAATTATCGAAAAATCCGCGCTACATTGACATGCTCAACCGTTATAATATCATACAGCAAAAGCGCGTACGCCATTTACTGAATGTTATGCAGAGAATCAACAGGTCAAACAAGGATGTTCCACAGGAAATACTTGATGAGTTAGGCTATACCAAGCGTTGACAGCCATTGATTGATTTTTTTCTTGACATCAGGGTGTTTTTCGGCTCCGGAAATTCCGTTGAGCAGCCGGCATACCTCAGGGGTTAATTTCGGATATTTTTGAGATAAAACCCCCATTGCCGAAACAGTCATCAGGCGTATCCTGTATTCGTTATGATAAAGTCCGCACTCTAAATCGGGAAACCGGGAGAGGTCGCCTAAACGTATTAACCCTTCCAGCAGGATTGTTCTTACCCAGTCGGAGGGCTCGGCATCATAGCGCAAGGTAAATAAGCTCACAATTTCCTTGGCATATTTTTTTCTGCGGCACATCCCGGAGTCTGTCAATGCAAGCACGGCATAACCCTTGACGAGCGGGCTTTTATCCTTCAGCAAAACTCTTTGCAGAGCCTCAATGCTTTTGTATTCCTTACTTTTAGATAAAGCCTGGCAGGCACCGGCTCTTACCGAAGCACTTTTGTCTCGGGTCAGGGGCCAATACACAGCCTCAGGTGAAGAATTCCCTATATTTTTTACATCGGGCACAAATAATCCCCCCAGGGCTATAAGTTCCCCTAAAGCTGCCTATATATTAAGGTAATATTTGTGATGCGTGGTGTTTTACCCCACCGTCTGCCTCGCCGTTGCCGCTTTTTTAGCTGTAGCTCTGTGCCATACTTGATCCCCGGCAGTCAGAGTTATGGTTTGCCCTCGTGGATACATCGTGCCGTTGACATATGTAT
>WRLU01000045.1 GCA_009777475.1 Oscillospiraceae bacterium | reverse complement strand
GGGATTTAACCGTTCAAATACCCTCCGGAACGTGTCGTGACCCGGTATCCCGTTCGGCAATTCAAGAAATTCCCGCAACCAATCCTCACGGTCTTTCCTGAAGTCTTCCATGTCCTCAAAATCTTGGCCGTAACAGATGACAGAACACAGTCCAATGATTAACACTTCATCCAGCTTATGCCGCAAATTGCCCCATTGTCGCCGTGGATCCGGAATTTTTCGCAGCTCTTCTTTTTGATTGTTTATCTCCATCTCTTCATCACCGGGTTTAGTTTACCATAATCCCCCCATGATGAAAAGTAAATGCTCTTGCCCTGGAATATTCCGTGAGGAATGTACAAACAGAACACTTTATGATACAATGTCGCCCATAGACAAATTTGGAGTGAAGTCAGCCATGTCTGCTTTTGTTATTAAGGTTATCGCAATGACCGCCATGCTTATCGACCATACCGGATTAGCCCTTCGGCCCGAGCTTCCCGAATGGCTTTATTTGACTATGCGTAGCATTGGCAGGATTGCAATGCCGCTGTTTTGCTTTATGATTGCCGAAGGGTTGTTTCATACCCGGAATGTAAAAAAATATCTCGCCCGGCTAGCCGTTTTTGCCTTTATCAGCATAGTTCCGTTCAGCTTATTTGACACAAGGGGCAGTCAACTTTTTAGTTTTGAGTGTCAAAATGTAGGATTCACGCTGTTTCTCGGGTTGTTAGGGGTTTCCCTGTTTGACTTTTTCAGCGCGAAAAATCAAAAAGGGGCGGCTCTGCTTGCCATTATAGGCGTTGCCATTATCGCAATGCTTATACGCTCAGATTATGATGCGTTTGGAATATATTATATTTTTATTTTCTATTGTTTCAGAAAAAGGTTTGGGGCCATGTCATTGGCACTCACTGCCGGATTTGTTTTGGCTGCGGTTTTATTTGGTGCTAAGCATGGGTTTACATTTATCGCCTTTATGCACCTTTTCGCGCCTTTGGCTCTAATCCCAATCATCCTGTATTCCGGGAAAAAGGGCAGTGATTCGGTAATGTTCAAGTGGTTATTTTGGTCGTTTTACCCGGCACATTTGCTGATTTTAGCAATATTGGCAAACAGATAATGGCAGGGTGCTAATGGTCTGCCAAAAGCCCCATGAAGAGCTTTCTCCATGGGGCTTTTTGATGTTTTAGATTAATTACGCTACAGGCTCGTCAGTTGTGTCAGGGTCATCGGTTGTTTCAGGCTCGTCAGTTGTGTCAGGGTCATCGGTTGTTTCAGGCTCGTCGCCGGGATCCAGATCATCTACGCCAGGAATGACATCGTCAACGACTGGTGTGGTTTCTACTGGCTCGGGGGTCGGAGTGGCGCAGCCGGCCATAAGGCCGATCAGCATAAGGCTAGCGGTCGCGATAGCAAGGATCTTCTTCATTTTGGGGTCCTCCTAAAAAAATTTTTTCCGCGGGATTTCCTCGCGGTGGTCATATATTAAAACATCGTAAAGGAAATGTCAATAGGAAAAAATACTTTTGTAACATTATTAACACTTTGTTCACATTTGACGTGAAAATTGGCTGTTCAAGCCAGGCTTAGCAGCCCTCAGTTAAAGCATGTATACTTCTCTTCCGTCTTGGCAAGAATAACCCTGATTATCTGAAAAAAAGACCTCCTGGAAAACTAAACGCGCAATGGGGTCTAACCTCTATGGATTATGGGGGGAGAAGCTTTTGTTGGAATCCCATCAATATGTTAAAACAGACAGCTTAGAAAAATGGGCAGAGGCTGAGGCTGGCAAGCTGCCCTACGATGCTAAAATAAGCCTGAGCGATACGGTTGTGTCACTAACCAAGGCTCTTGGTGAAATAGACCGGGCCGCCCTTAAGGCATCGGGAGAAAAGGGCAAGGGCTTGACCGGAGCCTTTGAGTGGCTTTTGGACAATAGGTATCTATGCAAGAGAGAAGGGCAAGGTGCCTATGCCGAGCTTATAGGGACAGGCAAGCTGCCCGCTTGCAGCGATATGCCGTATGTCTATGAGCTGTGCCGGCTATTAGTTGGGTCTGACCCAAGCCTGGGAAATGAACGCATTTCTCTTTTCTTAGAGGGAACACAAAAAACCAGAGGTCTTTCAGAGAGGGAACTCTGGTGCTTTATCCCCATGCTTAAAACTGTTATTATACAAGAGATTGCACTCATCGCCCGTCAATTGCGCCTCACTCTTGATTCCTTGAAAAAAACGCCCCGGCCTGATGCCGAAAGCTATTCGCGTCAATCGAGCCGAATAGGCGCGCTGATAACCTCTTTAAGGTTTTTGTCAGTCGCCGATTTTACCGTACTTTTGCAATCCAAAAGCGTTATGGAAAAAATTCTTTGCAGGGATCCTGCAGGGCTTTATGACAAAATGGATGAGGAATCCAGGACGCATTATCGTACCGCCTTGTCACGAATAGCGGAAAAGAGAGGCATAAGTGAAGAGGAAACAGCAAATAAAATAATATTAATGTGCAAAAACTCAAAAACCAGCAGAGAGCGTCACGTGGGTTTTTATCTATTTGAAAAACCTTTTGGAAGGCAGCCTTCCCGGCTTCCACGTTTTTTGTACTTTGCGGCGTTTATTACCCTTACAGTCGCCCCTTCAGTTCTTTGCGCTTGGGTTTCCGGGAGCATTTGGTCGGGGTTGCTCCTGCTTATTCCTTTTTCAGGCATGAGCAAAAACATTGCGGATACCCTAACTACCCGGTTAATACCTCCCCGCCCTATACCTCGTTTAGCACTTAAAGAGGGCTTGCCGACAGATGGCAAAACTCTATGTGTAATTTCAGCAATACTTGCCGATGAGAAAAAGGGAGTAGACTTTGCTAGAAAAATCGAGGCATACCGCCAAGCCAACAGAGATTCCGGTAAAAACTTGATTTTCGGATTGCTTTGCGATTTGCCAGACAGTAAAAAACCTCCGGGAGAAGCCCAAGAAAAAGTTTTTCAAACAGCTTTTGATGCAGTTGCGCGGCTTAACGATAAATACGGCGGGGATTTTTATCTATTTACCCGCCAGCCTCAATTTGTCCGGGCAGACAAGAAATATATGGGAAAAGAGCGCAAGCGTGGTGCCGTTTTAGAGCTTTGCCGTTTTCTTCGCGGAAGAGAGAGCGGCGTAAATGCCCATTGCGGCAGTCTGGAGTATTTGCAGGGTGTGAAATATGTAATTACCCTTGATTCTGATACCGTACTGACACCGGGAAGTGCCCGTTTGATGGTAGGCAGTATGATGCATGGGCAAAACAAGCCTGTTATGGACGAAAAAAAAGGGGTGGTCAAGCATGGCTATGGGCTTTTAGCACCACGTATGGCGGTTGACCTAGAGGCCGCCGGAAAAAGTCTGTTTTCCCGGATTTTTGCTGGACAGGGAGGGCTTGACCCATACAGCGGAATGACAGGCGAGGTATATCACGACCTTTTTAACAGCGGGAATTTTACCGGAAAGGGAATTTTCGATGTAGATATATTCCTGCAATGCCTTGACGATCGTTTTCCGGAAATGCGTATATTATCACACGATCTGCTGGAGGGTGCATATCTGGGTGCTGGGCTTTTAGAGGATGTTGAGCTGTCTGACGGATACCCATCCGGATTTTTGCCCTGGTCACAGCGTTTGCACCGCTGGACAAGGGGGGATTGGCAGACAGCAAGCTGGATGCTGTCATCGGTGCCTCTTCCCGGCGGCGGAAAAGAGAAAAATCCATTGTCGGGAATTTCACGCTTTAAGCTTTTTGATACCCTTAGGCGGAGTGTTGTTCCTGTTTTCACATGGTTGGCACTGACTATAGGTGCGTTGCTGCCGGGCAAAACCTTTGTTTTGCTCTTTTCAGGGGCTTTGATTTCTACCATATCTCATCTTTTGATTGAAGGCTTTGAGGCACTTTTCCGCAGACGAAGAGGTAAGATCCGGTATCATACCGCCATAATCACCGGCGGGCGTGCTGTATTATACCAAACTGTTTTGCTGCTGCTTTTTTTGCCATATCAGGCATTTGTTTCAATGCACGCCATAATTGCTTCAATGTGGAGACTGAGTGTGAGCAAGAGGAATTTATTAGAATGGGTCACTGCAGAGCAAACTGAAAGCTTTAGCTTTAAATCAATTGAATTTGTACGAAAAATGTTTCCCGGTATGATACTCGGCGTACTGACCGCCTGTCTTTCGGCAAATCCAGGTGGTTGGGTTTTGGGCGTTGGATGGGCATTGTCCCCATTTATCGCTTATGCCGTTTCCCAGCCAAAAAAACAGCCTACAGATATCTCCGGCACCGACAAAGATTTTTTAATGCACCAAGCCAAGCTGATGTGGCAATATTTTGAGGATTACCTCCGGCGGGAAGATAATTTTTTAATACCGGATAACTGGCAGGAGACTCCGGCGGCAGGTCTTGCACGCCGCTCCTCTCCCACCAATATAGGACTTTCCCTTCTCTGTGCCTTGGCGGCGGCAGATTTAGGGCTGTGTACTAAGGAATGCGCCAAGGAAATAATCGGCAGCATTTTAAACACTGTAGAAGGTCTGCCAAAATGGCACGGTCATATCTATAACTGGTACAACACCAGAACACTCGAACCTTTGTCCCCTCGCTGCGTTTCCACCGTTGACTCCGGCAATCTCTGCGGCTATCTGATCGCTTTAAGGCAGGGGCTTTTGGAATGGCCCCACGGAGCAGAGTTAGCCGAACGCGCCGAGAAGCTCTATTCAGCTATCGATTTTACACCATTATATGACCCTGAGCGACGTTTGTTTGTGATTTGCAGGGATATGGACAATCCCGATTCAGAAACAGGTTATTATGATCTGCTTGCCTCCGAGGCGCGGCAGACAAGCTACATCTCTACCGCCCGAGGTGAGGTTGACAAAAAACATTGGCAAAGGCTGGGTCGTGCCCAGACTGCTTTGGGGTGGTTCAGGGGTATGGCCTCCTGGACAGGAACCATGTTTGAGTATTTTATGCCGCATTTATTACTGCCTGTTTACGACAATTCTCTTCTGCGCGAGTCTTTAGATTTTGCCGTCTATGCCCAAAGGGAGCAGTCTGCAAAATGGGGAGGACCTTGGGGAGCGAGCGAAAGCTGCTTTTATTCCTTCGACCCAGCACTCAATTATCAGTACAAAGCACACGGCACACCGGCATTGGCCTTCAAGCGTGGACTAGGCAAGGATTGGGTAGTGTCCCCATATTCAAGCTTTTTAAGTCTCCTGACTCATCCCCATGAATCGGTTAAGAATTTAAGAAGATTTCAAAAGCTAGGCACAGAGGGAAAATACGGTTTGATAGAATCGGTAGACTTTACTCCCTCAAGAAGAGCTTCACTAGATAAAAAGTTTGAAGAGGTCCGCTGTTATATGAGCCATCATTTGGGGATGAGCCTCATAGCCGTCTGCAACGCATTGAAGGAAAATATCATGCAAAAAAGATTTATGCGCGATGCCGAAATGGGTGCCTTTTCCGGGCTTTTGCAGGAACGTGTCCCAGTTGGTGCTGCTACTATTAAGCCGGCTGGTCGGGAGGTACCGGAAAAATCAAGAATGGGGCAAAACCGAGGCGGAGGACTTGCCCGGTCTGAACTCCGTCCCGGTGCACCTGCAATAGCTCTTTTGGGTAATAACGCTTATAATCTCCTATGCACGGATACCGGAATGAGCCGTTCGGTTTGCCGTGGACAGGTGCTTACTCGTTTTCTTGTCGAGGATTTAGGGAGGGCACACGGTATACGTTTTCTTTTCGCATCACAAGATAAAACACACAGCCTGATCGCCGGACAAAATACCTGCGGATTGGAGGCATACAGTGCGCTCTTTGAGGGGCATAGGGTCTGTTGGAGCTATGACAGTGAAGGGTTTTCAAGCCGCATTTCTGCTTATGTGCCTGAAAACGAAACCGCCGAACGCCGTACCGTTCGTTTGGAGAATAAAACTGAAAAAGTTATGAACGGGATACTCTGTGTATATTTTGAGCCAGTATTACAATCAGCAGATGATTTCGAGGCCCACCCATGCTTCTCCAAGCTGTTTTTAGAAACACAAATTGAGGACTCGGCGGTACTAGTTCGTAGACGGCCAAGAGAAAATCAAGGTGAATTTTGGCTTTGCTTTTCCTGCGACACCCCAAATGTCCAGTATGACACTTCCCGGGAAAAGGCTTTGGGGCGTGGGGGTGCTGATGTTCTAGAATACGCCGCGGCAAGCCCATCCGGGAATACTCAGGGTGCGGTTTTAGACCCCTGTGTGTTAGCAAGGGTTCCTGTGAAAATTTTGCCCGGAATGCGTATTAGCGTAACATTTGCCCTCTCATGCGGTCAAAGTGCCAGCGATGCCTTGACAAGTGCCAAAAGAGTTTGCGCACGGTCGGAATCTGCCCCTATTCCGGGTGGCACACGACATGAAAGAGCAGCCCGGCATTTAGATCTGGCTGAAGGTGATGCCGCTCAAGCTATAGACTGGCTCCCGGCACTGACCCTTCCTTTTTTCAGGACTGGTCAAAGCCACGAGGGTAAAGAGGGGCGATTCGCGGATATTGAAAAGGGCTTAAGGTTAGGGCTTCCCGGACTGTGGGTAACCGGAATTTCGGGTGATGAGCCGATTGTATTGATAACTGCATTTGACGCGGACAATTTATCGCGCTTAGGGAAAACCATTCGCCAGCACCGTTACCTTTCCTTATGCGGATTTTCATGTGACTTAGCTATTCTCTGCAAGGACGGCGGGGATTACCGCCGTCCGGTCCGAACCTTTGTAATGGAAACCCTAAAGACTTGCAATTCAGAGGGGTTCCTCTCAGCCAAGGGGGGAGTGCATCTCTGCGACTTGACCGTTTTGCCGCAAGGAAGCCAAGAGGCGTTATACGCCAACGCCCGCATAGTAATCGGAGAAAGCCTTCCTGTTCCGGTTGTACCTGAAACAGAGGAACCTTTGCCTCTCTGCCCGAATTTCATCCCCGGCAAACAGGAAACGGTGCCATTCCAATGGTTAGATAATGGTGCATTTCAGTTTGGAACAACCAACAATTTGCCTCCCCTGGCTTGGAGCCATATTTTATCAAACAGGGGTTTCGGTGCATTGGTTACGGAAACTGGCTCAGGCTTTAGCTTTTGGAAAAATTCGCGGGAAAATAAAATAACGCCCTGGAATGCCGACCCTCTAACCGCAGAAGGCGGAGTAACTCTCAAAGCGCGGATAGATGATAAAAGCTTTTCCCTCTTTGCCTCTCAGGATAATATCGACTGCACGGTGACTTACGGAGCAGGTTGGGCGTGCTGGGAAAAAAGCATCGGTCAGACAACAGTGAAAACAACCCAGTTTGTTCCGCATGAGCGAATGGCACTGGTCACATTAATTGAAATTTCCAGCGTCAACGAGCCTGTAGTCTTACAGGAATCGCGCATTCTCCTTTCGGACGGACACAAAACCGCCGGAACCATACTGTTTAACAGTGTAAACGATCGCTGTATCACGGCCGAAAACCCGAAAAACTTAGACTTCGCCCCCCAATGCTTTGTATTTGCCGCTTCCTTGCCAATCAAACAAATCCCGGCTCTCCCCGGGGTTTTAAAAGTATCCATGAGCCTTCAGGCAGGAGTTGACGGTGTTTGGAGAGCAGTTTTGATTTCAGGAGGAGCAGCAAATGCCCCAGGAGTAAGTCTTTTGCAGGAGCTTGCAACTCTAACAAGCGCGGAGCGGGCTTTTGAGGCTACTAAGGCATATTGGGAAACTCTTTGCAGGGATAAAAATCTGCCTCATTCGCAGATTGATGATCCCGGCGGACAAGCTTTGGGCAGATATATGTCAAGTCATGCACTCTATCAGGTCATAGCGGGCAGGCTCTTTGCCAGAACATCCCTCTATCAATGCGGAGGGGCATACGGCTTCCGTGACCAGCTTCAGGACAGCTGCGCCGCCCTGCATACCCAGCCCAAGCTTACACGCACACAGATTTTGAGAGCCTGCGCCCACCAATACCTTGAAGGTGACGTAATGCATTGGTGGCATCCCTTAAGCAACGGAGGTAAAACCGGGGGCAGAGGTGTACGTACCCGGTGCAGCGATGATTTACTATGGTTGCCCTATACCGTTTGTGAATATTTAGAAAAAGCGAAGGATAGTGCTCTTTTGGATCAAATGGTGCCATTTTTAGCTTCGGAGCCTCTTTCTCCCGATGCCGGCGACAGATATGAAACGGCGGTGTTTTCGGATGAACATGGTAGTGTGTATGAGCATTGCCATCGTGCCGTTGATCTTGTTTTGACACGCGGAACAGGAATCCATGGCCTTTGCCTAATTGGCTCTGGCGACTGGAACGATGGTATGAATCTTGTAGGGGCAGCAGGCAGAGGAGAGAGCGTTTGGCTGACTTGGTTCTGTGCCCATGTCCTGGAGCGTTTTGCACCCATTTGCCGCACACGCGGCGACACCGAAAGAGCCGAATGGTATCTGACCTATGCAAATAGGCTGACTGATGCCGCGCTTTCGGCATGGGATGGGGAATGGTTTTTGCGCGGCTTTTATGACAACGGCGAGGCCCTTGGCGGTTCAGCAAGCCAAGAGTGCCGCATAGACTCAATTGCCCAAAGCTTCTCAGCCCTCTTCCCCGATAGAATACCTTTTGATAAAGTTCATTCAGCACTGAACAAGGCAAAAGAGCTTTTAGTAGATGAAAAGCACGGAATAGTTAAGGTTTTAGATCCGCCTTTCAGCGGAAAGAGCCCGCAGGACCCGGGATATATCAAAGGCTATCTCCCTGGAGTGAGAGAAAACGGCGGACAATACACCCATGCTGCTGTTTGGCTTGCAATGGGCTTTCTGCGTATAGGGGACCTAAAAAGCTCCCGGGAAATACTAACCATGCTCCTTCCTGAAACCCATGACCCGGCAATTTACAAAGCCGAACCATATATGCTTGCCGCCGATGTATATGCTCACGAGCAACACCTGGGCAGGGGCGGATGGAGTCTCTATACTGGTGCGGCAGCGTGGTATTATCGCATTGCAAAAGAACTCTTGGAGGCGGAGGAACAGTGAATAAAACCCGGGAGCAGTCCTTTTGGACCGCTCCCGGAGACTGTCAAAAAAGTCTACCCCATTGTACAAAAAGCCCGCTTTGGCGGGCTTTTTGTGATATAAAGGCCAGGGTGATAAAAATGCTGGAACGAAGCAGTGATGCAAGAAATGAAATATCATTTTTCTGCATAGAAGACCTTGTACCAAAAGACCATTTGCTAAGAAAAATAGAGAAGGCCGTGGATTTTAACGATATATATCCAATGGTGAAACAATATTATTGCCAGTTACAGAAAACAGGCTGTAGGAAACGCATTTATGCGTTCCGAAAAAGTAAATGCGGTGACCATGAACAAACACGTGCCCAAGCTCCAGGGGAGTTTGACACATCGAGAAATTTATGTTAGTGTGTATGGAGGGCGTTCCGGTGTGCTTTGTGTCACAAGGATTTTCCGGTGTCCGAATTTTTTGGCAGGGGTGAAGGGTTTGGCTGCAAAGAAAAAAAGTAATGTCCTCATGTATAAAGGGCATCCTCTCCGGCGCAAAGACAGTTTTGTGTATTATGGTAGCATGGCGGATAAGTATATCATCATGATGCAAATCCTTGAAATGAAACAAAACGGCGAGATACAGCTTCCAAGCAGGGTTTCAGTTCAGCTCCAGTTGACCGATCCTGAACTCAAAAGCCGCGACAGGGTAGTTAAAAAAAGCGAAAAGCCCGGTCTGTATGATGCTATTGATGTTGGCGCGGTATGGCTTGAGCGGGCTTTGGCAGGCAAGTGATTTTATGAAATATATCATCCTGATAGGCGATGGTATGGCTGATAACCCCATACATGAACGCCAAGGCAGAACACCCTTAGAGCTTGCGGATATCCCCAATATGGATAAATTGGCGAACCGTGGCACGACCGGTTTGGCAATGACTGTCCCCAAGGGCCTTGAGCCCGGCTCAGATACGGCTATTTTGAGCATTTTCGGATATAATCCGGAAGAGTTTTTTTCTGGACGTTCTCCTTTGGAGGCCGCCGGGTTGGGAATCGACCTCAATCCGGGGGATTTTTCCTTTCGTTGTAATATGGTCTCCCTTGATGACGCCGGGGATTTTTCTAAAAAGAAAATTTTATCCCACAGCGGAGGCTCTGTCGATGGCTCAGATGCGCTTGCCCTTATGGATGCACTGACGGACAATGGCACATTCGGGCAATTAGCACAGGAGAACGGTATAGAGTTTTATAAAACCCCATCATTCAGGCACATTGCTGTGCAAAGGAACTATAGAAGGTCTTTGGATAGTGATTTTTGCACATTCCCTCCCCATGAATACATCAGCCGTGAAATCGGGGAATTCCTGCCGCATGGAGAGTCCGGCAGGGCAAGGGGCTTGCGGGGTCTTATGGGCTTGTCATATGGTATACTGGATGGTCACCCCATCAACCAGGAACGCAGGACGAAGGGACGGTTGCCTGCAAACTGTATATGGTTCTGGGCTGAGGGCAGTGCTGCCAAATTGCCTCGCTTTGCCCCGGGAGGGCTAGTGGTAACCGCGGTACCCTTGGTTCGAGGGATCGCCAGGTTAATTGGCCTGGAGGTGGCCGAGGTGGCGGGGGCAACTGGGGACATAAGCACAAATTACGAGGGCAAGGCCGCCGCTGTGCTAAAGGGCTTGTCAGGCGGGCTTGATTTTGCCGCTTTGCACGTTGAAGCCCCCGATGAATGTACCCACAATGGCGATTTAGAGGGAAAAATCAAGTCAATCGAAAGCATTGACAAAAGATGCCTCGGGCCTCTTCTAGATGGACTTTCCGATTTAGGCGAGGAATTTCGTATTCTGATTTTATCCGACCACAAAACTCTAATTTCCACACGAGGGCATGATGCCGGGGCTGTGCCGTATATATTGTATGACAGCCGCGAGCAGAAGTGTTCAGGGAGGCCATACAGTGAGCGAGAATGTGAAAAGGGTGGCTTGGTGGGAGATGGCACACAGCTGATTGATCGGCTATTAGAGAACACGATGGATTAATCCACATATTGAGAGCCCCCGCCCAATGCCAGCGCGCGGGGGGGGCTTATAATGTGAAATCCTCCCCCACCCCCCTTGACAACCCAGGTGGGAAGTGTTAAAATGCCAACCAGAGGGCCGATTTTGAGTAAACAAAACACCGGCCACGGCGTCCGCAAAGGTGCGACAAACACCCGCGGAACGCCGTAGGAACCAACCGTTTTAAGACCTCCTCCTACGAACGCATGGGATTTTAACCCCACCAGCCATGGCTTGCCTCAAGTATAGCATGGCCGGGGGCGGTGTGGCAATCCCAGAAAACGTAATTTTTTGGCGTGTAGGAGAGCTGAGTGTCTCCGCGCGCCGTTTTTTGTTTACCGGGCAGAGCAGGCTTCGCCGTTTCATTTAGGCAACTTCTCTGCCCACTGGCCCTCCAAGAGAAAGAGAGAGAGGTGGCTATTGTGAAAATTTCACTTGACCGGCAGTAAAATACGCGTTATAATTAGCACAATATGCAGAAAAATTAAAATTTTAGGAGGAATTTTACCATGAAGACAATGAAAAAGCTAGCGTTGTACCTGTTAATTCCAGCATTATTAACCGCTTGCGGTACCCGGCATCCCTACGACAACCCTGATGAACTGGGGGTAATTTACGAAGGGGAAAATCAGAGGGTTGTGCAGGTGAAACGGTTGACACCGGAGGAGATAGCTACCTCCCCAAGCTATGGGGCATCAGCAAGTTATTTGCCATTTATAGAAGAAGGATTGTACTGCGACCCCTATAATGACTTTGCCGCCGTGGGCAAAATCTCAAATATTCGTGAAATACGAGAGGAATACAAAGAAAATGGGGAACATAAGGTCGATTATGCAACCCTTTTCAATATGACCACAGAAAGAGTGTATTACATCAAAGATATTGACCATCGCATTGACCTTGGTGATACAATCACCGTTTATACGACTCATTCATCTTATGGGATTTACAGCGATATGGATCCAGCCTTAGTTGAAGGTGATACATACATGATCTTTGGGTGCTTGGCATCAACGGTTATGGAGGGTAAATGGATATATGATTTAACTGCCATCAGTGACTATGCCGTAATATCTCCAATGTATCATTTCATAAGGAAAAATGGGGGTTATTACGAGGTGCCTCATTGGCTTGACAGAGAGCTGAAAGAATACGACAGCGAAAGAATTTCAAAAGCCGATGCCTTCGGGATAAACGACGACAATTACGTAGCTGCAGGGTATCATTTGGGGGTTGAATGGGTTCGTGTTCATAATGTTAATGGCTCTGAATATCAGGGGGCATTTGAACCAAGAGAAGCTGTGTTAAAAAGCCCTGTTTACGCTGAATTGTATCTTGAATATATGGAGGAAAATTCAGAATCTGTTTTTAATTTTGAAGACGAAGCTCCCCAGGACCACAATTGGATTGACTATATAGACGATATTCCTCAAAACCTCAAGGACATGCTCTTTGAAAAAGCCTTGGCAACATATACTTTTCCTGATAAATTGGAAGGGGAATATGACTACAAATTGGGTTTGTCTTTAGAATACCCGGATGGATTTGATGAACTAAATGCTTTTCAGGGGATTAGCGACAGCGTATATTTGTATAGGGCAGAGGCGTTTGAGAATACCATTCTACATAGGATTTCAGAGTATCGGACACTAGGAGATGAGATTTTTAGGCAAAGAGAAGATGACAAATTAAGGGATAGGGGGATAATAGAATGAAAATCAAAAGAATTGTGGCGATAATAACCGTATTGATTGTTACAGCAGGTGCAGTTGCACTTTCCCATAGTATACAAAATGTAAAAACACCAAAAGACAAAGAGGCCGATAGAAATAATCCGGGATGGGTGTTCGCTGAAGGATTTAAGCACGCCAATGGCAAAAAATCCTCTTACAAATACGAGTCCGAAGCAATCAGGAGGAAATATGATACACATTTCAAGGCAGGTATAAAACTATGGGGAAATTATATTGATATGAAGGAGAAATCTAAATCATACAATGTTGTGGGCGAATTATCTATGGACAAACTACCGCGAGTTATAGCAATAACATTTACATCCCATAAAAAGGAACACATTAGCATATGGTCTATTTTCGTAAATACATCTAAGGAGGCACGTAAACCTTTCCGTACTCTATCCCCTTATCAGCAGGCTCGAGTAATGGCACACGAAATCGGCCACGCCTACGGTCTTGGTGATTTGAAGGAGACTAAAAATTATGGAAGACTTATGTACAATGAAGAGATAGGTGAACTGACTAATCCTGAAAGGCTTGGCATGGAAGTAATGACCGGAGCGCATAAAAAGCATGCAAAAAAAGGGGATGCTACAAATGTGTGTAATTGGCTCGATGCAAAACAACACTGGAGGTTGTGTGTCTGTGGTTTGTTCTCTACTGAGAAGCACAAGTTTGACAAATTCGGCACCTATCCCTCCAGCAACGCAAAAAGAAGCACACTACACACGGTAAAGTGCGGCTGCGGACAGACAGGCAAGGACAAAGCGCACTCCTACGGCGGGCTTTTTGGCATAGGAGTTAAGGTGCAATACACCCGCGCCACCGCGGCAGAACACAACGAAATAAAAAAGTGCAAGGGCTGTAGCTACAACAATTCTGTGCGTAAAAAGCACTCCACCGGCGGGAAATTTTCCGATGGCAAAAAGGTACGTTACACCCGCGCTACCACGGCGGAACACAACGAGATTAAAAAGTGCAAAGGCTGTAATTACGAGCAGTCTGTGCGCAAAAAACACAGGTTCGACAAAAAAGGCAAGTGTAAAGACTGCGGCTTTGTAAAGTGATGGGAAGAA
>WRLU01000044.1 GCA_009777475.1 Oscillospiraceae bacterium | reverse complement strand
ATTTTCTTCTGCAAGGAGATTTTGAATTTGATTACGAAGTAATGGGCAAT
Source organism: Oscillospiraceae bacterium (assembly GCA_009777475.1). Lineage (GTDB taxonomy): Bacteria > Bacillota > Clostridia > Oscillospirales > UBA929 > UBA929. The sequence goes on along the minus strand of WRLU01000044.1, from coordinate 13,833 downwards.
GAGGAAGCGGGGGCAGGCCTCGGTCTGCCCCTTGGTGACAGATTTATGCTGATTGATAGACAACCTCGCCCGTTTTTAACACTTCTTCAACAAAGCCGCTTTGGTCATCCCGGGCATCCAGCAAAACAGGCTCAATATAGGTGCTTATATTCCAAGTGAGATTGGAAAGTGTTGTGCAAGTATAAAACCAATCGCCTTGAAATCCATCAAAGATGACCGCTATATCAATATCACTTTCATCTTTTGCACCGCCTTTGGCATACGAACCAAACAAGAGAACTTTGTCAGGTGACATCTCTTTGACAACTTCTTGGGCGTATTTTCGTGCAATTTTTAATGCTGTTGCTTTATCCATGTTAAAAACACCTCCGTCCGTTCGATAAGTTTTTCGCAGTATTCACAACTTAAGATTTCTGCAATTTTATCCTTATAAGCTGGGTAACGTGCTTCGATATTGAGTGGATGCAATTCATTCAGGAGTGCCTTTTGTTCCTCTGTGAGAATGTCTTTCAACCCTGCCAATTCCGCAAGCCTTGTAAGTGTGTGTATCTTCAAAGGCGTTGTTCCGTCTTTTGCGATAACTGATTTCAAAGCCTTTTCTGTTGTCAAGTGGCACAAAAAACCCACATAGAGGTATCTGCCGCCTTTCTGCATCACCTTAGCAGATTCAATGTCATATTCCGCTGTATCAATCCAATATTTTGGAGTATTCATAATTAAGCCACCTCACAACCAAAATTACTACCTTAATTATAACCCATCACCAAAGAAAATTCAAGACATTTTCATTTTTCCATAGCCGTAGGCGGCAAAGGCCAACCGCTTACGGCTATTTTATATAAAAATCTCAAAAAAAGGAGGTTGGTCATCCCAGCCAGAGAGCCAACGGCTTCCTGACACTGGCAGGCGGCGTGATGATTTTCTTCTGCAAGGAGATTTTGAATTTGATTACGAAGTAAGGGGCGATGAGGAAGCGGGGGGCAGGCTGGAAACAGCTTGCCCTATTCTTCAACATCCATGAAACCGCACGTTTCAAAAAAATCAACAATTCCCTTGATATACCGCAACGCCCTATCTGCATCATCTCCAAGTATTTCCAATTCGTTCGGGTATCGGGGCTGGACACCGTATAGCGTAAGAAATTCGCACATATCGTACAGTGCTTTGAATTGTATATCCAATTCAACACACATATCGCACAGCATCGGCAAGTCATGTGTTCTCGGCGGGTTTTGAGCGTTAGCGACCAGAAAGCCTTTCAACATTTTTTCCGCACATTGCTCGGAGAGATAACAAATAATTTCCAATGGTTTTGGGCGGGAGTGTTCATCAAGAGTATGTGCCGATTGAAAATCCATCCGGGCAAACCGATACCAGTCAAGGGCTTCAATGTTTTTCATACAGAAGCACCCCCTCGTTGGCGATGGTACGCTCCAGCGTAATTTGCTTGGAACGCCGCTCAAAGGTTTCAACGGTTCCGGCTAAAATATCCATCGGTCTGCGTTTCATGCCTCGAAATGCACGGAATATGCCCTGCACAGCTTCCACCGGGCGTAAGCCGCCGTCCGGGATAACCACATAAAAGTCATAATCACTGTGTTCATGCGGCGTACCGTCGGCATACGAGCCAAACAAATACAGCTTTTCAACGGGTACGGCACTGACAATTTTATCTTGTATTGTGCGGATTTCATCACTCATTACCATTTGGCTCACCTCTTTTCAAAATTACTACCTTAATTATAACCCATCACCAAAGAAAATTCAAGACATTTTCATTTTTCCATAGCCACAAGCGGTAAGGCCAACCGCTTGTGGCTATTTCACATAGATATTCCCGCAAAGGAGGTGATTTATATCAGCTGGGTTACGCAAAACCTACAAAACGCACTGGACACATGGAACAGCAAACAAGCTGAGATATGGCAGCTTATCACGCAATCGCCGGAGGAATTTAAGGGCGGCACAATCTGGAACGTCATCGTCAACATTCACGAAGCAGTACAGGCAACCGCATTGGGGTTGCTGGTACTGTTTTTCGTTGTAGGCGTGGTGAAAACGTGCGGTTCTTTCACCGAGGTCAAGAAACCGGAACACGTTGTCAAGCTATTTATACGGTTCATCCTCGCCAAAGCCGCCGTGACCCACGGACTGGAGTTGCTGATGGCCTTGTTCGGCGTGGTTCAAGGGTTGATGGCGAACATCATGTCGGCATCGGGCATCGGCGGGGCAACGGATACGGTCTTGCCGGAATCCATCAAGACGGCCATCGAGGATACAGGCTTTTTCGAGAGCATACCGCTATGGGCAGTCACGCTCATCGGCGGGTTGTTTATCACGGTGTTGTCGTTTGTGATGATTTTGACCGTGTATGGCAGATTTTTCAAGCTGTATATCTACACAGCTATTGCCCCGGTGCCGCTGTCCACGTTTGCCGGGGAACCAAGTCAAGGCGTGGGCAAAGCGTTCATCAAAAGTTACTGTGCCGTCTGTTTGGAAGGTGCAATTATCGTGCTGGCCTGTATCATATTTTCCCTGTTTGCGGCAAGCCCGCCCGTTGTTGACCCGGATGCGGCGGCGGTCGTTCAAGTGTGGAGCTATGTGGGCGAGCTGTGCTTCAACCTTTTGATTTTGGTTGGCACGGTGAAAATGTCAAGCATGGTTATCCGTGAGATGATGTTTAACGGGTAACTTATCCGGCAACTCTGACAACTTTTCTTCCAAAAGCATTGCTTTTTCGATTGAAATGGTGTATAATAGTAAACGGAAGGAAGGTGTCGAGTATGCGTGATATAGAGCAAAAAATCAACAACGTAAACGGTTCGATGGCGATTGAGGGAATGCCGCTGACCGATGAGGATAAGCACAGACTGCGCTTAATGCTACGCGGAGAGGTTAGCTATGAGGAAACCATAAAAAGGGTGAAAGACAAGTATATTTCAAGGGTTGCGGCGGCTCATGAGTAAATATTATTACGAATACGAGCGTGTCAACGCTTATTGTTACCCCGATTCCTTTGTTCTGCGAAACAAGTTTGACATTCGCAACGGCGCGGAACTTTACGCACTTGAACGGGAATTAACCGCCGTAAGTATGGCGCAGGCAATCGAAAATCCGATTAAGGGCAAATTTGACTTGAAACACCTTTGTGCTATCCACAAGTTTATCTTTTCCGAAATATACGATTGGGCTGGCGAACTCCGCACAGTCAACATCGCAAAAGGCAATCAATTCTGCCTTTATCAGCATTTAGAACGATATGCCGAGGGCGTATTCAAAAAGATAAAAGACGAAAAATTATTATCAGCAAAACCGCCCGAAAACATCACGGAGCGGCTGGCATATCATCTTGGTGAAATCAACGTGCTGCACCCGTTCCGCGACGGCAATGGCAGGACACAGCGGGTATTTATCGAGTATATGGCACAAGCGGCGGGATATTCCGTTGATTTTGGCAACGTATCAAGTGCGGAAATGATAGAAGCCAGCGCGCTTGCTTTCGCACAGGAATACGATATGATAACGGCAATGTTTAAGCGGATAACCTTCCCCATTTCCGCAGAGGAACGACAGGCGGCACGACTAAAAATGGGGTTGAATCGCTCTAAGCGAACCTAAAAACCCAATATTTATTGCAATCGTCACGGGAAATGTACCGTGGCGATTTTTTATGTTCAAAAAGATGTAGGAGGATTAAAAAGTGAAATGAAACAATACACGTTAGGAAGTCTATTCGATGGCATAGGGGCATTCCCACTGGGAGCGTCCTTTTTTGATGTCAAAACGCTGTGGGCAAGTGAAATCTTGACCGGTGCTGTGTCTGTCACCCGCCGCCACTTTCCCGATATGGCACACGTTGGGGACATAACCAAGTTAAACGGCGCAACATTGCCGCCTGTTGATATTGTAACTTTTGGCAGTCCTTGTCAAGATTTATCACAAGCGAACAGCAAACGCACAGGCTTGACCGGGGAGCGGAGCGGCTTGTTTATGGAAGCCATCAGAATAATTGATGAAATGAGGAAATCAACCAATGGAAATTTTCCGAAATACGCAATCTGGGAGAACGTGCCGGGGGCATTCAGCTCAGGAACACCGAGGGGGAGTGACTTTCGTGCGGTGTTGGAGGCGTTCGCAAAGACCGATATTTCAATGCCTGATTCCGGCAGATGGGCAACCGCCGGACTGGTGCGAAGCGGTAGAGCTAATATCGCTTGGACGGTATACAATGCCGCAGATTTTGGGCTTGCCCAAAGGAGAAAACGCTGTTTTGTTGTCGCAGATTTTGGAAAAGGACGCCCCGAAGAAATACTCCTTGTCCCCAAGAGCCTGTGTTGGTGTCCTCCGCAGGGCGGCCAAGCGGGGGAAAGCGTTACCGCCGCTGCTGAAAACAGCACTGGAAGCACAGAGCAGAGGGTTTTTGGAATCTGCTCAATGAACAGTAATTCTATGAAGTCAGACAATCCCCACAGCGGAATTTATGAGGCTGATACAGCACGAACGCTTGATACCAACGGCGGGAACGCCTGTTGTAATCAGGGCGGGATGATTGTTGCATCGTTCAACGGCGGGGCGGCACCAAAATCCAATATCGCATACAGTGAAAAGTTTGTACCGACCCTGCGGGCGGGTCCCGGTTCGACCATGACACCATATATATGCGAACCGGTCATACTCAGCGACCAAGGCGGGGAAAGGCTGAACGTGGAAAAGTGCGGGCTTTCGCCTACTCTGCGCTGTAAAACCCACGGCCATCTGCCGGTTGTCTGCACAAAATGCCGCAGGTTGCCCTCCGTCACCATGCGAATCCGCGCCGGTTGCGAGGGCGGCGGCAAAGGTGCTTTGTGCCAATTTGAAAAAAGCGGTACACTTGCCACCGGGAACGACCAAACCCTGTTTTGCCCTGTCCATCCGAAAATCGCCGGGACATTATGCGGCTCCGGGGCGGGGCTATCCCGCCCTGCTGGAATGGCAAGCGAAACCGATTTGACCGTTGCCTATTGCTTGCAAGGCAACATGATTGGCCGTGACGATAAAAACGGCCCCGCTGGAAGCGGGGTCAATGCTGAGGTTTGCTACACATTGAACGGCACAGACCGTCCCGCAGTTGCCTTTGATTGCCGCAATCTCAAAGATGTAGGCGAGCTGTCCGGCACATTGCAGTCTAAGACAACACCGGGATATTCGCTCAATTATCAAAACCCTGTGCATAACGGGTATGTTGTGCGAAGATTGACCCCGACCGAGTGTGAACGGTTGATGGGCTTCCCGGACGGTTACACCAAATACGGCTGTGACGGCAAGGAAATCAGTGACAGCAAGCGGTATTCCATGCTGGGAAATTCAATTGCTGTGCCGTGTGTGGCGTATATCATGCAGGGCATTATGGAACAACTTTTCGGTTATGAGGTGAAAAATGGAAGTTAAAATCAACCGTGAAATCCGGGACTACACCGAAAGTATGTTTTTCGGCCTTTCACTCAGACAATTCATCTTTTCCGTGTTTGCTTGCGGTGTTGCCGTGGGCATTTATTTTGGTTTGAAAGACGTTTTCGGCACCGAAACGGTAAGCTGGATGTGCGTTGCAGGAGCCGCGCCTTTTGCGGTGATGGGGTTTGTCAAATACAACAGCATGACCGCCGAGCAGTTTTTTATGGCGTGGCTTTTCATGGCCGTTTAGTCAAAATCACCCCATTACCTCGCCATTCGGCTATCGCAAAGACCCGTTCACCGGGGCAACTAAATACCACGGCGGGGTGGACTTCGGCGCACCGGGCGGTACGCCCATTTTGGCGGCGGCAGACGGTAAAGTAACGGTTGCCCAAGCGGTTGATAACGGCGGCTGGGGACTGTATGTAAAAATTCAGCATGATTCCACATATGCCACACTGTATGCCCACTGTTCCGGTCTTGCCGTATCAAATGGGCAGGAAGTGAAAAAGGGGCAAGTTATCGCCTATGTCGGCACAACCGGGCGTTCGACCGGGAATCACTTGCATTGGGAGGTATATCAAAACGGAACACGGGTGAATCCGATGGGGTTCTTTGGGTAGAAATAGGCAAAAAAATCATGCGGCGGTTCGCATTGAATCGCCGCATGAAGTCTTTACGGTAAAATTTGTTTGGCACTGGCCGATTTTTTCTGTAGCCGCCATCCAGAACATATATGTCCCGGCGACAGTAATTTCGCCTTTTGTGCCTTTACGAGTAGTGGTTCCGCTTCCGTTTTGTCGCTGAACCCAACCTGTCCGTGAAGCTCATCCCTTTCGGACTTTTTTGCTTGTGACAGTCTTTGAAACCCAATTAACACCGTCTTTGTTGTAAAATGCTTGGACTTTGAGTTTTTTTCCTCTGAATTTTTTCAAATTCAGCTTACTGAGTTTGAAATTTCCTTTGCTGTTTGTCTTTGCTGTTTTGATTGTTTTTTTGCCCGACATAAGCCTGACAGACACATTTTTGTGAGCTTTTCCTGTGATGGTCTTTGTCTTTGCTGTAGGCTTTTTTGCGGATGCTTTAAGTGTCAACTTGCGCTTTACGTTCTGGTATTTGAACTGCTTGTTTACCCACACAGTATCTGTTGAAACCTCCGGCGGAAGCTTTTTCGCCTCTCCTTTAGGCAAATTATTGAATATGCAAGAGAAATTCTGGGGTTCTATCCCATCAAGCTTTGTTAAGTCAGGCAATTGCCTTAGCTTGTTCAGAGATATAGCTAAAAACTCTAGGTTTGTCAAATTCTCAATACCGCTGACGCTGGTCAGTCGATTTTCAGAGACATATAAGCCGTACAGTTTTTTTAAGCTTTCAATGCCTCTTATATCGGTCAGCTGATTTCCAGACAGCTTCAAATCAATCAGGTTCGTGAGTTTTTCAAGACCAGAAAAACTTGTAATTTTGTTCCGTGAAAAGTCTAACAATTCCAACTTTGTCAGCTTTTCTATGCCTGTCAAATCAGCTATGCTGTTGTCAGGAGCATATATATTTTTCAAGTTGGGCAGATTGTTGATTCCCTTCAGACTTTTGATATCTGCCCTGTCTTTTTTTGTTTTGCCTGCTTTGATGTAGTTGCCTATATAAAGTTCATTCAAGCCGGACGCTTCTTTTTTTGTAAAGGTTTTGTTTTTGCCTTTCCCTAAGTGAGCCAATATCTCTTGATACAGCATCTTGTCGGGTATCCCACTTGAATCATTGGGAATAATGTTACTGCCTTCTGCAAGCGTATCGGCAGGAAACATGACAAGGCAAAGGAATAATGTAACGATAAGGGAGAGTAATTTTTTCATTCTAAGTCCTCCTTTTAAAAAGACACAGTTTTGATGGTCGTTGCGGAGAAGGGCATATTTTTTGCCCCCTCCACAATCGTTCATTTTTTACTTTTTGTCTCTGCAAGCGGTTTTGAATCGGTTGGTTTCCGCACTGGACATTCCGCCATATTTTGCGGCATTGGCCTGTGCATACCGGAGTAGCCTAGGCTTTTCAAAATTATTGGTATTGCTAGCCTCAAGAGCTTGCTTCAGCCCCCAATCCAATTCCAGATAATCGCCGTAAATGCCGCCACTCAAGCAACTAACGCTGTCTTCAATTGCCCTTTTGGCCACTTTGTACCTTCGGGCAACATGAGTTATATTATCGGCATCGTGCATTTGAGTCGAATTTTGAGCCTGAGACGTGTGGACAAGCAGTTTCCCGGAAGATACTTGATACGTTTTGTGGGCAAATATATCACCCAAAATGTGCAGGGCGATTCCCCAAGTATAATTCTTGCGGTTCGCGTTCGTATCGCTGATGCCAAGGCCGTTGAAAATGGATGTCCATGTCTTGCTCCCGACCTTGTTTGCGTTTTTGAAATCATAGTTAATCCAGTAATAGGTGTAGTCATTCAGGCCGGAAACTGCGTTGGGACCTGTAAACGAAGAGGAATTACCGTTTTTCAGGGCTATTCTCGTGACAAATTCATAGCAAGCTATGTAGTTGATCACGTTACCGTCATCAGTATAGCCTCCATGATATTCAGGATAAGCTCCGAGTCCTGACATACTATCATCCTCGTCAGGATGGATAGCTCCTGCTTTTACCGCCTTCATAGCAGCACCGGTTGCTGAGTATCCATTATTTGTCATTCCGTTCTCCGCGAGCGTTTTATGTGATGCTTTTGTCCAACGCCCCTCGACATAATTTTCATCGTCATCCACTTCCTCAAACGTTTCCGGCTCTGCATCGTTTTCCGGTAGACGTTCCGGGCGGGTGATTTCCTCGTCATTCCAGTTGGCCGCAAAGTCATCATACATTTCCAGTGCGAACTCCACATCTAACAGACCGCAATCATCGCTATTTACAATGTTTTTTGTGCTGTACACCAGTAGTTGGCGGATGAACTCATTGGATTTTGCCGGGTCTTTTGCCCATAAAAGACTTGCGGCACCCGTGACGTGAGGAGCTGCGATGCTGGTACCCTCAGTAACAATCTGACCACCGAAGAACCCCGCCGCTTTAATTTTTTCGCCGGGAGCTGCTATTTCCAATTCTTCTCCGGTATTGCTGAAATCGCTAATCTCAGCAGAGGTGTTCGTGGCTGCCACAGCCATAACTTCGGGGAAAGCGGCCGGATATTCGACATCATCAGCATTATTTCCTGATGCCGCAACCATTAGGAGACCGGCATCATAAGTATCTTCTATAGCTTTTTGCAGAGCTTTCGAGTAGGTTTTTGTGCCAAAGCTCATGTTGATGATTTTCATGTCATTGTCGATACACCAGTATATGCCTTCGATAATACGACTGACCGGAGCCTTATTATTCCTGTCCAGAACTTTGACTGAATACAATGCGGCGTCGGGGTTGACTCCTTGCACTTCATTTTCCGGATTGCCCGCAATGATACTGGCAATGGATGTACCATGACCAGAAACATCAAGGAACAGTGGCGAAATGTAGTGCTCTTCCGGCACAAGGTTGATGGTATCAGCCAGTTCAATGCCTCGAACCATATCTACACCTGAATCAAGGACAGCTACCTTGGTTTTTGTTAGATTGACCGCCGGCAATTCCTCGTCAATGTCGTTGGCGGCAACAACTTGCATATTCCACTCGTAATCGTCCGGGTCAATTGAATCCCGGTTCAAGATTTCTTCCATCGCTTCGCGGCGTGCTTCCTTGATTGCCTTAACTTCTTCTGGTGTGTATTCAGGCAATTCTTCGATGGATTGACTTCCCTCGGAATGTTCTGATTCTTGCTCACGAGAGGCTTCAATTTTTGCATTTCTGATTGCAAGAGCTTCCTCCGGGGAGACTTCTTCTTCGCAGTTGTTGTTAGCCGCCATCTCGAAATCTTCCTCGATGAACAGCACTTCGGCATCTTTGTTCAGCCGCCTGACTTCTCGTGTTGTCAACTCAGCCACCAGCATATCGTTTTCTGCCAGAGTTTCGTTTTCCTCTATGGCATCTTCGTCAATTTTATCTTCGACGGTTTGCAGGGCGGCTTCATCTGCCATTACGATGATGTAAGTTTTTGCTTCGCTCAGGTCGGTTGCGAAAACTTGACTGCCCGGAATCATTGTAACAAGGATTGCCAAGGCAATCAAGAGGCTAAGCCTTTTTCTTGATAATAATTTTTTTCATTTGAAAAATTCCCTTCTATTAGATAATTTTGTGGTCAGTCAGATTTTCTTACTGACCGGATGGGCAAAGCTTGCCCGGAGTCTTGCATTTGCAATGCGTGTTACCGTGTTCTTTCAGCTGAATAGATCGTCACAAATACCCCTCCCTTCTTTCGTTATTTTGGTTTCTACCCTTATAACGATTTGGGAGGGGTGTTTCTTACAGGATTTTTGAAAAAATTTTTATTTTTTATTTTGACGAAAATTGGAGAACAATATAATTCTAACTCCTAACAGCAAAAATGCGGATATATGTCTAAAACAGTCACATTATTGCAACTGAATTCGGAATGAAAAAATTTTTGAAATTTTTTCATTCTACCGACTGTGCCATTGACAGGAGTTCGTCAATAGAAACCGATCCATTCAAATCGAACATAAAATCATCCTGAAGCCAAGCAACAACCGAATACCGTTCAGCATCAGGGGATTCGTTTATATGGTAAGTAATTCCACCATGTGTTTCGGTGTAGTAAGACAAATACTCACTATCCACGTTGAAAAGACCAGGCGGATTAACGCCAAAAACAATCATACCGCCATCAGCTGTTCCATATATTGCAGTGTAAATATCGCCGAGATCCTCCTCATGTGTCAGCGTGTATCCTTGCGGGAGATACTGCGGAGTAAAATCTTGCGCCGTCTTTGTGGTTGAGGTATCAGGCTCCCTATACTCAATCTCTATGTGCCTGTCAAAAAATCGTACAATAGTCTCCCAAACGGCTGCACGAACCTGCGGATTGACGGCTAACACTGCCGAGAACAACACGGCAGCGGCACACAAAACCAAACAGGCAGCCTTGGCAAGGGTACGGAAATTCTGAACAAATGGGGTACGCCGCTCTAAGGCAAACAGTTTTTCCATCCTGCGGTTATGATGCTCAGAAAAGGGATGCTCCCGGAGGGTTTCTTCCTTTGATGGCATTGCGTTCATTTTGGCGCGGAAGTTTGCGGCTACCGCCTCTTTCATCATAGCCTCGAAAACTGCATCATTACTCTCAGACATTGGCACATCCCTCCTGATTCATAGTTTCCCTCAGTTTATTGGTCATCCTGTGAATGCGGACAGAAACAGCATTTTTGCTCATGCCAATCATTTCAGCTATTTCACCGTCTGTTTTTTCCAAGAGATACTTCATCTCAAACAGGGTCTGGCTAACCTCGTCAAGCCGGGAAATATGGTACTGAAGCCTCTCAACAGCTTCTTTACCCTCAATGATGCGGAGTATATCTGGCTTTTCGTTGTCAATAACAGGCTCAAAATCGTCTATCATGGCGTGACCCAACCTTTTCTCGCGGCGCAATATGTCAATGGCCGCGCTCTTCACCATAATAACGATTAAAGTACCTGTTCTCTTACATGAATTTGAAAAATATTTTTCTTTCCGGCGAATCATTTTAAGGAATGCCTCCTGAACGGCTTCCTCCGCAATAGCATGATTGCCTGTAACAGCAAGTGCTGCTTTCAAGCATTTGTCTTTATGTTCATGGTAAAATTCCGCAAGAATCATGCGCTCTTCATCGGTGTCAAATACATAGAGACAAATTAGCACAGTTCATACCCCCTATCTTCACAAGTATAGCATACACGAAGACAATGTTCAATATGTTATTGAATCAAGCAGTTAAAAAACCCCATCCCATGCCACAAGAAGCAAAGGGATGGGGTTTTAACATAGTGAGTTACGTTGTCGTCTGTCCGCCCACAGCCTCGGTGAGAAGCCGATCGTTTTTGTCGTAGGTGTAGGTGGTGGTCATGGGGGGGTGCATCCTTCCGATTCTATTGCTATTGTACTACAATTTTTTGTATTGTACAAGGGGCGAGAACAGGATGTTGTAGGTTGCACAGGTTGGGATTAGGTGGTGAATTTGCAGTTAGGGGTCAATTCCATAATATGAAATACGATATTGCCCATTTGTAACCGTTATGGTAACGTCGTAGCACCAATCATCCGGCCATTTAAGCTGTACAACCGCTGTGTATTTATTTTCAGCTGTTTTTTCTACGGACTTCATGAAATTTGAGTTGACCGAAACAAAGAAACTCCTTGCTGTCGTAGTTTCACATAACGCCCTATACTCTTGGATATATTCCTCCGTATACAGCCGATTCTCATCCGCTGAAAAAAGATTTGAATGTTCATCCTTCATTAAATTAAGCAACAAAAACTTAATTTCCTTATTTTCTCTGATGTTTAACGACCATTTTCCCGGATATACGCCTCCCCACAACAAAATGTGTTTCAGAAAAATGAACAGAACAACTAGAAAAATTGTTCCCCCAAAAATTGCAGTTTCCTTTCTCATATCGGCACGTCTCCTCATATTATTGATCAAAATGAAACACCAAACGCACCTCCGATTTTTTATATTTTAATGCACCCAAGTTCATACCTGCGACAAAGGTGGTATTTCCATGTTCGCTTATAATGACAGTATCAACATCCTTTTGAGGATTTTTATAGACAGAATACATCTCAATACCATTCCATGACTTCGTGAAGCTTGTGGCACTACTTACATAGTAATCAGATACAGTATGCCTTTTTTTCAAATTGGCAACGTTACACTTGGCATGCGCTGCTTGATCTTTACCATCAGTTTAAACCTAAGTTTTGAAGGTTACGTATTTCGTTATTTTCAATAAAATTAGATATGAAGTCCATATCTCGCCCAGAAATACGCATAATCATTTCCCTTAGCTGAGCCAACTCTTTTTCTATTTTTTTCTTGTGTTCAGCGTCATATTCAGAATCGGAACCGGACACAGCCATATCTGTTTCGTAATCAGTCAACCAATCGGATTCCCATGCCCTATAGTGTTCATAGCATTTAACGTAGTCACCATTCTTTAACGGTATGCAAGGGTCAATGTGGGTCAGTAGCATAGTCTCACTATGCTCATGTGTTTCAAAAAGTGCAAATGCTTTCCTTAAAAAGTCCGCTATCACATCGTATGCACTCTTGCAGCAGTTCCCGCGTTCAAAAAAGGGCATTAAATACTTGTTCATGTATTTTACCATATCAAGAACGCATGAATCCATGCTTTTCTCTGAATTTCTGTCATACGGAAACCAAGAGAAGTCCCCTTCAAAAGTTTTCAGATGGTAAATACCGCAAGTGTCTTTTTTAATCGGTTCTTCACGGCATAAAGGAGCGATTAAAAATTCAACCGTACAATCCATGCCGCTAACGGAACGATGAAGGTAGAAACTCTGAAACACATCATTTATGACTCTATAATGATAGTTTCGATAACACTTGAATCCATATTGGCCAAACTCGCTTTTACAGAAATCTTTATACTTTTTCACAAGATAATTCATCATCATGCGAACCTCATAAGAGGAACTAAAACCGGTGCTGCGGCTCCTCCTGTTTTCACTATTAAAACCGTAGCTCCTGCGACCACGGCAACAGTAACAACGGCATTAGCAACAGCTTTCCAGTCCCTTTCCATCTTATAATAATCATATGCAATAACTCCTTTTCCTGCGTTGCGATATGATACATAATATGTGGTAATGTTGATTTTTGTTGTAAACCATCCAACCTTAACAAAACTTCCGCCAATCTTAAGCGTTTGCTTAGGAAGTTTTTTCCATTTGCCTGTTTTGTATTTTTCAACCTGCTTAACACCAGCAGCTATTTGTGTTGGTTTATCTCGTTTAACATCCCATATTTCACCGTTGTTGCGTATTAAATCAGCCCGCCCCCAACCTATTTTATAATTTATAGTCTGCTCCTTCCACAGGCAACAACCTGATTATGAATTTGTGCCGGGAATGCGAGAAGTCCACTCGGGTCAACATTATTCACCGGGTCATTCCCGCAGTAAACATACCAGTTGTCTCCATCCAATGCCGGATCCTCGTTCACAAACCGCCCCAACTCCGGGTCATAGTACCTCGCCCTGAGGTACACATACCCACTCTCGACATCATAATACTCCCCGCAGAACCGGTACGGATTCTCGCTGGCATTACTTACCCTCTCGTTCCCGAAGGGGTCATACTCGTAATCGTGCGTTACGGCTCCGCTGTCGTCAGCCAGCTGCACCACGTCACCATGGGCATTATACAGATACCAGCCGTATGCCGATGACTGTATCAGCTTGTTGCCGTGTGTGTAAGAGCTTACCACACTATTCCCATTCATGTCAAGGGCGATTTCGTCACCA
>WRLU01000043.1 GCA_009777475.1 Oscillospiraceae bacterium | reverse complement strand
AAGCTACAAGCCTTCCACAAAGAAAAAAGGCAGAAAATTTTACCGCTGCCGTGTCACCCACACTGTAGGGAAAACGAAGAAGAACAGGGCCTCTAAGGTGTTCAGGGTTACGGTGAAATAGAGAGGGCTGACTTTTTTCAGCCTCTGCCGAAGGAAGCATTTTACATTTTTATTTACATAGATTTTACGCAAAGCTGTATTTCGATTTTACATTTGCTATGTATACTATGGCCGAGATCTCAAATAATAAAATAAAATTCTTAGGAGGAAAAGAACATGAAGAAAATCACCGCTGCGTTGCTTTCCCTGATGCTCCTGCTGTCACTGGGTGCCTGCGCTTCCCCGAGTCCTGAGCCTGTTGGCGAGGAGACTTCACCGGATATTCCCGATGTTGAAGAAATAGTTGATTTCGGGTTCGACAGTGAAATCTCCGTTGTGTCCCGCGAAGACGGAAGCGGTACCCGCGGTGCTTTCATTGAGCTGTTCGGTGTCCAGGAAACAGACGATGACGGCAACAAAACAGACAAAACAACTGCAGAGGCCGACATTGCGGACAAAACCGCCGTTATGATGACCAGTGTCGCCAATAACCCCTATGCTATCGGCTATATCTCGCTAGGCTCTCTCAACGACACCGTTAAGGCTTTGGAAATCGATGGTGCCATGGCTACTGTTGAGAATATTAAAGACGGTAGCTATGGAATACAGCGTCCGTTCAACATTGCCACTAAGGGTGAGGCTACCGGGCTTGCCAAGGATTTTATTGACTTTATCCTTTCCGCCGAAGGTCAGGAAGTAGTAGCCGAAAGCTGTATCCCGCTTGACGATATGCCTGCCTATAATGGCGGGGGGCTTTCCGGGGAGATAACCATTGGAGGCTCATCTTCAATTACGCCGCTTATGCAGAGCTTGGTTGAAGCATATGAGGCCATCAACACCGGTGCCAAGATTGTTATTGACGAAACAGATTCCAGCGCAGGTATGACTGATACCATCAGCGGCACCTGTGATATAGGAATGGCAAGCCGCGCACTCAAGGATGCCGAGCTTGAAGAGCTTATAGAAATCGAAATTGCCACAGACGGCATTGCCGTGATCGTCAACAGGGACAACCCGATAAATGGGCTTACCTCCGAGCAGGTAAAAAGCATCTATGTAGGCGAGCTTAACATCTGGAGTGAGATTTCGTGATAGCAAAAGAGCGTGTTATGCGTGCAATCTTCATCATATCAGCCCTGACCGCCATTTTGGCGGTAGGGTTGATATGTGTGTTTTTGTTCGCCGGAGGGTTGCCGGGTGCGGGCAAAATCGGAATATTTGATTTTTTGCTCGGCACCGAATGGAAGCCAGGCGACTCACCACCCTCTTTTGGCATACTTCCCATGATTATCGGCAGCCTCTATGTAACGGCGGGGGCTATCTTGTTCGGTGTGCCTATAGGCATATTCGCAGCGGTCTTTATGGCTAAGGTTTGCCCTAAGCCTCTTTACAAAGTACTTAAACCCGCGCTTGACTTATTAGCCGGAATTCCCTCGGTAGTATACGGTTTTTTTGGAATGGTGATTATTGTTCCCCTCGTAAGGGAATTATTTGGGGGCAACGGCAGCAGCATCCTGACCGCTTCAATTCTGCTCGGCATTATGATACTGCCAACGGTTATTGGAATAACTGAAAGCTCCCTCAGGGCCGTACCGGGCGAACTTTACGAGGGGGCTGTGGCACTGGGTGCCAGCCGGGAACGCGCTGTGTTCGGCGTGATTGTTCCTGCTGCCAAATCGGGCATTATGGCGGCGGTTGTGTTGGGCGTTGGTCGTGCTATAGGGGAAACTATGGCGGTTAAGATGGTAGCCGGCAACCAAGCTGTTTTGCGTACGCCGGGGGAGTTTTTGAAAGGTGTGCGTACACTGACTGCCAATGTAGTTCTTGAGATGGGATATGCTGAGGGATTGCACCGGGAGGCACTGATTGCCACCGGAGTTGTGCTGTTTATATTTATACTCATAATAAATCTTCTGTTTTCAGCACTAAAAAGGAGGGAGGGCTAATGAAAAAGGCTGTAAAAACCCTCCTCCGAAAGAAAAAGGCCGATCTGCTCCTGTGGGTTATGACATGGCTATTTGCCGCCCTCACATTCGCTGTGCTGCTGTTTTTGATATGGCACATTTTGGTCAACGGTATAGTGCATATCAGCCCATCGCTTTTTGAACTGAAATATACCAGTCAAAATGCTTCGCTGTTTCCTGCCCTAATCACAACCATGCTGGTCGTTGCTTTGTCGTTGCTGATCGCCGTTCCGCTTGGTGTTTTTTCGGCCATATATTTGGTCGAATATGCTCGGAGGGGCAGCCGCTTTGTCAAGCTGGTACGAATGATGAACGAAACACTGTCCGGCATACCATCTATAATATATGGTATATTCGGCTCAATTTTCTTTGTTGTTTGGCTGGGCTGGGGCAAGTCGCTGCTTGCGGGAAGCTGTACGCTTGCTATTATGATTTTGCCTCTGATTATGCGAACTACTGAGGAAAGCCTGAAGTCTGTGTCCGACAGTTACCGTGAAGGCTCGTTTGGCTTAGGGGCGGGAAGACTCCGCACGGTATTTAAGATTGTGCTTCCTGCTGCCGGACCCGGTATTTTGGCGGGAGTCATCCTGTCGGTAGGAAGGATAGTTGGGGAAACCGCCGCCTTAATCTACACCTTGGGCAACTCCCCTATTATGACAGATGGGCTGTTTTCGTCAGGCAGAACCCTATCTCTGCATATGTATTCGCTGGCGGGAGAAAGCTTGTACACAGGGCAAGCATACGCAACAGCAGTCATTCTTTTATTTGTGGTCATCGGCATAAATACCTTGTCGGGTCTGCTGGCGAAAAGAATAACAAGAGGGACATAAACAGCCATACATGATAACTAGGGATATTAAAAGGGGTTGTGAAGCTTATGGAGAAATTCAATATAGAAAAAATGGATTTGTGGTATAACGATTTTCAGGCATTGAAGAACGTTAACATGAATATAGAAGCCAACAAAATTACAGCTTTTATTGGTCCTTCAGGCTGCGGTAAATCCACCCTGATCAAAAGCCTGAACCGGATGAACGATTTGATAGAGAACTGTAAAATTACAGGCCAGCTATTGTTGGACGGAGAGAATATATACGGCGATATGGACGTAAACCTTCTCCGTAAACGAGTCGGAATGGTTTTTCAAAAGCCAAATCCCTTTCCCATGAGCATCTATGACAACATAGCTTTCGGCCCGCGTACCCATGGCATAAAGAGCAGGCACACTCTTGACGACATAGTGGAGAAATCTCTCCGCAATGCCGCCATCTGGGATGAGTGCAAGGATAGGTTGAAAAAATCCGCGCTTTCTTTATCGGGTGGGCAGCAGCAGAGGTTGTGTATTGCCAGGGCTTTGTCGGTAGAACCGGAGGTTTTGCTCATGGATGAGCCGACCAGTGCCTTGGATCCTATTTCTACAGCTAAAATTGAGGATTTAGTCGTAGAACTGAAGAAAAAGTACACGGTAGTCATTGTAACCCACAATATGCAGCAAGCAACTCGTATTTCAGATAAAACAGCATTTTTCCTGCTTGGCGAAATGGTAGAGTACAATAGTACCGAGCAGCTGTTTTCCATGCCAAGGAATAAACGATGTGAAGATTATATTACAGGGAGGTTTGGATAATGAGAAACAAGTTTGAAGCACAACTCGTGAAAATAAATGATATGCTCATTGAAATGGGGTCTCTGATTGAAAAGTCGATTTCAATGGCAACAGATGCGCTTGAGAAAAAGGATGTCAAGCTGGCAAAGAAGGCGATTGCCTTTGATGAAGAAATAAACCAGAAAGAAAAGGATATTGAGTCACTCTGCCTTAAGGTACTCTTGCAACAGCAGCCGGTAGCCAAAGACCTCCGGCTGGTTTCAGCCGCATTGAAAATGATTACCGATATGGAGCGTATAGGCGATCAGGCTACAGACATATCGGAGATCACCTTGCTTTTGGCGAGAACCCAATATGTTAAAAAATTAGAGGTCATACCTAAAATGGCAGATATAACGGCAAAAATGGTAACCCAAAGCATAGACGCCTTCGTAAGGAAGGATTTGTCTTTAGCTAAGGCCGTAATTGAAGCCGATGACAAGGTTGACGAGCTGTTTATGGCAGTTAAAAACGATTGTATAGAAAATGTACGCACCGGAAATGCCGATGGCGAACAGGTAATTGATCTGATGATGGTGGCAAAGTATTTTGAGCGCATCGGCGACCATGCCGTAAATATAGCCGGCTGGGTTGTGTTTTCCATAACGGGAAAACACAACAAAGGGTAGGGCTGTATGCCTAAGGTTTATATTGTTGAGGATGATGAAAACATCCGCGAGGCTGTTCTGTATGCCCTCAATTTAGCAGGTTTTGAAACACAGGGCTTTGAAACCGGAGCAGATTTTTTTGCCCGGGCAGAAACGGACACACCAGATCTTGCTATTTTAGATATTATGCTTCCGGGCGAAGATGGCCTGTCTGTCCTCAAGCGCCTGCGTTCAGATTCCAGGACAAAAAGCCTTCCCATTATTATGCTAACGGCAAAAAGTAGTGAGTTTGATAAGGTCAAAGGCTTGGATATGGGTGCGGATGACTATATAGCAAAGCCTTTTGGTGTGATGGAACTGATTTCCCGCGTAAAAGCCATTTTGAGGCGTTCGGTGTCCGTCCCACCGCCGGATGGGCAGTTTGTGTTAGGCGTGTTAAAAATAGACAATGAATGCCGCGAGGTTACTGTCAGCGGCAATAAAGTAAATCTGACATTCAAAGAATACGAGTTGCTTGGTTATCTGGCTTTGAATTCCGGATTGGCTTTGAGCCGGGACAAAATCATGGAAGCGGTATGGGGCTATAGCTTTGAATGCGAGAGCCGAACCCTTGATATGCACATACGTTCATTACGGCAAAAATTGAAAGAAGCCGGAGTGTACATACAAACTATACGAAATGTTGGATACAGCCTGAAAGAAAATTAGAGTCCCGCGGAAATTGACTTGCGGTGGATACCCGGTCTTTCTGCCAACGGATAAAGGCGGCAAAACCATCAATTATGCATCCGCGTTTTAGTTTTCGGGAGGGTCTGATGATTTTGAAAAGATATATTTTCAGTGGGGTGTTTTCGACTATTTTGCTGACCTCACTCATTTTCATAATAGTGTTTGCGGGTGCATTCCCTGAGATTCGGGGCGACATTATCCCATGGGCATTTATCTGCATCATGTTGTCCCTGGGTAACCTCCCATTGCTCTTTACCCGCCGGATTATGAGAAAAATAGCTGGGCTGATCAATGGCTTTTGTATAGATACCCCACCAGGAGAAACAGAATGTGAGGAATTAATACCGATAGCAAGGCTTATTGGCAGGCAAGAGCAAGAATTCCAAGAACAGTTGGAGGCTCTGAAAAGCCGCGCCGACACTATATCTGTCATTACCGAAAACATGAGGGAGGGTCTTATCCTTATCAATTCAAATGGTATTGTTTTGAGCGTAAATAAGGTCTTGTCAGATGTTTTTGGGGATATAAAGCAACAGAATATTCTGCATATATGCCGGGATTTGAATTTTCAGCAAAATGTCCGGCAGTGTCTTTCCGGCATAAATTCAGAGATCGTTTTTGAATGGGCGGGTAAAACTTACAATGTTCATTTTGATCCTGTAGCTATGGCTGAAGAAATAAGCGGTGCCGTTATCCTCTTTGTTGACGTTACCGAGCGTCTTAAGGCTGAAAGACAAAGGCGCGAGTTTTCCGCAAACGTATCCCACGAGCTTAAAACCCCGCTGACAAGCATTTCGGCACTGGCGGAAATGATTGAATCAGGCATGGCAAAAAAACAAGACATAACAGGATTCGCTAAGAAAATTTCCGCTCAAACAAGGGGACTTATCGAAATAATTAACGACATAATCAAGCTATCTGAGTTCGATGAAGGCAAGGCCGACAAAGGAGGGATACCCTTTAGTTTATACGCACTTGCCCAAGGTGTGGTCGATGCGTTAAAGGATAATGAGCGGGGAGTTAAAATTCATCTGTCGGGCGAAAGCTTTACGGTTTCGGCAAATCGCCGGATGATAGAAGAGCTGCTGTACAACCTAATTGAAAACGGAGTTAAATATAACCAAGATGGCGGTAGCGTGACCATTGAGCTTTCACGTGAAAACGGAATGTGCAAAATAGCGGTGTCCGATACCGGAATTGGTATTCCCGAGGAACATCACGACCGTGTATTTGAGCGATTCTACAGGGCAGACAAATCCCGCTCAAAGAAAACTGGAGGGACAGGGCTAGGGTTGTCTATCGTAAGGCATACAGCCGAGCACCATGGCGGCAGGGTTGAAATTGAAAGCTCACAGGGAGCAGGCACAACAGTCATTTGCTTCCTGGCAATAATGTAAAAATTTTCGTGTTGACAGATTTCTCTGTTTTGTGTATACTGTCCGTGCGTACGGCTCGGTATGCCAATTGTAGCTCAGATCTTTGGGGGTGTGGGTAGATTGAAAAGCTCAAGACTTGCCCTGATCCTCGTTGTGCTTGGCTTACTGGTTTCAGTTCAATCCGTACTCTTTTTTCTTCCTGGCAGGCTGTTGGAGCTATACTATCAGGTTCGTGTGCTTGCTTATGTCATCCTGCCTATCGTGTTCCTAATTTTTATGGGAAAGGACGGACACCCTGTACCCAAGGGCAAGCAATCATCCCTCTTAGGCGGGCTTTTTGCCATATGTCATCTAGGCATTTTGCTAATAACTGCCCTTCTGTTCGGAGCAGGCAAAAACGTCATGCTCCCCGGTTTCTCAGTTATCCCTAGTTATATTTGGATTTACGCTATCCCCATTTTGGCACTCGAAACCCTGAGGCTGAAAATTATCAGAGCTTGTCCTCGCGGCACCAGGGATTTGATAGCGGTTCTTTCAACTCTCGTCTTTACATATATACATCTTGACGTTTTGCGCGGTGCCTTCCCTATAGCATATGAGGATGTTCTTCCTCTGTTTTTTTCCTCGGTTTTTCCGGCATTCATTCTCAACGCTCTGCTTGTTTATATGGCATATGAAGGTTCCTTGAGGTCGCTTGTTTTTGTCAGGGCGGCTTGGTCGTTACCCCCGATCTTTTCCCCGGTGTTGCCCGATGTCCCTATGGTTGCCTACGGCATTATATCAACCGGGTGTGTAATTGTTGCAGCAATTGTTTATTCCGCCAATATGACCGACCGGACTGGAAAGTCGGCGCAAAGAAAAAAACGCCAGGAAAGATATCAGGCACAGTCGGTTTCCATTTATGCTGTAGCCGCCGTTGTCATTACACTTACCATTACATTCTTTTTGAGGCTTTTTCCCATATTTCCGTCTGTTGTTCTAACCTCAAGCATGAAGGGTGAAAATGGCTTTGACCGCGGAAGCATTGTTTTAATAAAAAAGATCCCCCAGGACAAAATATTTGACGGCATTAAACAGGGCGATGTAATCCACTTTGAGAAGGACGGCGCGGAAATTGTACACAGAGTAATAGACTTCCGCTATAACCAATCGGGCGGGCGTGTCTATATAACCCAGGGCGATGCCAATGATAAAGCAGACCCTGCCCCTGTGGAGGCAAGCCAGGTTTCGGGAATAACACAATCGTACATACCCTTTATCGGATGGCCTGCGCTTATAGCCAGGGCAATATTAGGGCAGTAGTGGGCAACACGAATAACGTTAAGGGAGAGATGGCAATGAGCGGAATGAAGGCTAGAATAATTTTCATTTTTTTAGCACTTGCCTGCGTTCTTGCCCTTGCCCTTACAGCAGGGAATATAGCGGAGCATTTTCGCGCACTCTCCCTCCCACCCGAAATAATTGTCGCAGAAGGGACGAACGATGTAAGCTTTGGGGTGTATTACCTCGAAAACAAGGTTTTTGACAAATCCGAACGCCCCCCGCATAATCACTATCTGATGTCCTATACCGACTATATTGACGTTAAAAATACCTTTTCGGCAGATTTTGATGCAACAGACATATCCTGGAAATATACCGTTACCGAAAAGCTCCACATCAAACACCAGCGCGGGTCCGACAATAACACCAATCCTCTTGTCAACGAGCAGAATACCTTGGTCAAGAGCATGGAGGGCCGGGCCGCCGACGGATACATTTACTGGGACGGATCGGCTGAGGATCAGCCGGGCGGGGTATATCGGCTTGAGCCCAAGCGGCACATTAAAAGCTACAGAGAATTTGTGGAGCGTCAGTTAGAGCAGATGGAACGCCAGGAGGTTGTCACTAGGGAATCCCACAGCTTTGGGGCAGAGCTTTTGCTCGAATTCACCTACCATATGCGTATCGGTGATGCAGAGGAGGTATTAACTCGCGGAGTTAAAGTACCACTCACTATTGAGGTGTATGACATCGATAAGACAGGCGAGAGCGATTTCAGCATATCAGTGCCTAATTCTGGATTTATGGCCCCACATTTATTTACAACCGGACTTTTGGTTATCTGGGTAGCTCTTTGCTCCATAGGCTTTGCCATCTGCATACGCGGCATCATCCGGGATAGCGACAGGTATCTGCGAGAGGTAAAATATCTGCTCAAAAAATACTCCGATGAAATTAGCGTCTCGGCGCATCCTCTTGATGTATCGGAGCGCAAGCCTACCCGAGTGATTCAATTCAAGGAGCTTTTGAAGCTTGCCGTGAATTTAAACAAGCAAATTGTGTGTTTTTATGACCGGGTACGCGCCGACTTCATTGTCTTTGCTGATGGGTACGCATATTATTACCGTATTGATTCAGGGAAAGCCGAGCCCGAGCAGGCCGGCGATTTCGCCGATTATGATAGGGTTCCCGGCACATCGCCTGATGTCGTTTCCTCGTGCTGCCAGCCCGGCGGGGAAACGCTTTCCGCCGGAGGATTCCACACTATAGGACTAAAATCTGACGGCAGAGCCCTTATTACCGGCTGTGACACTGACTGGTCGGGTCTTGCCGCGGTATCCGGGGGATTCGGCTACCTCCTTGGTCTGCGTTCCGATGGCAGGGTGCTCTCAATAGGCGACAACTCGGCAGGACAGTGCAATGTGTCGGCCTGGAGCGAAATTGTTGCCGTATCAGCTTATGTATTTTCTGCCGGGCTGCGTTCAAACGGCACTGCCGTAACCACAAACCCCAGCATAGACGTATCTGGCTGGCGTGAAATTAAAGCGATTTCAGCCGGTGCTTTCCACGTTGCCGGAGTAAAATCAAACGGCAAAGCCGTTGCCGCCGGCGATAATACCAACGGCCAGTGCTCGGTTTCCCGGTGGCGCGGTATTACGGCCGTTGCCGCCGGAAACGGCTATACTGTGGGCTTAACGGAAAACGGCAGGGTGGTTGTTGCCGGCAATACCTCCATACGGCGGGAAATGTCCTCCTGGCGGAATATATCCGCCATATCGGCATGGGGTCACCTTGTCCTGGGATTACGTACGGACGGTTCAGTTATCGCCGTTACCGGAAAATACGGCTACGCCCCCAATGTCTCCTACTGGCGTGACATTGTTGCCGTATCGGCGGGCGAAAGCCATGTTGTCGGGCTGCGTTCCGATGGCTCCGTTATGGCGTCCGGCTCCAACGCCTTCGGCCAGTGCAATGCCAGCCAGTGGCAGGGACTTATGCTTCCGTTGCCCTCTGAGGCTGTAATGGTCTAATGTAATTTTTTAAGGACCTCATTTTCGGGCAAACCGGAAAATGAGGCCTTTTTTTAGCTGTTATGCCTTGAGCAAAAGGCACCTATTTCCGCACCCAGGATGATAACAGCGCAAATGGCAAATACCCATAGGCTCAAGCCTAAAAAAGCCCCCAAGCTTCCGTATAGGGCGTTATAATTTGAAAAATAGCGCATATACCACTCAAACCCAAGCGATAGGGCAACCCAGCAGATGCTGACTGCCAATGCCGTGCAAAAGGAACGCGCAAGGCGGGGGCGCATGCCCGGGGTATAGGCATACAGGGCAAACAGCAGCATGAAGGTTGAAGCCGGGACAGTTAAAGCCTTAGCCTCCCTGCTTATCGCAATCAGTGTCCAGAAAAGAGCGGCTAGAAAACCGACTGTGAATACAATTGCCATAATACGCGCCTTGGGTGAGGAAAGCCGATTACCGCTGTAGGCTTTGTTTACGCCCTTCATCAGGCTCCAGACCCCTGCCGAGGCACCCCAGAGGGTAAGCAGGGCGGGAACCGGACCCCGCATGGGCAGTGCGGCGGCACCCCGCTCCTGCTCGAACAGCCCCATGAACCCCATCGGGAGAAGCCCCTCCAGCTCCCCCATTGGTATTTGGGCAATTTCCAAAACCCAGCCAACCATAATTAAAAGCGGAAAGAGCGCAATCAAAAAGAAAAACGCGGTTTTCGCCGCCAAACCTATAGAATCGCGTTCCTTTACATGCCGGATAAATTCGGCAAGCCTCCGCCATGCCCTGTTCAAGCCTGAACAACTCCTCTCCCTTTGTCTCTTTTCGGCGAATTGCACAAAAGAGACTGCTAATTTTGTGGCACAATGTCCATTGTGCCACCGGATATTATATAGTATACTTACAGTGTGTTCTAGTGGGAGAAGGATTTCCCACGCCAATGAACCGAAGGCTATCTACGGATGCCAGATGAAAAAGGAGGTCATTAAAATGAAAATGACAAAACGTACAAAAAGGCTGTGCGCCCTGATGCTAGGGGTGCTAATGCTGGCTGGGCTTTTGCCCCTCAGGGATTACGTGGGGGTAAATGAAGCGTTAGCGGCGAATTCCGCCGATTTGGGGTTGCGTACAATTAACCTGGCTCATTACTACGGCAGCCCTTGGGTTAAGCACGACCAAACCAACGGAAGCAGCACCGCCCAAGGCTCTGGTGCCAATGCAATCCCCGCAACAGGTGCCTCAAGCAACATCATGCGAATACTTGACGGCAGCCCCACCACCTCTTGGAGCGTGAGCGGCGGCAACAACCATGCTTTCTTTGGTGTTGACCTTGGTAAGGATTATCCGGTGAGCAAAATTGTATTCCGAGCCAATCGTTCAGACCGCTTTGCAATGACCGTGCGTGTTGGAACGAGCGCGGCACCCGCATTGCAACAACACACCGGACATCCGACTACAGGCACAGCCGCTAACCAATACTTAGACTTAGCCAGCGTTAGCGGAGATGCCAGCAACAACATCAACATCGGAGGCACCGGTTGGAATCTGAACTCTTCCGACTGGAGTGAATCATCTAATGCAAGCTTTGAGATTTCCAGAAGTGTACCCACCTCCCTCAGGTATTTTTACTTTGGTATGGAAAACGGCGGTTCTAATCCTAATCCCCTGCAGGTATACGAAATTCAGGTTTGGGGGCAGGATGGGGAGCTTATAGGTGCGCCAAATCCTGTGCAGGGTACAAATCTTATCCCCGCATCTACACTGTCAAGCACCAGTACCGGCTCATGGGCAGCGGCTTCTCTGCCTTGGAATTCAGGAGGCAATGACGACCGCAGAATACTCGGTGTTGACTTAGGATCAGTCAGGAAGGTCCGCTATGTGGTCATACAAACAAGCGGGACAGGCGGCAACATAATGCTAGCCTCCAGTGCAGCCACGGCACTCTCGGCAAGCGGTACCAGCGGAGGCACCAGCGGTACCGCCGGAACCGGATATACTCAAGTTTCACCACACCTTTACAATAATAGTCCTTTCGGCAACGGTGCAAATGCCGGGATGTTTATTGCCGTGCCGCCTGAGACTCAGGCAAGGTATCTGCGGTTCCAGTTTACTAACGGCGATGTTAGCGTTCAGAACGTTTGGGTTTACGGCCAATCTGAAATTGTTCCTGTTGGCACCCCAACACAATACCAAATACAATATGTACACAGCGGCACTCCTGTTGGGACGAGTCCCATATTCAATAGCTTTGAAGGCTTCACTATTAACTACGCCGATGTTGAATCCAGCGTAAAAACCCATGCTGCCGCATTAGGCTACATACCGACTGCCGCGGCATCCACCGCAAGCGTAACCCTGAGCGGCGGGACTGCCCCATATATCCTGACGATTCCAGTCGTGCCAAGGGCTACATATTACATTAGCTACCGCCTTGATGCGGCTGACCCTGCCACAGAGATTTCCTTCAGCGGCAACCCTCATGAGGCAGAGCTGAACTCAACGGTCTTGGCAGCAGATGTACTGAATATGCTTATGCTTCCCGGCGGATTTGCTCGTGACACAACTTACACTATCTCAAACTTTGTGCTTAACGGCACAGGTCCGAATTTCATAGGCGGAAATCACTATATACCTGTGAAGGTTGTAGAGTTAACGGGAAGTGCTGTTGAGAACTTGGCGGCGAGAACCAGATCTGGTCACAGATGCTGGGCTTCCGGCTCCTGGAGGAATCCCGACCCTGGAGTAACTTGGGACAGACCTTCGAATTATGGCGGCGCGGGTACAAATCCCCAAGACGGAGTACAGTTGCACACACAGTGCCGGAATGCTCATTGCCAAGGTGCTCTCAATGGCACCTGGAAGAACAACACAGGCAGCGGAGGCGAAGGTTCCGCAGGCGGGCTTCCAGCAGATCAGGGTGCGCCAGTTCCTAACGGATACCCCGAATGGCAGCCTGCCGGAAGGAACCAAACCTTGGCAATAGACCTAGGTGCTGATGTTAATATAGGCAGGGTCGTGCTGAAAACAGGCTGGCGCAACTACGATGGCAATGCGGCATCCCAGCGTATGGCGTTCACCATTCAGGTGGGAACAGACAACGGCGTAACCGGCACCACTCACAGCAATAGATTTGCCGGTCAGTGGACTGCCGCTAATGCAAACGGAACTGGTGTTACAGGCTGGGAAACTGTTGTTAATAAACAGTATTATGACTTTAATTCTTCAAATAACTGGACTCAGACTATTGACCCGATCAGCGTTGGAAGACCAATACGTTATGTAAGGGTAATCTCCCATGATGCAACCTCAGGAGGCACCCAGAATTGGCTAGGGGATAACGGTGGCAACTGGGATTGGAACTACGGCAATGCTTGGCTCGGTCAATTTGAGGTTTACGGCGAGATTCTTTATAAGGCAACTTATACTATTCAATATCGTCTGCCGGACGGCACGGTTGTTTTGAGCCAGCCGTTTAATGATGACAAGTTTATCGGCGATGCCATAACCATGAGTGAGATAACCAGCAAGGTAAGCGTTCCTGCCAATTATATTCAGGATGGAGCCGTATCTCATACCTGCCCGGTTGGAGCATGTACAGGAGCATCTCACACATTAACCCAGTACTCTTCAGATAACATCTTTGTAGTCCCGGTAATTCCTGTTCCCAAGTACACAGTTACCTACCACGGCGAAGGCACCGGGGTTACTGGATTGCCCTCGAATGCCACGAATATTACGTCCGGCAGCAGCTACACTATCCCCAGCACCACACCCTCGAGAGCTGGATTCAGCTTCCAGGGATGGGCAACTTCCAGTGGCAGTGCGGTTGTTTATGCCTCGGGTTCATCGCATAGTATAACAGTAACTAGCGATGTAAACCTCTACGCAGTATGGGTACCTGTTCTCCCTGCTGACCACACCATCACCTACAACGCCAACGGCGGTGCGTTAGGCACTGTACCCGCCACCGTAACCGTGACAGACGGCGGCAGCCATACCGTCCTCGGTCCCCTGGCAGATACGCCTACCCATGCCTTCGGCGGCTGGACAGCTTCGGGAGCCCTGTCAGGAACATACAACGCAAGCGCAGTCATCTCCCCGGTCTCCGGCGATATCACACTTACTGCAATCTGGAACGCAATTGTTCCGGGGGTATTTACCATCACATTCCGTATCTCAGATGGACACGGCGATGTATATTCCTTCCCCGTGACGTCCCAGACTAAACTCGCGGGGGAGA
>WRLU01000042.1 GCA_009777475.1 Oscillospiraceae bacterium | reverse complement strand
TTGTCAGGTTGTTGTTCATGTTGCCGCTTCCGTTCAGAACTGAATAGAACCCCGAAGCGGTTGAAACATTGGGATTAGCCACACCTATTTTGATGTGTTGCAATGGGTGATGCTGTAAATATTCAGTGCTTGGCAAAAGTTGGTAAGTGGTAGGCGAATTATGCGCCCAATCCTTTATCCAATTAGCATTTGTAAGGGCATCCATTAAAATCTGCTGTGCCACCCCAAAAAGACCACCGTAGCTTTCAAGAAGCTTTCTACTATCCCCCCTTTCTATTGGAAAAATAGACGCATACGTGCCGAAAAGCGGAGCTGCAATCAGTATAGCCTTATCCACCCTCTCCCTATTTAAATTGCTCCTGGCAATATACGCCGACGCTAACAGCCCCCCTGTGCTGTGGGTAACAAAGGTTACGTTTTCATAATTTTGTTGATTAATGTGATTTTCAAGCTTGGTTACACTGTCGTTTAAATCTCCGAGCCAATTGTATGGCCAGAAAATGACATCATATTCTCCGCCGTTTGAAACATCAAAACGCCGTTTTAATATCTCCACCAATGTTCCATATGTGTCCCTAGCTCCAAAATCGTCCCTGCTACGGTCAACGTCTAAAACCCCGGGATTGCCCCATTGGTCTTGTATGAATTTATTTTTATTACCTCCAACAAATAAACCGGCATTGTGCCAAATACTAAACCAGAGCTTATCACCAGAGCCATTATTATCATACAGCTCTGAACCCATATATCCCGGCAGAACGTAAATGGCTTTAGTGCGCTGCCAAATTGCGTATAGAGTTGTATTCCCTGTAAGGCTGATGGTTCTCCTCTGTCCCAGCTTTCGCCCATACCAGATACCGGTGCCGTTGCTTTCAGTATTCCAGCCTAAGAAAACATAGTTATCGCGCTGCATATTTCTAGCGCGGTCAATTGTAACCGAGCTATACGCCGTTCCCTTCTTTACTCCCGGAACATTGCTGACGTTAGGGGCATTACCATTGTAGGTTAAAAAATACTCTTTTTTCCTCCACCTAGCAAACAGCTCCCTCTCCCCGCCGGCGTAGGTTACCGACTGCCCGCCGGGGGGGTCTGGGTATTTTATGGGGGTGCCGCTTCGTGAGGTATGCCAGCCGGTGAACTCTCTGTGTTCGTATGTCCAGAGGGAAAAATCGTTGGCAGAGGGGAGAGTAAACGAGACGCCCGGGTCGTAAAGCTGCTTATAAGGCGGGCCGGTCGCGCCATTCGGTTGGTATCTTACGTAGTTGCTGTTTGGGTCTACCTCCCACACAGCATACAGGGTTGTATTGGCCTGGGGAACACTGTCCCCCGGCTGATATGCGGCGGTTCCGCTGGGGGCTGTGCTCCAGCCTGTAAATTTGTACCCGGGGCGTTGCAGGGTATGCTGACCCTGCACTTTGTAGCTTGTATATGGATACAGAATTTTCTGGCTCTTGGGTGTCAAGCCCTTTGTCGCGCCGTTTTTGTGGTATTTAATAGTATATTTATTGGCCTCCCATTGGGCGTACAGGTCTGTTTCGCCGCTGAGCCTGACCAGGCCCCCGGCCTTGAAGAGCTTGCTGCCATTGACCTTTTTGCCTTTGTCGTCCCTGGGCTTGGCGAGTACGTTCCAGCCCTTAAAGGTGTGATGCTGGCGGTTCAGGCCGGCAGGCTTTTCCCTGAGGGTGAATTTTACTTTATATTTATAATTCTGGGTGGAGGGCACAGGCCCGGTGCCGCCGTTGGCATGGAAGGTAATGGTATACGGCTCGGGAGACCAGACCGGGTGCAGGGTCACGCCCGAATTAAATGTCGCAGAGGCACCGAAATTGTAGGAGGTAGTCCCCTTTCTCCAGGCCGAGAGCGAGTAGCCGGTCCGGGCAAGATTGCCCGGGTTGTGCGCAACAACGGCACTGCCCGGCAGTCCGCGCTGGAATTGCTGGCTTGGGGGCGGCGAGCCGCCGGTGGCATATGAGCGTGCATATTTAAGGGTTACATAATCCGGCGCCCACATGGCATACAGCGTTATATTCCCGGCCGGGAGCGTCGTCTTCTCTTTATAACGCTCACCGGTGCCGTTAGACTTAGTATCCCAGCCGTCAAACTTATAGCCGGGCTTTTTCAGTGTTTTCGGTGCTCTCAGACTGACCGGCTTGCCGAAGGTAAACGGCTGCTCCGAGGGCGGCTCGCCTTCGGTATGCTGGGTTGAAGCATAGGTTATGGTGTATTTGTTAGGCTCAAAGTATGGGTCAAGAGTTACCGGGCTTTTGCGGAAGGAGAAGGTTTTGATTGCTATGTCTTTGTACCTGTAATTGAATTCCCGGTTTATCCACCCTTTAAAGGTGTGTCCGATTTTGTTAAGATTGGTCGGATTGCTGAGCTTTATACTTTCACCGGTCATAAATGTCCTCATCGGAGGGGGTGCGGGGCTGCCGTCGGCACCTTGGTTTGTGTAGTTAATCTCACCCTCCCACATTGCATAGAGCGTTGTGTTGCGGGAAAACGTTATAGGCGAGCCGGGCTGATGATATGTCTGATTGCTCTGTATCTTGGTGGTGGTACTCCAGCCCTTGAAGGTAAATCCTGCCCTGGTGAAGGTGTTTGCCTTAAATGCTGTGCCGCTGTTATAGGACATGGCATGAGCCGCCGGAGCAGTGCCTCCGGTGTGGCCGTTACCCTTGTATTTGATTGTTAATTGCACAGGTCCCCATACCGCATACCAAGTTGAAGCAGCCCTAAAGTCAACACCTGTGTTATTCGTGCCATTTGAGTGCCTAAAGTAATGTACTACAGCATCTTTATCCTTCCAATCCTCCATGTCAGACCAGCCTATTTGTACCTGCCCTACATCATTGTCGGATGTCCACCTGTTATATGTTGCGGAATGCTTTGCTGTACAGGAATGTGTTCTAATTCTTGCTTTACTATCGTTTGAGCGAAAAGTAATGCGGCGATTGGGAAAGGTAGCGTTTATATGACCTATTTCGCAGCAATTATCATCCGCATCCATTCCCTCAAGTGTTGTTCCAAAGGACGCCGGGGCAACATCCCCGGCCATGCCTGGGGTGCCGGAATTAATATTTGCCTGAACAGGAGTATTTTGGTTGGCAGTGG
The DNA here is from genome assembly GCA_009777475.1 of Oscillospiraceae bacterium. GTDB lineage: Bacteria > Bacillota > Clostridia > Oscillospirales > UBA929 > UBA929. The sequence goes on along the minus strand of WRLU01000042.1, from coordinate 11,675 downwards.
AGCCGTTGCCGAGCTGACTGCTTGCGTTAGTTCCCCATGCCCAGAGACTGCCGTCAAATTTGATAGCAGCCGTATAATTGCCTCCCGCCGACACAGCTCCCCAGTCATTTGCGGCACCGATTCTCACAGGAGCAGTCCGCGAGGTGTTGGTGCCATCGCCGAGCTGACCGTTTACATTAAAACCCCATGCCCAAAGGCTCCGGTCAGACTTAATGGCAACCGTATGACTGTTTCCCGCTGACACAGCATCCCAATCAGCCGCGGTACCAATCCTCACAGGGTAAGTCCGTGCGGTGGTGGTTCCGTTGCCTAGCTGACCGTTTGCATTAAACCCCCACGCCCAGAGTTCTCCGTTGGTCTTTATTGCCACAACATGATTATTACCTGCTGATATAATTTCCCAGTCAGTTGCGGTACCAATTTTCACAGGGGCAGTCCGCTGGGTGGTGGTGCCGTCGCCGAGCTGACCGTTTGCGTTATTCCCCCACGCCCAGAGGCTTCCCATACTGCTTACGGCAACCGTATAAGAGCCCCCGGAGGATATGCTTGCCCAATTATTGGTGGTGCCAATTTGCACAGGCACGGTCCGTTGGGTAGTTGTGCCATCGCCGAGCTGACCGTTTGTATTATTTCCCCACGCCCAAAGACTGCCATCTGTCTTGAGAGCCATTGTATGATTATTTCCCGCCGACACAACCGCCCAATCATTTGCGGCACCGATTCTCACAGGAGCAGTCCGCGAGGTGGTAGTACCATCGCCGAGCTGACCGTTTGTATTATTCCCCCATGACCAAAGACTGCCATCCGCCTTGATAGCAACCGTATAATTATTTCCGGTTGACATGGTTTCCCAATCACTCGCGGTACCGATTTGCACAGGAGCAGCTCCTTGAGCTGTGGTTCCATCACCAAGCTGACCGCTTGCGTTATTTCCCCACGCCCACAAGCTGCCATCTGTCTTGAGCGTAACCGTATGATCCCACCCTGCCGCAACAGCGTATGGATACTCTTGGGCCTCCGGAATCAAGCAATCCTCGCTGAATTCATCATTCGGAAGGTCAAACTCAAATTCTGGGCCAAGACCGTCCTCGCTGTAATCCTCATCATCAGGGTATTCCTCTTCCTCGTTGTCCTCACCATCGTTGAACAGCTGCAAGGTGAGGATATACGAATAGCAATCGAATTCCTCTGTATCAGCTTTGATTTCAATGAAATATACGGTACCCCACTGCAAAATTAAATTGTCTTCATTGTCCGGCACAAGCTGCGTCAAGCCATCGTTCGATTCCCATATTGCAACCGAAATTTCTTCCTCATCGTCATCGAAGCCGAAGTTATATATCCCATCTATTTCAGGGGTAATTGCGATCCACCGACTGGGTGATTCCTCGAATAAATCCCCATAGTAATCCCAATGCTCAGAAATTTTCTCAACCCTCGGAGTTATTACACAGGTATACTTCTGTGGTGATGTTACATCCTCAAGCTCCAGCAGTATGTGGTAAATCTCATCCTTATAAAGCGTAAATCCGCCGTCTTCAGGGATGACAGGCATCATCTCACTGTCAAAAACGTCTGCCCATGCGTTTAGAGTGTCGGGATCAACTATAATTTCATATTCAGCGGTTTGCTGCGGCCTGACCTTATACCAAACCTCTCCGTTTTGATGGATTGTGCCGTTAAATTGCAGATCGTTTGCAATTTCCAGCGTATGTATCATATCAGCATCTTTATCTTTTTTGCTGCCCCCGAACACAGGGGTATACACCGTGGCATTGGTCATATTATACGAGCCGGTGCCCGAACCCTGAATGGTAACGGTTACGCTTGTGTTAGGTGCTATGGTGTTGTTAAAGCCACCGTCACGAATCAGGTATACAGAGGTAACATCATCATTGGCTGCTATTGAGCCGCTGTCAACATTTTCAATATTCCCGGTGAAATCAAACCCAACGTACCAATCCTCAATGGGCTTGTTCCCATTGTTTGTTATGACAATTTGTCCATGGAAGCCGCCTGTGACAGAGGCTGGCGTGGGCGTTTGTGCGGGAATAGACGTTGGAGCTGACGCAGAGGCAGAATTAGGCAAATCAGGGGTTAAAAATATCCGTGTTACCGTGCCTTGACCGTTGGCAAGGTCGCCGTTTTTGTGGAAGTGTGCTAAATTGTTGTTGGCAATATTCAGACCATTGTAGGCCTGTAAATCTATGTAAGCTGTCTGTGTCACGCCGCCCAGATCCTCGGAAAGCACTTCGCCTTCGGCATCCAGCAGGTCAAAGTCATAGAGCCGGATTAGCTTTTTGCTTCCGGGCGGAAGACTGTCGCCGATGTTATTTGCAAATTCTAAGGTTAGGGCTTTGTAGCTGACACTGGGATTTATAAGGTCAAGTCCCATGTAGCGGTGGTTTGTGCTACCGGTCGGGCCGCCCGCGCCGCCGCCGTAATGATACCCGCCGTCACTGACAGAGTAGTCTAAGCTGCCTGTCCAAATTTCTTTAATCTCCTGGGCAGGAACGGCTGTGGGCGTTGGAATTGGCTCGGGTGTATTGGTATAACTGTCCAAGAGGACGAACTCTGCCGCGGCATCTTCCACAGCCTCAAGCACCGGCTCACAAAGCTCAAAGGCTTCGGGAAGCCCGGGTTCCTCAGCTGTGAATTGAAAGCCAACGCTGACCGTTGCTTGGGGTGCAATGTCAGCGTTCCACCCAACGCTTCGGATGATAATAAAATCACCCGAAGCATCTGCTGTGATGCCGTTCCAAATATTAGTGATTTCAACATCAGGAAAATCAAACTCAAGAGCCCAGTCTAAAATTGGATTAGAGCCGGTGTTTGTTATATCCACCTCGGCGGAATAATTATTGCCGCCGTTTGAAAACATATTGAATTCCACTTGGAACCCATCACCGTCATATGTAACTGCTTGAGGTGTTGATGCCGAGACGTTGATTGGCAGGAGGGTCAAAAGCATTATCACGCTCAAAAAAAGAGCTGTCACCCTTCTCCCGGTCTTCCTCATCAAAAATTTCTCCCCTTCATTCTGTGGTTAAATCCTGCGCTGGCCGCCTTCGGTATTTTAGTACCCTGTCCACATTGTACTGAAACAAAGGGGTGCTGTCAAGTACTATATTGCTCTAATTCCAGCTTGTCATATTTGTCCTAATATTATACTACACTGTATTAGGACTGCCCGGAAAGCAGAGCATGAAGTGGGGGAACTTTTATATGGCGATTTCGGTAATGTTTTGCATTATGATGGCATTAAGTATTATATTCGCATCGGTAAACGGCACGACAGCTCAGGCGGGAAATGGGCTTATGGAGGGTGCGCAAGATGCCGTAACGCTTGTCATAGGCATGATGGGCACCCTTTGTCTCTGGTGCGGTGTTACTGAGGTAATGCGGCAGAGCGGTTTGTCAGATAAATTAACACGCCTGCTCAGGCATCCAATCCGCATCCTTTTCCCTGAGGCCAGGGAGGACATGAGTCTGCATGGGGATTTGGCGGGGGCAATATCCGCCAATATTTTAGGGCTGGGCAATGCCGCGACACCCCTGTCAATACGCGCCTGCTCCAGCTTGCACAGGATTTCAGGAAATACCGGAGCTGCCTCCGATTCTGCCTGCATGCTTGTTATTTTAGGGGCTACCTCTATTCAAATTTTTCCGTCTACTATCGCGGCTGTACGTGCCGGCGCCGGGGCGCAGAGCTCCTTTGACATACTCCCCGCCGTCTGGCTGACAACCCTGGTTAGCTGTACTGTGAGTGTTGGGTTTGGGTTGATTATGAGACACAGAGGGTAGGGCTGTTTATGCTTTGGAATTTAATTGCGCCCTTGATTGTCCTGAGTGTTGCACTCTATGGGCTTTTCCGAAGGGTGGATATCTTTTCGGCCATGATTACAGGCGCCAAGGAGGGTATTTCGGTTTCCGCGAGGATTCTTCCGGCTTTGGTTCCGTTGCTAGGCGCAATTACAATGTTGAGGTCTTCGGGGGGATTGGGTGCGCTTTCAAGCCTTTGCGCACCTGCATTTGACCTGCTGGGAATACCGCCTGAATGCGCTCCTCTTATTATTATACGCCCTTTTTCCGGAAGCGGAGCCCTTGCCATGGGTGCGGGGCTTATGGCGGCATATGGTCCCGACTCGCTCATAGGGAGGACGACCGCGGTCATGCTGGGCAGCACAGAAACTACATTTTATGCCGTTTCAGTTATCTGCGGGGCAGCAGGCATAGGCAAAACCCGATATATCATCCCTGCGGCACTTTTAGGGGATCTGGCAGGATATATAACGGCGGCGGCGGCGGTCAGATGGCTGTTTTAATTTGGGGGTTCTGTTTTCAAATGAACCTTAATCCTTCAAAAGCTTCTGCACCGGCGTATTAGCAGACCGAAGGTACCTTTTCATTTTCCGCAGGGATGAGCTGTCTCCTTTTACAAGTCCGGCTGTTCCTGACCAGCAGCCGAAGGTTGCCTTGTTGCCGGTTTCATGCAACGCTTCCTCGGCAATATCGCTCATAAGGCCAAAAGGATAGGCAAAGCTTACCGGGCGAACGCCGGTGGTTTGCTCGATTTTATCATTTATCCTTCTAAAATCCCCTATAAGCCTCTTTTTATATGCCTCGTCACTTTCACCTCTCACTCGTGCAACACCTTGTCCGGGGCGGCGGTGTAGATTATATGAATGACTTTCTGCTTCCCACAGGCCTGTTTGAACCATTCGCCTCTGCTCAGACCAGTGAATATAGGAGAAATTTGGATTTTGAGACCCTTCGGCAACCGATTTATCACAAAATGCCCCGACAATAAATATAGCCGCTTTCATGCCGTACTGCCCTAAGAGCGGCTCGGCATAACATACGTTGCTGTAATGACCGTCATCAAAGGTCAGTAGAATAGGTTTTTCAGGCAGAGGCGATCCTCCTTCAACATAGTCAATTATCTCCCTTACGCTAACGGCAGTATATCCGTTTTGAACAAGCCATTTGAGATCGGACTCAAAATCGCGTGGCGTGATGATATACTTTCCTCGTTTAGCATAGTCTTTTCTTATATCGTGGTACATAATTATGGGCAAATTAATTTTTTCCCTATTGTCCTTATCTGTTTTGCCCCCTGCCGTTACTGGCATGGAAGCGGACACCGCTCGCCCGGATGATGACTGGACAGCGGACGGATAATGTCCATTTTCACGCGCCGTGCCGGGGGGAGGCGATGGACTGGGTGCATGAGATGGTGAAAAACGGTTTTCCGGTACAATTTCTCTATACAGGGAGGCACGCGTATGCTCCTTGGTTTCTGGATTGCGTATAGTTTCGCTTCTCCGGTTTTGCAAAAGTTTTGTTAAGCCATACAGGTCAACCCAAATTTGCTCATCGCCCTCTTTTTGCTCTGGGGTAAAAATGAGCTGTAAACCCAGGTGCAAATGGCTTTGAGAAATATTATTTTTATTTTCCTGACCGCTGTACCCTGTACGTCCTATATAGCCTATAACGTCCCCGGCAAATACAACCTTGCCGTTTTCAATGCCCTGGGCATATGGACGGTTTTGGCGCAAATGGGCATAGTAATAATATCTCGCACCATCAAAGCTGCGTATACCTATGCGCCAGCCGCCGTAACGGTTCCATCCCATTTCCTCTATTACCCCCGATTCAATCGCAATTACAGGGGTGCCTGTCGGTGCCATTAAATCATGCCCTAAGTGCCTGCGTTTATATCCGTAGCTCCTTACATCACCAAAATCCGGATAATGTCCATACCCAAAACCCTTGGCAATAGGGGAATAAGCACGCAGGCCGTAACGCGTTACCCATTCAACCTTGCCATCAGGAGTTGAGTTACCCTCCTGATATTCCCCGACAAGACCTCCCAAGACAGCCGTATATGCTTTTTTATAATATGAATAATTAGCAGCATTTTCACAGAGCTCCGATATGGTTTTCCCACTTTTCATCTCATTTACAAGACTGTTAAGATCCTCGGCTTTATGGCTTTTCCAATTGCCTCCGTATCTGGCCCCTAGCAATGCCAGCAGGTCTATCCAGCAAATATTATAGTCCTCCGGGCTTTCATATGACCCTATATCGGCTTCCAATGCCTCTCGCATAATCTGAACCGGGACATTAAAATTAACCCATTTTATATAATCCTGTTTTTCATCATGGGCAATTGAAATTATTGGTGTCAGTATAAATACTGACACCAAAAGAGCCGATATATACTTTGTTTTTTTTATTTTCATAAAATCACTCTCCGTTTTCTGTTTTTTTCTGCATCTTTTTTTCGTCCTTGGATAAGAATTTCGTCCTGAATTGCGAATTTTTACTGTGCGGCCGCAGGTAAGCTTTTACTCTGCTCTTAGGATTTCCGGGCAACAGATAGGCTGTGTATTGGAGACCCATTGATTCTAATGAGAATAAATGGGTGAGCATAGTAAGCATAACAATGGAATACCCGAACAGCCCAAAAAATGAAGCCGCCAATGCCGCTATCAGCCTTATTACCAAAACCGGGGCACCCATAGCCGGAATCATCAGCCCGCAAATAGCCGTAATCGCTACAATTATAACCATTGGGGCACTGACTATTTTCGCCTCCACAGCAGCCTGTCCAATAACCAGTGCGCCCACAATGCTTAGGGAATGCCCTATTTTACTGGACATACGAATTCCGGTTTCCCTAAGCATTTCAAATAGGGTCATCATCAGGAGGAACTCGGCAAAGCCGGGCATTGGAAGACCGGACGAGGAGGCTGCTATGGTAAGCATGAATGAAACAGGCAAAACCTCAAAATGAAATGAAATTATCGCCAGATATATAGGACCCAGGCTTATAGACAGAAAAAAGGCCAGGTAACGCAGCAAGCGGGAGGCAGAGGCATGATAAAAATTCAAATTGCGGTCATCGCATGCTTTGAATGCTTCAATAAAAAAATACGGTGCTAAGACAGCTACAGGGGAACCGTTTACCAAAAGGGCAACCCCGCCATCGAGCAGTTTGGCGGCGGCCATGTCAGGACGTTCCGTTTTTCCGTTTGACCCAAACAGCGAATATGGGGAATCCCTTATATTTTCAGCAATTGCGTGACTGTCAACAACCCCTTCCGAGCACAGGAGTTCAATCCTCCGGTTTAATTCGTCTAAAACATTTTGATTTACAAGGCTTTCGAGATAACAAACGCAGATTTTGGTGTTTGTCCTTGTCCCGAACTGGGAAAAAACAAATTTCAAATCGCCTGTCTGCAGCCTGCGCCTAATCATTGATGTGTTTTCTATTAAGCTTTCGGTGAAGCCTTCTCTTGGGCCGTATAGGGCCTTTTCGTTATCAGGCTCGGCAATAGCCCGGGTTGAAAAGCCCTTTGTTCCGAGTATTTGAATACTGGCGGAGTCTTGGGTAAGCAGAATAGCGTCCCCGCTGAGCAAGCCCTCCATGGCTTCTGAAAAAAGGCTTGTGCTTTTTATCTCATGGGTCAGGGGCTTTCCCTGCTCAATGGACTGTGTGTTAACAGAAAGCGGGAAAATAACACTTAGATTTATAATATCCGAATTTACCATACCGTCAATAAAAATAACACAGTACTGGTCTTCATGTCCAAATGTGCGGAAGCGCACGGTACCATCCCCGGATAAAAAACTCTCGAAAGCCTTTATGTTTTCAGAAAGCTCCTTTACCGGAAAAATTTCATCATAGCAAATGACTCCAAGTTTATCGGCTTGCGGTTTCATAAAAAAACTCCTCATAAAAAATACTGCGGAAAATAGTATGTGCAATATGAGTTTTTTTATTAATATGCAAGCCGATGGATTTTTTACTATTTACAAGGCAAGGCGACCCCCCAAAAAATTACACCGTTATTTCCTGCTGTTCGCTTGGGGGGCTTTTTCCTGTCTCTGTTTTCCATACGGAAATTTTTGTGCCGGAATCTAATTCAGCAGTATCCAGCTCGGCCTTGGCTGTAAGGTCAGCTGTGACATCCTCTCCTTTTGCTTGGTAGGAATAGGTTGTGCCTCTGCTCAGCTTGAGCGTGCCTTTTTTTAGTGTATACCTCGGTGTTCTTTTACCGAAGGTTTTCGGCTTAACCTTTATGGGTTTGCCTGCGGGGATATATGTATCCCCATTTACCGTTGGCAGAGTGCGGAACAGATAGGTTTTGGTATTCACACTTGACTGTATGGCAAATTCTTTTCCGGCTGCATTCTGCCACGTATTGCTTGAACCATCTGCACTTTCATCAAGTATTTCTGCCCACTGGTATTCGCTTGTAATCATCTGCCCATCCTTGGTTTTGAGTTCCCATGTTTTTCTTCCGTAGTGCGGCCTGAGGGATGTTTTTTTAATCTTGGGGCGGGCGTTGATTTTAGGGAATTTGATTATGCTTCTGCTTACAACAGGATTTCCCCTTGCATCAAGCTCCGCGGCAAGCCATAGCTCCAGCCCTTTGTCAAACAATTTGCTGAGGTCGGCCTGAGCTGTTGGAAGTGCATATTTTTTCCACGACTTTCCGCCGTTGATGCTGTATGCCGCAACACTGAAGCCGTCATGGTCTATAGTTTCACTGGCGAGATTGATTTTCCACTTGCTGGACGTGCGGGAATAGACCGTTGAAGAACCGCCCCTTGTGCCGGAGGCTCCGCTTCTGCCTCCCTCGGCACTGAACTCGGAATCCTCATATATGCTCACATCCAGGCCGGGTGTGTTGGGGTTTGTCTTGGCAGGTATCTGCGCATATGTTGAGCCTACATTGAAAACTACCTTGGCAGCTGTCATTCCCTGTACTGAGATTTCATACCAGCCGCCGCCTATATCTGTCATTCTGTTGCCTGGGAATGATTTTGGCGCGTATGAGTTATCATCGTGGAAATACGCGAAAGGGGCACCGTGTGCTGTCCAGGCATCAGGCCTCTGGAAACGGACGGTTATCGTCCTGGATGCTGGCTGGACATTTGTAACTGTTCCATCTGAATATACCCATGTGTCTTTATTGCAGCTTATGAATGACCCGGCGGCGGGTATCCATTTATGGCGTCCGTCTGGGTCAGGAAATACTCCGCCGTAGAATGCAAGGCTTACTGTATCTGTGAATGTTTGCCTGTACCACCCATCGCCATCATCGGTCATTTCAATTGTGTTGGCAGGGGTGTTGTGTCCTATGGAATATTTAGGCGCAACCCAGTTTGCGTGCTTCTGGAAATATACGGTGAATGTGCCGTTGTCCGGGGTAAACAGTGCGTGTAAGCTGCGGTTGTCTGTTGCCGAAAAGCTGTAGCTTGGGTTTGTGCTGACCATTTGGCCGCCTTCATACCATCCGGCAAAGGTGTATCCGGTATTGGCATTGGCTGTCAGGGCAACGGGTGCGTCATGGCTGTAATAGCCATCGCTGGCCAGGCCTGAAATTGTGCCGCCTGTTCCGGCTTCTGCCGTAATGGTGGTTTGTGTGTCGCTCTTCCAGCGGGCATAAAGCGTTGTTGTACCGGCTCTTATCCACTGCCTGTTCGCGTTTGTGTAAAGCGGTGCGCTTGCCACCAGGGCCCCGGCTGGGGAAACAACCCTGACCCCTGTGCCCTGAGTTGCCGTTGACCAGTAGCCGTCAAAGGAATAGCCGTCGCGCTGAGGGACTGTTAGTGATGTAATCGACGCTGAGTTATAATTCACGGCAAAGCTCGCCGAGCCGGGGGTATCTGCATCCGGCCTGTGCAATGTGATTGTATAATTGTGCAGGGTCCAGCGGGCATAAAGCGTTGTGGGTGTGGTGGTTTTTATCCATTGCCTGGCCGCGTTTGTGTAGCCGGACACATTGGCCACCAACCCCCCGGCTGACGAAATAACCCTGTTCCCGCCGCTTGATGAGGTCCAGTAGCCGTCAAAGGCATAGCCTGTACGCCACGGCAGGATGATTGCAGGACTAATTGACGTTGAGTTAAGAGTTGCAGTAAAGTCTGTCGAGCGGGCGTATGTGGCATTTTGATTGTTTAATATAACTGTATAGCTGGGGTTGGATTGCCACTGGGCGTATAGGTCAATTACACCATTATTGGTAGCAGTCAAATTGCTCACACTCTGGCCGTTTGTATACGTTGTTCCAGTGCCGTTTGCATTTCTGCTCCACCTATAAAATGAACGACCGTCCCTAGTAAAGGCATTTGATGTTAATGCCTTTGAGGAGCCATATGTATGTGATTGATTTGACATAGTGCCTGAACCGCCGTTTGCGTGGAACTTTACCGTATAGGTGTTGGCTGTATATTGTGCTGTTATCATTCTGTTCTGCTGTATGTTGGTATATCCGGTTGACGACCATTTAGAAAAAGAATAGCCTGTTCGTGATGGATTGGATGGTGCGGTGGCTGTGCTACCTGTATTTACAGTCTGGTCTTTAAGAACCTTGCCGTCCCAATCCCTGAATGTAACGGTGCGCTTGTTCTCAGCGTAGGACACCTTGGGGATTGCCGTGGGCGGCGTTGCCGCAAACGCTTCTGCGTGCTCTTTCAGGTTAAGCAGCTTGAACCTTGGGGCTGACTGGGGGTTGTGGGATGACCACGCTCCGTTAAACTGACTACAGGTGCCGGTGTTTTCTTCACCGTAGCACCGGTTAATAATCTTTTCGGCTGTTACAGCCGCCGCTTTATATCTGCTTGGCACAGCGTTTGTAATATCGGCACCGGCAATAGTTGTTGCGTGTTTTGCTGGGTCAGATGTATAGTGGGTTGAGTGGGAAAGCCGGTGTATGCTGGAGCTGCCTATAGTTTTTTCAGGCTTGGCGGGGTCATAGCCTGTGTTTGCTGGATTTGGTGCTGCGGTATTTCCAGGCAGGGCGTGGGTATAATTGTCAATATTATATGGTGCGAATGCAGAGTGGGCGAACACATCTGTAACTGTATGAACTGCCAGGCCTGATATAAATGCCAGCCGGAATTCTTTTTTCTTGGAACTTGATGCTCCATCATAATTAACAGTGCCAATATTAGTATCACTGTCAGTTCTGTTAAGAGCATCATGCCATTTTTCTCCCTCAATATCTTCCCATTTTTTGGCTTTTCCGTTAAAGATGCTTCTGATTCTATCTGCCCTTGCCGTGGTTAACCCTGAAGGACGAGAGATATTTGCAATGCCGGCCTTATCATTTGGATAGTCTCCGAGGTGCAGGGCTATTTTTGTGATGAACTTGTAAGACGCGAAGTAATTTCCGCCTGCCCAACCATGCCATTCCGTATTACCGAACGATGTGTTGGGATCTTTCCTGGCTAAATCAGGATAAATTGCCCCCATTTTCAACACTCTAGCTACAGCCGCCTCATAATAATTCGGCTCTACCATGTCAGTGTGTCCTGACTGACCCCATCGACCCTCAACATAATTCTCATCATCGTCAATCTCCTCAAAGGTCTCCGGGTCTGCCATGTTTTCCGGTATATTGCCTGTATCAATTGAAAATTCATCATATATTTCCAGAGCATATGATACATCTAACAAGCCGCAATCATTAGTGTTTTCAATATTTTTTGAGCTGTGAGCTAACAGCTGGCGTATAAACTCATTGGATTTAGATGTATCTTTCTGCCACAATAGCGATGCCGCTCCGGTAACGTGAGGTGCGGCTATGCTTGTCCCATGTGTTACTGTTTGGAAACCAAAGAAGCTGTTTACTTTAACTTTTTCGCCTGGTGCCGCAATC
>WRLU01000041.1 GCA_009777475.1 Oscillospiraceae bacterium | reverse complement strand
GCTCTTGCCTGAAAAAGTAAGTGGTTTTCACAACGGCAGGTTTGCCATTTTTTTCACCGATTGGCTTAACACAAATGCCGCCGTCTGTGTAGAATTTGCCCCAACCATTGGTGTCAACCGTTTTGCCGGGTTTGCCCTTGTCGTTCAGTCCGGCAATGCCGATTTGTATGTTGGTTTTTACAGCTGTGCTGCTGTTTTTCTCAGTCAAAACCCATTGCCCAAAATCCCCTCCTGATGCTACAAGTTCATAGTTGACGGAAAATTTCGGCTTAGGCCGGGGGTTGATTGCCGGGAAGGTTACTTCCGTTCCGGCTGCGTTTTTGAGTTTTAGTGTCAAGCCTTTGTTCAGCAGTTTGGGGAATTTTTTGTCACCGAATGTGTCAGCCTTTACCGCCTTGTACCCCTTGCCGTTGCCAATGTCAAACTCAGCAGGCACAAATCCGCCTAAGTCTAGGATTTCAGTGCTGAGGTTGATTTTTGGCGTACCGCTGGAGTTGACGATAATGTCAGTGGATGGGTTGCTGTAGTCGATGCAGCAGTCATCGGTTGTTGCAGGGGACGGCGTGGGACTAGGCGTTGACGTGCCGGGAAAGGGAGTTGGCGAGGGGGTTGTTGTGTCAGGTGAGGGGGAGGGGCTAGGCGTACCGGGGGATGGCGTGGGGGCAGCTACGTTGCTCCATGTGTAGGTAATGGAGGAGTCTACATTTTGATACAGGGTTGAAACAAAGAGGTAAGCATCCCTGCCTTGTGTGTCGATGCTAGATTGAACGCCCTTGGTTAGGGGGTATACATCGGCACCGTTTGCACCGGAAGAAAACGCAACATCGTCACCGTATACGTTGCACCTTTTTACACCTGCATCGTCATTGGCGAGTACCGCATAATACAGTGTACGTTCGTTGCCGTCATTCGGGGCAGTGATATTCAGCCATTGTTTGCCTGCTTCGGGCTTCTCCAACTTATAAAGCATCTCGTGGGTCGCACCTTTGACTGCTACAGGAGAACCATAGCCTTTAAGTACGGCAGAATTGCCTGATTTTAAGTCAGGAATGCGCTCATAAAAACTTGCATTTTGCCGAGTGCTATTACCTGGCTCACCAGAATAAACACGCCCATTCTCAAGCCCAGCAACAGGTCGAATTGCCCATAGATTGCATCTAGGGGTGGCTCCTTCTGAAAAAAAATGAATAGTTGCTTCTGAAAAAAATTTAATTGTCGATGTAGATAAATCCCCATCTATAATTTTCCCACCGTCAGAGGCGAACTGTTCCATAAATACAGCATACAGCAAAGCGAGGGTGTCATCCTTATTCCCCACACCTGTGCCTCCATATAAAAATTTTCCTATGGAAAGGTCTTCCCCATCTTTTTCTGCATTTTTTCGGTTGTTATTCATATCAACTGCATTTTTTGCAAGAGGATATTCTGCTTTCATTTGAGTATAAACATCACGAGCAAATGTATTATTATATACTTTCTGCATAGACGTGGCAAACAATTGGGACATCATACACGGCAATTTAGTTTTGTAATTTTTGCAGTTCTCAATGTAGAGGATGCCGTCCTCGGCATCCTGCAAACCCGCATTGCACCGTTCTGGAGCGGTAGGTTGATGGCGGCGTACCCTACAAACGGTTACGAAACTAAATCGCCGTGGACATCATATAACTTTTATGTCCATTGAAATGGAAAAAATCTCTATACCCGCTACCTTCATAGGTGTTTTGAACGCCTATTCTGAGTTCAGTAGCGGTGATTGCAGTAAATACCTCCGCATTTTCTCTGATATAGAGAGTTCCCGCCAATTCACTTAACCCCTCGTTAAACCATGCAGGACTAATCCCATAAATACCAGCGTACATAAAAAACAATAAATGCTGAAATTCATGCGCCATTGTGCTGTAGAGATTTAGCCAGTTTTCCTCACTTGGCGTTGCGATAACAGTATTGAACTGAGACACATTCACATGGAACATATCTAGTCTATTAGAGCTGACCTCGAAATCGGTTCTGCGAAAAAAACCGCCTCCAACCGCCATATCATCGTGAAACAGCACATTTATTCTGCCATCACCATCAATGTCGCCAACTGTTGGCATATAGCTGTCGCCTGTGATTATCACCACACCATCGTGTTCGGCAAACCCATTACTCATACGCTTGTAAATCGCATCAAATTCGGTTGCTGCTTTAGTTGCTTGCGTACCAGCGTTTGCAAGAGTAAACCCTGTACTTTCCAAAACCCAAATATTTGTATGTTCGCCTTGTCCGATTAGTGTTGCTTGCCCTTGCTGAAACAATCGTGTAGACCCAACTCCACCGGGCGGCGATGGCATTACATATTCTGCATCATCCGTATCCTCGGAAAACTGCATCATCTTTTCTGGCAACGATTGTTCCGGCTTAGAATATTCAGGGGGAATATGTTCTAACCCATCGTCCTCCAGTATAATTGTTTCTAAGTCCATAGCCCCAGAGTTTGCACTTTCAGCGAACTTTCCACGAAGCTCGGATAGTTCTTGTTCAAAAGATTTGGGTAAATCGTCTTGTGCACTTATTGGCAGTATACGACTCGGTAAGAATGCTGCCAGTATTGCTAAAGCCAAAACGAAACTTGTGATTTTCCTTTTCAAACTAATCATCCTCCAGATTAAGATTGTTTATGACAAGCATATCATAATACTTATTGAAAGTAAAGTACAAATTCATGTGCGGATTTTGTGCAATTTGACGAAAGGCCCATAGCCCTATTCCGAAAACGGCACAACCGGCTTGGGGGTCCACATTGGAAATGGGGTGCGGTCAGACCTTTGCCTGCCAAAGGAAGACCGAGGAGGGGCTGAAGGGGTAGGTGCTTGGCCCTCTTCCGCGGCGGCTGGCGGCTGGGGGGTGGCTGGCTGACCATTGTCTGCCGGTGCGCTTTGCAGGGCGGCGGGCGTAGGCGCGGGCGGTCTGGGTGTGGAGACTGGGGACGGCTCCGGCTTTAAGGCAAGCGGCTGAGGGGTAGGCTGCTCAGCGGGCCCGGCCTGTCCGGCGCGGTGCAGCGCGTATGTGCCGATTGCCCCGCCGGCAAGAAGCGCGGTACCCTTGCTGTCGGTGTCAAGCAGCCATAACCCATGATTTTCCTCCGCGCCGCCTTTGTATATAAATATAATTGTCTTGCCGTCAAAAAGCATTTGCGGGGCAGAGGCGGGAAGGGCTTTTTTATTATCGGCATAAATCTCCTGAGTAGAGGGCTTGTTTTTTTGCATATCTGTTATCCATATCCTTTGATTATCTGCAAAAACAGCCTTAGAACGGTCCGCGGAGAGACCCGGCTCTTGTATTCCGGTCTCTGAAATAACCTCTGTTTTATCAGTCAGGCAGTCGTATAGCGTTAGCTTTTGCTCCTTTCCGCCGTACAATAGAATACGGCTGTCATTCATGGGAAGGACTGCCCCTGAATCGGGGATAATGATATTGTGCTCATACAGGTGCTTTTCGGCAACGCTATATGATGAAAGGAGGTGTTCGCCGCCGCCGTCGAGATAAACGCTGTCGCGCATAAATAAATGAACCCACCTGCCATCGCCTGAGACCCCGGCTATTTCAGGCCAAAAACCGCTTTCCCCGGTTACCAGAAGCTCGCTGGTTTGGTTTTCTAGATCAAGCCTTGACAAGCCGTACAGGGCAATGCCACCTGGCTTCCTTGTGGGCAGGGAGGTGTAATACAGCGATGCACCGTCAGGGGAAACAGCCAGCCCGGCATACTGCTGCTTGCTTTGGTGGGGGGCAATTTCATCGGCCTTATTTTCAACCGGGTCATAAGCGCGTATACGGCTGTCAGCCCCCTCCACAGCATATAAAACGTCCTTTTTGGCTCCCCAGGTAAAATCATGTACGCCGCCCCCATCGGCATGGGCGAGCCGCTTTACTATGCCGGAGGCATTGTCGGCTAACAGTAAATCATCCTTGCGGCGGAAGGCGAGATATTTTCCGCTTGGCGAAAATTTAATATCCGTTATGCCATCGCCCTCATACAGCCTTGCTTCGGCTTGCCCCGGCTCAATTATATACAGCCCATCCGGCCTGGTGAATGCCGCACTGTCTCCCGAGGAGAGCAGCATGTCGGCACCGCTAATGGGCGTTGGCCCTGGGGAGGCGGATGGTGTTGGCACCTGTGTGGGTACTGGGGTAGCATCAGGCTGTGAATCAAAGGGGTTGCCGAAAATATCAAGCAAGGCAAAGGCAGCCACTGTACAGAGTGCGGCAGCTGTCAGGCAAATTGTCACAATGACCCCGGGGCTGCACTTTTTTTGCCGGGGCATTTTCTTTCGCGGGCGTTTTGGCATGGGAAAACCTCCAAAAAACATCTTTTCAATTGTGCAGTAATGCTGTATACTATCAGTACTCGGTGAAAACTACGGGAAAGGGGAGCCTCAGGCTATGTTCATCACAATAGACGGTCCTGACGGTGCGGGGAAAACCACGGCGGCACAGAAGCTAGCCTCAAGCCTTTCGGAAAAAAACGAAATATTCTATACATCCCAGCCATCAAATTCAAAATACGGTGCTGAAATACGAAGGCTTCTGGCAAATACCCCAAGCCCTGACCCTCGTAAAATGACCGGCCTTTTTATCGCCGACCGTGCAGAGCATATAAAGTCCGAAATCAAGCCCAGGCTCGACAGGGGCATCTGGGTTGTGTGCGACCGTTACAAATATTCTACCATAGTGTATCAACAGATACAAGGCATATCCAAACAAAGCCTGATTGAAGGCAACCAGGGCTTTTTGATTCCTGATGTAGTTTTTATACTCACTGTCAGCCGGGTTGAGCAATTGCTTAACAGAATTCAAAGCAGAGAGAAGTCCCTGGAGCTGTTTGAAACTCGGGAAATAATGGAAAAAACCTTAATGCTGTATGCCCAAATGCCTGAATGCTTCCCTGATGAAAATATTCACATGATTGATGCCGGAGGTTCCGCTGATATCTCGGTGAAGCAAATGCTTGCCAAATTAAATACGTGACGAATTAACTCCAGGCTAGTCTTTGGGGAGACCAGTTATAACTGACTGGGTTTTTGCATGACAAAAACAGGGGATTATGCCGCACCTTATAAGCATATAATAGTTCTGTTATCAGCTGTTACTTGTCAACCGCTAATTTTAAGCTGGAGATGAGCAATTTGTTCAGAACGATTTTATGTGTGTTGCCCTCACAGGCATGGGTTGCCGCCAAAACAGGATACCCCGTTGCCCATATGGCATATGGCATAGGCCCTGGGTTGTCCCTTATCTCACGCTACACCGGGACAAAAACCCCAGGAGGTATTATGATGCTTGATGATACGGCATATGACAATACCCGGGGTAATGCTGAGGAACTCGCCAAAGAATGCCTGTACCTGTGCCAAAGCTTAGGCTTTGAGGGACTCTGCTGCGATTTTGAACAGCCTGTACGCAGGGGGTTAGAGGCGTTTGTAACAGAGTGCGGCGGGATTTTCTCCAATATTTCGATATATGTCCCTGGACGGTATGCCCAGTGCCACAGCATGGTCAAGGTATATATCCCTACAGCCATAACCTCCGGGTCATTAAGCAATCGGTTGGAAAATGCCGTTTCCATTTACGGAGCAGGACGGTTGGCCTTAGAAATAGAAAGGCTCTCACGTGATATTATGTTGCCCTCCGAAAATCAATTCGGCACCCCGCTGCCGTGCGACAAAATAAGAGATATTCTATCGGGACGCGGGGGTGCCTCATTTTATTCAAATGAGCTTTGCGCCCATTATTTCACAGAAAGAGACAATGAAGGGAGAACGCATTTTTACATATATGACGATGCCCAAAGCTTCAAAAGGAAAACTGACCTGGCTCTATCAATGGGGATACGGGAGGGTTTTCTTCTCTACCCTGATGCCGCAGAGCTTGGTGTTTTTTAGGGACACTTTTCCCCCGGGTTGATATGTATCATACAGTGCTTTACCATTGAAATGCGAGCTTCTATTTCAACATGTATGCACTCGCCTATGTCATGCGCCTGCGTCAGCGTGGAGGATCCATCCAGGCTAAGTTCTAAGTCAACATAAATTTTATTGCCAAACAATCTTGTTTTCAGGTCATCAATGCCCAAAACACCATCATGCTCAAGCACAATCTCCCTGATTTGACATATGGTTTCGTCATCGCAGGCAGTATCGGTCATTTTGCAAACCGCGGCACGGAAAATATCATACGCCGCCTTGACTATAAAGAGGCATATAATGACCCCTGCCAATGAATCCAGTACAGGAAAGCCCAGACGCGCTCCTAATATCCCGGCAAAGCTGCCTACTGAGGACAGGGAGTCAGAACGGTGATGCCAGGCATCTGCCATCATTGCCCCCGAACCGATTTTTTTGGCAGCGGCGCGAGTATGCCAGTACATCCACTCCTTGACGAGAACAGTAATTGCGGCGGTACACAGTGCTAATATACCTATCAGCCCCTTTGCCGGATTTTCATCAGGCCCGCCATGTATGATATTTAGAACTGCCGAATATCCTATCCCTATTCCTGTTGCACAGAGTATCCCGGCTAAAACCATTGCGGCAATGGGCTCCATCCGCTCGTGACCGTAAGGATGCTCTTTGTCTGATGCTTTTGATGCCATTCTTACACCGATGATGACAACAACTGTGCTGAATATGTCTGAGGCGGTATGCACGGCATCTGAGATCATGGCAGATGACCGAGAGAATATTCCTATAATCATCTGGATTATTGTCAATATAATATTAATGGTGATTGTCCGCAAAGATACACGCGTAGCAAGCTGTGTGTCAGACATTTCATTTTTGTTTGACATTATAACATCACCCTACTTTTCTCTTTTTTCATAATTGAGCTTGGCAAGATACCCCTCTAAAATCAGAGATGCTGCAACTGCATCAACATTATCACGGTTCTTCCTTCCATGCCTACCGCTGGAGTGCAAAATTTCAGCCGCGCTTACAGATGTACGGCGTTCGTCCCATAAAACTGCTTCAAGCCCCCTTCGCTCCAGAGTATGCGCCAGCCTTTCGCTTGTTTCGGATCTAGGGCTTTTTGAGCCGTCCATATTCAGCGGATTCCCTATAACTACACGAGAAACTTCTTTTTCTTGACATTGTGAAACAATTTTTTCAATAAGCTCTTTACGTTTTTTCTCATGTATTACAAAAGCCTCACCACACAGGATTTCGGAGATATCGCTAACGGCAACTCCGGTACGGCTGTCGCCTAAATCCAATGCCATAATGCGCAAGCTTGCACCCTCCTCATACTGCTTCACCCCCGCCGTAAGGCGGGGGGATGAAGCAACATTAAACGCTGTTTATTACATAATCGACACGCTCATAACAAACGCGGCAAAAACAATTGAAACCATAGACATGAGCTTTATCAGAATGTCAACAGCCGGGCCGGCAGTATCCTTGAACGGATCGCCCACAGTGTCACCTACCACAGCTGCCTTATGATTATTTGAGCCTTTTCCATCGAGGTTTCCGGCTTCAATGTATTTTTTAGCGTTATCCCATGCCCCGCCGGAGTTGTTTACGAAAAAGGCCAGGGCAAAGCCAGTAACCAGGCCTCCTGCCAGCATACCCGCAACACCGTTTACCCCTAAGAAGAAGCCGACTGCAATGGGAATTACTATTGCCAAAACTGAGGGCAAGATCATTTCTCTCAGCGCGTTCTTAGTGCAAATATCCACACAACTGGCGTAATCAGCTTCAGCTTTGCCTTCCATAAGCCCTGTAATCTCTTTAAACTGGCGGCGTACCTCCCGGACAATACCCTGTGCTGCCCGGTTAACTGATTTGATAAGCAGTGCGGCAAATGTAAAGGCTAATGCAGCACCAATAAACAGACCGACCATAACAGGGGGATTAGTAATGCTCAAATCAAGCATCCCCGGGCGGATTTTCTCCCCGGCAGCTTCCATCATACCCGTAATCTTATCTAAGTCCGTTACAGCATCCAAGTTGTGTGTTTCTGCAAATCTTTGCACCTCAGCTGATATTTTTATTCCAATCTGCTCAATATACGAGACCATCAGAGCCAATGCGGTCAGTGCCGCCGCACCAATACAAAATCCCTTGCCGGTGGCGGCGGTGGTATTTCCTAATGAATCAAGGGCATCGGTTCTTTCGCGAACCTGCTTAGGCAGGGCCGACATTTCAGCGATGCCGCCCGCATTATCTGCAATGGGACCATAAGCATCGGTGGCCAAAGTTATCCCCAGGGTACTCAGCATACCCACAGCCGATATTGCCACAGCATACATACCCTCGCTGAACTCGTTGAATCCATTGGCTACGATGAAGCTTCCGATGATTGTAGCACCCGCAACGAGAGCCGGGAAAAAGGTGGACATCATTCCTAAGGAAATGCCCCCGATAATCAGCGTTGCCGAGCCGGTTTTGGCAGATGCCGCTAACTCTTTTGTAGGTTTATAGGCATCAGAGGTGTAGTACTCGGTGAGAAATCCTATTACATTGCCAGCAACCAAGCCTAGCAGTATTGCCCAATATATGCCCATTTTGTCAGCTCCGAGAAATTCCCGCACTAAGAAGAAGCTGACAACTGCAATGATGGCTGAACTGCCGTATACACCGCGGCGCAACGCACCCAGCAGCTTTGACTGCGAAGCATTTTCGCCGGTACGCACTAAAAACGTACCCAAAATAGAGGCTAATATTCCAATCGCCGCCATGATGATGGGAATAGCAACGGCACCCATAGTGGTGCTTTCTTTGCCATCACCTATAAAGGCTGCGACACCTAAGGAGCAAGTAGCTACAATAGAACCCACATAGGATTCATACAGATCGGCACCCATGCCGCACACATCGCCTACATTATCGCCCACGTTATCGGCAATGGTAGCGGGGTTGCGCGGGTCGTCCTCGGGGATGCCGGCCTCTACCTTGCCTACCAGGTCGGCACCCACATCGGCTGCCTTGGTAAAGATGCCGCCGCCCACACGAGCAAACAGAGCCATACTTGAGGCTCCCATGCCAAAGGTAATCATAGCACTGGTGATGTATTGCAACCTGACGGAGAGTTCGTCAGTGCCGAGAGCTACTGCTTCCCGCAGAACATCCTGCAGGCCGGGTCCTGAGTACCACCACTGAAGGAAATAATACCAAACGGCGATGTCCAAAACACCCAAGCCAACCACAGTCATGCCCATGACCGCGCCGCTGTTGAAGGCAACGCGCAGTCCTCTGTTCAGGCTTGACCGGCAGGCATTGGCAGTCCGGCTGTTGGCGTATGTAGCGGCTTTCATGCCGACCAATCCAGCCAGGCCGGAGAAAAATGCCCCGGTAATAAAAGCGAACGGCACAAAGATAGTCAGGAACCCAAAATAGGCAAGAACGCCTAACAACAGCGTCATTCCAATGAAAAAGATTCCTGCCGTTGTGTACTGCCTTTTGATGAAGGCGTTGGCCCCCTGACGGATTGAAGCTGAGATTTTCTTCATCTCATCCGTGCCCTCATCCTGCCTCTTCATCCAGAAGAAGAGATAGACGGCGAAAAGTAGCGCAGCCACTGCGCCAATGGGTGCTAGGAGCATCAATGCTGGTGAATCCATGAAAAATTCCTCCCTTTTTTTCGCCCGGCATACGCCGGAAGTATGCACCGGAATATGCCATAGAAACTATTGTTTCAATCACACCAATTCCCGGCTCATTATATACTATCATAAAAATAAAAAGAACGCAACAGTTTTTTATGCTTTTTTTGAAAAAGATCTCACGCGACAAAAGCGGGCTGTTTAGCAGAATAACAGCCCGCTTAAGTATAATTATTGTGCGAATTTTTTCAACGGCTTGCACACATAAAGTCCTACAACCCAGGCGGCAACGGCTTCGGGGATGCCGTTTGTTAGGACAATACTGCTCAAAACTGCCCACATAGCCCCAGCTGTATATTCGGTATCTCCTAGAAAGGGTTGCGCGAAAAACCGCCAGATGCCGCCTAAAACCAATACCGTATTGGTCAGCGAGCCTAAGATTGCGGGAAGTGCATAGGTAACCTCAGATCGTACATCGTGCTTTTTCAAGGCATCGTATACCAGCCCTGTTACAACCCCAATTAATATGCGCGGAACAAAGCAAATGACCAAGCTCCATCCGTTGCCCTGAGGGAATTCATCACCGGCATTGTGGAATGGGGTGAATACAAATGACATTACTCCGGGAGAAACGAATGAGAAAACCAAAAAGCTAAAGGTACCGAAGAAAAATCCCATCACGGCACCTGCCTTCCAGCCTAACAGGATTGCGGTGGCGATGACGGGGATGTGGCTCAATGTACCTACCATTACCGGGGCAAGAATTGAGCCGAGCGGGGTAAAGCAAACGATGGCCTCAATGGCCAGGAGAAGGGAAAATTGCGCCAGGAACAGAGTTTTTTTGCGTGTGCTGGTGTTTTGCATTGGAAATTCCTCCTTGCTGCTGTTCTCTTTCGGAGATACAGCGCATTTTTTATTATGAAACGCCTTTCGGCGGTTCATTCACAGTTTTTTGCGTAAATTTTATGCAGGCCCTCCAAGAGGAGGGTGGGGATATGGCTTGCCTCTATTCGCAGGCATCTGGAAATAATCTCCGAGTGTCCCCCTGTGATTAAGACGGTACACGCTGAACCTAATTCCTGCTCAATGCGTTCAGTCATGCCCTCGATCATGGCGGCCGCTCCGAACAATGCGCCTGACTGCATACAGTCGATGGTGTTTTTGCCGATTACTCTCTTTGGAACAGCATCCAATGCTACATGGGGGAGTTGGCTTGCCTTGGCACTCAAAGCATCCAGTGCCGTGCGTATCCCGGGGACAATAGCCCCGCCTGAAAACCGCCCCTTAGTATCCAGAACACTAACCGAGGTAGCGGTACCCATGTCAAAAATGATAATAGGCAGAGTATACAGCTCCAATGCCGCCACGGCATTGCATACCATATCGCTTCCCAGCTGGGCAGGGTCGTCAATGGTAATATCCAAACCGGTTTTTATTCCCGGTCCAACGACCACGGGTTCACAGCCGAAGGCAAGGGCGATTCCCTGAGACAAGGAGGCTGTAATCGGGGGAACAACGCAGGACAAAGCTGCTCCCATAATTTGCTCCGGTGAAATATCCCCCAGCTTCATTATGTCACGGAGCAATAATGCCCATTCCTGAACGGTACGTTGCGCTAGGGTAAAGGTTCTCCCGGTATGGGCGATGCTATCGTCCTGCCAGCACCCAAGCAGAGTATGCGTGTTTCCTGCATCAACTGTTAAAATCATTGTCCTGGCAGTCCTTTCATTGATGGTTACTACTCAGTTCTTAGGGCAACAACCGGATCCTTCTTAGCGGCGATTTTTGACGGAATCAGCCCGGCGATAAGGGTTAAGCTCATACTGAGGAGTATCAAAAATACCGCCCCATTAATCGGCAATACGGCAATCCCGGAAACCCCGGAAACGTGTTTTATTATCACATTTGCCGGTATGGTCAGTAGCGCGCTTATAATTACACCTAACGATCCTGAGACAAAGCCGACAATCAGCGTCTCCGTGTTGAACACCCTTGATATGTCACTTTTGCTTGCCCCGATACTCTTGAGAATGCCGATTTCCTTAGTTCTCTCAAGAACTGATACATAGGTGATTATGCCAATCATCATCGATGAAACCACTAATGAAATCCCCACAAACGCCATGAGAATATAACCGATCATGTTGATAACGGTACTGACAGAGGAAATCATCATACCTACATAATCCGTGTAATGTATGGTTTTGCTGTCGTCCTCTGTGTTTTGATTATAATCGGTGATGAAACTCTCAATTTCCCCTTTGGAGGCAAAATCCTTGGGGTAGATATGAATCATGCTGGGTGTTTTCTGGTCTGCTACACCCAGCTTAGCGATGTTTTCCTCAAACGTGGCATTAGACGATGGCGCGAAAGCTGCCAGCACAGCTGCTCGTTCTTCCTCCGGCATGGCTAAAAGATTTAATTTTGCCTCATCATCCATTGGGAGGGACTCTATATCAACCTCTTCAGGCTCTGCATCCAGGTCGGCAAAGGGCTTGCCGGTAAAAACATCTGTATCCTTATCAGCTTTCTGCTCTTTTACAATCTTTGAGGCATTGACCTCTTTAATAATATACTCAGTCAAGCCGGAGGTATATCCGATAACCCCGCTTATCGCGCTCGAATTAGCCTCTGGAATCGGGCGGATAATTCCGGTTACATCAATGTTAAGAGATTTTTTCAAAATATTTTTCATATACTTTTCATCATTTCGCATATCCTGCCATATGCCATCCGTTTTTTTGTAGAACTCCGGGCTTAATACCAGCTTGTACTCCAAGGCAAGCAACTCGTCATATGAAAAGTTCATTTCCTCCGAGTCAAGCTTTTTCGGCGTTTTGCCTGATGTTAGGTCGCTCATTAAATCTTCAAGGTCATCTGAGTTTTTGATTCCCAGGGCGTACAGGGCATAATCGGTAATCTCGTTGTTTTCGTCAACAACCAGCACAACCTCATGCTTTTCCTGCGGCCACCGTCCTTTCAGCACATCGTATTGACTGGCGAGAAGCTCTTTGTTGTCCATCATCTGAGTCCAAACATTAGCCCCGCTCTGCTCTATCTGGGCATCGCTCTGAAATCCCAGCCCACCGCCTCCCATTGCCGACAGGCTTGCCATAAACTCAAATGGGTTAATTTGCTTGACTCCGTCTGATGTATCGGCATCGTAAATGTTGAGGTTGATATTGTAGCCGTAGGTTATGGCGTTTGTCAGCTCACCGAGCTCTTGGGAATTATTTTCTATATGCTTTTTGAATGCGGCCAGGTCGTTGTCCTCCCTGCTGGAGGTCATTGCCTCAACCATTCCGCTCATAATGTTGCCCGAGTAAATCCTGTTTCCCCTGTCCCTGCTCCCTGTTTCTCTATGGCTCAAATCATGCATGGAGGTAATCATTGAGCCTATGTCATTGGTACGCTCCTCAATTGAAAGGGGGTATGCCGATAGGGTATCTTCCTGAACCTTATCAATATACGCCCTCGAGCCGCTTGACAGGGCCAAAATCAACGCGATACCAATAATCCCTATGCTACCGGCGAAGGAGGTCATGAATGTGCGTGTTTTTTTTGTAAGCAGATTGTTGTAGCTCAAAGACAATGCCGTAAAGAAAGGCATTGCCGTTTTTCTGCCGCCCTTTTTCTTAGCTGACTGTGCAGCCTCGCCAGGCAGTCCAGTGGCCGGGTTGCTGTCGTCTACAAGCTTGCCATCGAAGAGCTTTATTATGCGAGTTGAATATTTTTCAGCTAATTCGCCGTTGTGAGTGACCATTATAACCAGGCGTTCCTTAGCAATATCCCGTATCAGATCCATAATCTGCTCGCTTGTCTGGGAATCTAATGCACCTGTGGGTTCATCGGCTAAGAGTATGTCCGGGTTGTTAATCAGTGCGCGTGCTATAGATACGCGTTGCATCTGGCCTCCCGACATCTGATTGGGCTTTTTGTTAATTTGGTCGGAAAGCCCGACTTTCCCCAGCACCTCCACTGCCCTTCGTCTGCGTTCTGATTTGGATACGCCCGCTAATGTCAGAGCTAGTTCCACATTTCCCAGTACTGTCTGGTGAGGGATAAGGTTATAGTTTTGGAAAACAAATCCTATGCGGCGATTACGGTAAGCATCCCAATCTCTGCCTGAAAAATCCTTTGTTGATTTGCCGCTGATTATCAAATCCCCGGAGGTGTATCTATCCAGCCCACCTAATAGGTTTAGCAGTGTGGTTTTCCCGCAGCCGCTGGGGCCGAGTACCGATACAAACTCATTTTCCCTGAAGCTCAGGTTAAGTCCAATCAATGCTTCCACCGAACCGGCATCCAATTCATAAATTTTTGTAACATTTTTTAGTTGTAACATTCAATTTTCTCCTCTCGTTCCTAAAGCTGACGCCGTTATATTCTATCAGCGATGGCTTCTTTCGTCAAGAGGGCTGAGAAAATTTTTTGGAGAAGGTGTGCAAATTGTTTAATAAGCTGGCAGATGACATCTAAGCCCTTAGCTTTTGACAAGAGGCGGATTATATGTTAAGCTTGACTTAACAGGCGGGGACACGGCATTCGTCCTCGTACTATAAACTGAAAGGGGATTGATTGCCATGGTTAAGGTTATTATGGGAGTCAGGGGACTCGGAAAAACAAAACAGATGATCGATCTTATTAACGCGAGGTCGCGTGAATCTGAAGGGGCTACCGTTTGCTTAGTGCATGGAAGAAAGCTTAATTTTGACATTAGTCATAATGCCCGATTGATTGACACCACTGACTATAACATCAAAAGCTATCAGGTTCTGCGAGGGTTTATCACCGGTATATATGCCGGGAACTATGACCTGAAGGATGTTTTTATAGACAGCTTGTTCAAAATCTCCAATAACAACGATATGAACGATTGCGAAAGGTTTTTGAGCTGGTGCGAGACCTTTGGTGGGGAAAATAATATTGACTTCACTATTTCCATATCTGCCGACCCCGACACAGCCCCTCAGGCTGTGAAAAAATACATCGGAAGCTAATATAGGGGCAAGGGCAGAAAAAAACTTTATCCGCAAATTTTAAAGCAATACTTTGCGTTCAGGCTAAACTGTGCTAAAAATAACCGGAAGAAAACCGTACAGGCTTCACCGAGCTGTGTTCCCTTGATTTTTCTGTGGCAGAGAGAAAAGCTTTTTCATATGATGGGGTACTACATGAAAAGTGAGGTGAAAAAAATGGGATTCTGTGGATTCAATGGTTTCGGTGATAACGGATGTCTGTGGATCATCCTCATCATCCTGGTCCTGTGTTGTTGCTGCGGTTAACAGGG
Organism: Oscillospiraceae bacterium; assembly: GCA_009777475.1. GTDB lineage: Bacteria > Bacillota > Clostridia > Oscillospirales > UBA929 > UBA929. The sequence goes on along the minus strand of WRLU01000041.1, from coordinate 253 downwards.
AAAAGCAAAGGATAATACTGAATGAAGACCGGCGCGGCAGCTACCACGCCGGTCTTTGTCGCTGTTCACTGCCCAACGCAAAAGCTGCTGCCGGGGGATATCTCCCGGCAGCAGCTTTTATTATGCTCTCAGGTATTTTTTCCAGAAGTGCTCTACAGTCGCTGCCTCACGGTAGCGGGTTTTTTGCCATTAAGGCTCGCGCCAATCCAGATCTGCGTTGCCCCCGGTGAAACCGCCCACTCAATCTTCGGGG
>WRLU01000040.1 GCA_009777475.1 Oscillospiraceae bacterium | reverse complement strand
CTCAACAGAGACTATCGGCGTTTTTCCTTTCATCCGCTTGGTTTAAGCGAACAGAGCAATACGAAACCGTCAACGGTTAAGAAGATAACCGCATCCCCTTGGGTGTTCGTATAGCTCCCCTGTGGTGGACAGCAGGGGGGCCAAATCAAGCCCGGGCTTTGCATAATTCGCTAAGATATGTGCCGCGGGCTTGACTTATTCGGTGGTACGCCAACAGGGATTCGAACCCCGGACCCTCGCCTTAGAAGGGCGATGCTCTATCCAGCTGAGCTATTGGCGCGCATGCAGCACCTTCGATTATACCGAATCACCTGCCGCACAAACAATAGCATATTTACCTATAGAAAACAAGTGATTTGCCTGAGTTCTGTGGAGCAAAGCAATTATATAATATTTAGCGTAATAAAACTGTGGAATGTGACGAAGTTGTATCAGACTTATCTGAGAAATTTTATAAAAGTGTTGCTATCGTCCCCCCAAATAGACAATTAAACCTTTGGCCTCTCGTGCCTGCATTTGCACGGGGTATTTTTCTTATTTCCTTCTCACAGTTACCTTGAAAACCTTTGAGTTTCTGCTCTTTTTTCCGTTGCCCGCCGTGTGAGTGACACGGCAACGGTAAAACATTCTGCTTTTTTTCTTAGTTGACGGCTTGTAGCTTCTTTTTTTAGCCGCCTTGCCCTTTATGTTCTTAAAGCCGCTTTTCTTTTTACTTTTTTGCCATTGATATGTAAGCTTGCCTCTTATTCCGGTGTTTTTAGCTGTGATTTTCAGGGTTATCTTTTTGCCTTTTTTCACACTATGGGTTAGCTTTGAGTGTTTAGTTATCCGCGGCTTGCCGGTCTTTGGAGGCGGCGTTGGGTCTGGTTGTGACATTTTGCCAAAAATCATACCGGGGTTGAGGCTACCCTTTCTGCCATGTACATAATCTATGTAGCTCTCATAATAGGGACTCCACCTGCGTGTGCCTGAAAACCCTGACAGAGGTTTGTTAAACCAGTTGTATGAAACATTTCCGGTCTTCCACGCTTGGTTTGCACTGCCCGCCCATGTGACGTCAACAAGCAACTTGCTAGACGGATACTCTAAGAGACTTAGGTTCCAAGCGTGAGGTTCCCCTGCCCAGCCGCACATGTAGGGTACATCCATATCCATTCTGAAAGAGAGCATTGAAGTCGCCAGAGCAATACCGTTGCAAACCGACTTTTTGGTTATCAGTGCACTATATGCCTCCTGGTTGAGAGGATTGTACATATCCCTGCTGTTGTATTCAACCGTTTTAGCCAGATAATCGTGGATATTTTTTAGCTTTTGGTTGTTGTCTCCCGAATCAAGGGCTACCGCAATAGACGCCGCCTCGTTGTACTCCTCCTTCCAATTCATATCCGGCTTACCCTTGACACTGTGACCCAGCATAAGTGTGTATTCGTTAATATTTAAGTCGGCTGTATTGTATTTAACAGATGCACCCAAGTGGAAATAATGAGGGAAATAGGCAGAGATAAATTCATAAAGCTCTAAAAAGAGTGCCGAGGTATCGTCCTTGCTATACCGCATATTGGTGTTCGGCTTGAAGGCTAGTGCATATACACCTCCCCAGCTGCCTGATGTCTGAACATATCCTGTACCGCTCATAATACGGTACATGGCATACTCCGCCGCCTCATAGACAGATGACACAACAGCGGCAGAGCCGCTCATTTTCCAAGAGCCTCTGCCCTTGAAATTCAGCACATCGTAAACCGACATGTCCAACTGGTCTGTCAAGGGCGCATAATACATCAGGGGTGAATAATAGCCATGCCCATCTGTACGTTCAAGGGTTATCAGCTCCCTGTCCATATCCCCGAGCATTTCAATGGCGGTTCCCCCTGTAAAGGGTGCATCCCGCAAATAGTCAATATAAAACCATTCCCGGGACTCTGCAGACTGAAGGGCAACGCCCTGTTCCGGGATGCCAATGGATAATAATACCGCAAGAACTAAAAGCAAGGCCATTGCGCGTTTCATAGTTTTCACCACTCCTTTATAGAATTGAAGAAACCTGAGAAAGAGATATGGTACGGCAGTCTGCACCCATAGAGATAAATTTATTAACCATTCCCCGGTCGTATTCCGCTATGCCCTGGTCAGACAGGCTCAACAGTGCGGTAAGCCGTACTCCATACGATAAAAGCTCTTCCATTCTGCCGCCTAAAAGCTGCGGGCTGCCCATATCCATGAGGTCTGACACCAAAATAACATGACTCATGGAAGGGCTGTCGATTTCTTTTTTTAGAAAATCTAACGCGCCTGACAGATCGGTACTGCCGTCATAGGGCAGTGTTAAAAGAAAATCCGCAAGAGCCTCTTTGCCGACAGTGATATTAATTTCCTGGGTTTTTTCAGAAAAAACGAATAGGCGCACCCTGAAAAACGGCAACCTAGTAAGCACACAGCCCAGCAACGCTCCGTTAATTGTACTTTCCGACATTGACCCGCTCCGGTCAATTAGGATATACAAATCACGCCGGACAGAGGACTCCAAGGGTCTCTTGAAGAAAAGATTTCCGACATTCAGCCTCTGCTCCCGAGTGTCATACATGCCTATATTATGGCGTATGGTACGCTTAAAGTCAAGAGTCTTGTTTTTCCCACCCCCCACCGAGCCTCTTAATTTTGGATTACCTTTTAGCGTTTTTTCAATTTGAGGCAGCACTGTTTCAATCCAGTCTTCTATCATTTTCCGAGCTTTGGGCAGGCTTGCGCACTCAAGCGGCCTGGAAAGCAGCCGTGCCGTCAAGGCTTGGTCAGGCACTAAGAATTCCAAAACGGATGGATGATTCAAATGCTTTGCAAACCCGGGGAGCTGCAGAGCATCCCTCTGCAATTGACATATCTCCGATGGTGAATACTGCTCTTGGGCAAGCCCGAGCCATGCAACGGCTTGCCCTGGTTTTTTAATATTGCTTAAGCTGTCTGTTATGTATAGAGGTGTTAGTACATCTGATTTATCAGGCATAATTTGAAGATATAGATCAGGGTATTCCATATGTAGTATTTTTTTATCTAATTCTGTTAAGGCGGAAAGCATCCTGGTTAGAATGAGATGATGCCGTGAGGGCCTTGGATTTTCACGCGCAATATCTGCAATGGTTTCCCAGAATTCACGGTTATAGAGGACAGCCGTCCGGTTAGGTGTTAAAAAGCCCTCGAGCCAAAACTGCCCGGCTTCCATATCACCGGAAAAAAGCACAGAACGCAAAATCTGGTTGTCATGCCCTAAATTATTTTCTAATAAAAAAGCGGCAGCGCAACCCGCAATCAGCGGGTGAGAGGTTTGGCTCCAAACCCGGCACCAATCAAGAAAATCGCTGGAAATCCCCTGATGGCGTGAAGCAAGTTGATATAGCCCGGGTAGCTTGAGCAAAAGCTCACGGTTGACTTCCAAGCTCGCCTCTCTCCCGGCAGTCAATACGGCACGGCAACGGTGCAGCAAACGGAACAAGAGGCTTTGCAGCTCACCGACATCAAACTCATGTCCGGCATATCCGGACAGAAATCGGTCAATCATACGCCCGGCATTCATCAAGAAGGTCAAGTCACTTAGTGTTTCTGAGATTTTATCAAGCCTATGGATTGTCTGGCTCAATAGCCCGGGCAGGGAACAGAGCAGTAGATTTTCCAAATGTTTAGTTACCTCCTGCGGCCTTATCGCAGGAGTATCTTGCAAAATCAGGGAAGAGGCTTGCTCAATAGTGTTACCTGCAAGCATGACCAGCAACGCATCTGTTTCGGGGCATGATGAAATCATCCAATCCTCCCTAAGTCCGGATGCCCCAGCCGGTACTTCGACTTTCCTCGCAATGGGAAGATTTAATATTCCGAGACGATGTAAAAACACACTTTGCTCTCGTCCAAGCCGGTCGCCAAGCCGCAGACTGAGGCGCATTGAGCCATCCTTGGGTAATTTTATTTTCAGCAATTCTAGCTGTTCCCTAAAATCCTGACAAAGTGGCGTAAATGACACTCCGGGAGGTACAACGCCTGTGTTTTCGCCAATAGCGTAAACGTCCAATGCCCTTTGTAGCTTTTCCTTTTTTCCAAAGCAATAAAAACCTGCATCACGCAAATCTGAATAAACCGGCCGGCCATTTTTACAGGCACCCAAGCTATATGCCAGAGAAACGGCATCCTGTACGTCTGCTGTGCTGACAAAAGCCCCGCATTTGCGGTATTCACAAGCTAGCTCCGTTAAAAACAGTGCGGGAACATCCTGCGGCGGATGCTCAAACAGCTTCTCATAATAGCGCGGGCAGGCATTGCCGCCACCATAACCGCTTTGACTTGCCATGCGCCGATAGGAATATGGGATAACCGATATTTTCATGTGTTCAGCCTTTGGCGGTTGGGCAACGGATAGAGCTGTGCCATCGGCCAAGGGCGGGGCGTGATACGCTCCGCAAAGCACAGCAATTCTGCAAAAACCTTCCTGCAAGGCTTTTGCGATCTCTGTCTGCATAAATCCCTCGCGCAGTGCCATATATTTATCCTCTATGAGATTTATGCGCAACTGCCTGCCAAAGCTCTCTGTTGCTTCAAAAAAATTATTTGAAATATGTTCAAAGCTACGCTCCCATGCATCCTCAAAGCTGTTCTCATTATGCGACAGGGCGTATCTCTCAAAGGCTGATGCCCCATCAATAGAGGAGGTAGCTTTACCGGCAAAAACAGATGACGGCAAATCAATGCCACGATATGGAACATTGTATTTTTTGCAGAGCACCAATGCAATATATTCCGGGCTGTAGGATGCCAAAGGCAAAATGACCGATTTAACCGGGAGACTTTGGGTATACGCCATCAGGGCAACCGGAGGACTGGCCGGGGCAAGACACAGATCAAGATGACCGGTCATATCACATGGAATTTCCAACAAAACAATATCCGGCTTATAATCTAAAAAACCCCTGGCGAACTGTTTGGCGCAGTTTGGGGACATGTGGCGTATGCCAAAAATCTTTACCATAAGTTATCTCCAAGCACAGCCCTCAGCCTGTTACCTTCCCTTTAATTTCGCCTTTAAGCAAACGCACGCAGATTTCATCCCCAGGAGCTACCTGCCCCGGATGGGTAACTACCGTACCCTCTGACGTTTGGCACACCGAATAGCCCCTCCCCATTACCTTCAGCGGACTTAACGCATCCAAACGAGCGGCAAGCTCCGACAGCCCAAATGCACGGGGCAGGCTGCTTTTTTGCCAGGCTTGATAAAGTAAGTCTGTCAATCCATCGGCCTGCTGCCGTCTATAGTCGAGCAAACGCCCAGGAGATTTGAAAAATCCACACAGCGGCTCTAAGCGCAGAAGCTCCTTCTTCACTTTGCCAATCAGCATAGAAGGCAAGCGTACCTGAAGGTTATTGAGCCTGTCCAGCCATTCCGACTGGTCAGGCACAGCCAGCTCCGCTGCATGGCTAGGAGTTGCGGCGCGGATATCTGCTACATAATCGGAAATGGTGATGTCAGGCTCATGCCCAACTGCCGATATTACTGGAATAACACTGGCGAAGATTGCCCGAGCTACCTGTTCCTCGTTGAACGCCCAGAGATCCTCCAGGGATCCGCCACCTCTTCCCATTATTATAACATCCCCTAATTTGCAAGTGTTTGCATATTGCAGGGCAGACACAATCTCACCCGGTGCTTCCTCGCCCTGCACCCTTACAGGGATGATAATGACACTGCAAAGAGGCCATCGGCGACCTAAAATACGAATCATATCGCGCACCGCCGCACCTGCCAGGCTGGTAATCAGGACAATGCTATAAGGTCTGGCCGGCAGAGGTTTTTTATGTGCCGGGTCAAATAAACCCTCTTCCTCTAATTTAGCCTTAAGGGCTTCATATGCCATGGTTAGCGCACCCTGACCGTCCGGTAGCAAGGTGCGGCAGTATAGCTGGTATACGCCATCGCGCGGATAGAGCGATATGCGCCCTGAGGCTAATACCTTTATTCCATCGGCAGGGTCAAAGCTCAGGCGCAACGCATCAGACCGGAATAATACTGCACGTAAAACACCCTCCGGATCCTTCAGCGTAAAGTAATGATGGCCTGAGGGGTAGCGTTTGTAGTTGGAAATCTCGCCGCTCACCTGAATACCGCTCAATACCGCATCCTGCTCTATTAGCGTTTTGAGGTAATGATTTATTTGGCTGACCGTCATTGCACTCATACCGCCGCCCCCCCCTTCCTGCCTCCCTTTTTTTTTGCCCACGATCATTGATATGCTTGTATTCTACGCCTACTATACCCCATCGCCGCTAAAATTGCAAATGATTTTAACGGAATTAACGGAATTTTTATTGGAGTTGGGTCGCGCAGAATACATACTGCTATCGGACTAGCTTCTTTTGATCCTTTTCCATCCCTTGACGTTTTACCCGCGATGTGGTATTATTTCAGCGGTTCTTTTGTCTAAAAAAACCAAAAAATAAAGGTGAGGGGTTTCAGTATGACTAAAAACATTGACCCAAAGCTCAAAAAAATCGGTGCGTATCTTAAATTGGATGATTCTGCAATATTTTTGATACCCAAGTATCAGCGCGCATATTCATGGGAAATCAAACATTGCGAAATGAATCAATCAATGAAACATATAAAACGGAATTAGCGACAATTCTCAGTAGCGTGGATTTTATAGAGGCGGAGAACAGCGTAAAAAGAATACCGCATAAACAAAAAGACAATAAATTCACAAAATATTTTCGCAATTTCAAGTTCTTTTTCAACAAATTAAGTGACTTCTCAGGCTCAAAAGTTAATCTATTTTCTAAAAACATTTTAGAAAAATGCGAGATAATTGAAATCCGTAGTTGGCAAGTCGAGCAGGCAATAACAATGTTCAATTCACTCAATTCCGACGGTATGCCTCTTCTAGATGCCGACATTATATCCGCACAGCTTTACTCTGAAGCAGAGAAGCTAAATCAAAGCGAAAAATTCGGCGAAGAGTGGAAAAATCTACTTGATGTAATAAATATACTTGACTCACAAAAAATTGCTGACATTGATACAATTTTAATGCAGTATATGTATATCAACAGAGCGCGGCGCAAAGAATATTTGAGCGACAAGGGTTCAATTGATGTTACAACCCCGGGATTAAGAAGATATTATACCGAAATAAACAAACAAATATTAAGTGAACCGCTCCCTTTATGCGAAGAGCTGCTGGAAATTGCTGAATGTTGGTTGAAAATAAAAGATTATCCAATTATTAAATTGCTTCTTAAATTTAATGCTAACATAAAGCTGTATTTATCTGGGTATTTATCAAGATATACCGCTGAAGAGATTACGGAAGCGAAAATCAAGGGGATATGTGAGTGCCTGCTAAGGCTTTTTACGGTTTTGGAATTAGTTGACATAGGCTATTCAAATTCTAAATTCAAGACGTTTTTATTTGCCGAAAACATCAAGCTGGTTGACAAAAATATAGACATCAGCGAGATTGAATTTGATTTCAGCAAGCATATAACCCGAAGTTGGAGGACCGATGATATTCAAAATGAAGCTTTGGAATACGATAAGAATATCTTGGTTTTTCTCAATGAGTATTTGTTTAGAAAAAGCAATGGGGCGGAGTTCGTTCTTGCGGAAAAATGTGAAATTGAACATATTATGCCTGCAAGCGGCAAGAATCGACCGCAAATACGATTAGATGCTGATATTTCTGATGAGGGCGAGTTTTTGAGCTTTATGAATAAATTAGGCAATAAAATATTGCTGGAGGAATCCATCAACAAGTCAATCGGAAATGAGTGGTTTAGGACTAAGATTCAAACATCAGTTACTGATAAAAGTGGGTACAAGGACAGCAAATATGCTGTTGCCGCAGCATTAGTTGAAGAATATAAGGAAAAAATGAAGCCCTATTGGCTCAAAGACGACATTAGCAACGCAACGAATAAAATAGCTCAAAGGATTTTGGAATTTGTTTTTTAAAAAAACACCATTGCCCAGCCCTCGTGCCAGTTTGTTCGTGCCTCGCGTTATGTTTGGTGCCGGGAGTGCATTACCGGTTGTTAGCTCCTCGCGCCTCGCCTGCAATCACGGCAAAAAACAGTAGCAGCAATGCCGATTGCCAAAACGGTATACAGCGTGATTGAGAGGGTATCCCAAAAATTAAGCCGGGCAATTGTTTTGACCTGCTCGGCAATTGCCTGGGAGGCCTGCCCCTCTAGTCCAAAATAACGGAACAGCAAAAAAGTATACGCAGCGGATATTCCTCCGTGCAGAAGCTTTCCAGAAACGTAGGTGCGCTGGGAAAGTCCGCTTTGGCCTATAAAAGACAGAACCTGGCAATGCACTGAAAAACCTGCCCAACCCAACATAAATGCCGCCATTGCCATCTGTCCGCGCAATTGCGCCAGAGGGCTGTCCTGCAGGCTCCACAGCCCGGATGTTATTTCAATCAGCCCGGTTAAAAAATCCTGAACTGATTTTTGCTCGGCACCAAAAGCCTTGAAGAGCATAGCTATTCCCGAGGCGGCTGCGGGCAGCAAGCCTGAAATAAACAAAAGTCTGACGGCTACCGTAAAAAAAATAACGAATGAACATATATAAAACACAGACTTGAAGGCTGTCTTGACAGAATCGGTAAACACCTCAGAAAAAATAATCGGTTTACTATCGCATTCGGGTTGCACTGTCCAGGGTTTTTCTTTGTATTTATAAAAACGAAAGAGCATTCCCACCGTCACCGATGCCGCCATGTGTGTCAAATAGAGCAGCCATCCGGCCTTTGAGGAGCCTAAAATGCCGATCCCTACCGCACCCAAAATAAAAGCCGGCCCGGAATTGTTGCAAAAAGCCAGCAGTCTTTCAGCCTCTGTTTTAGAGCAAAGTTTTTTTTCATACAAAGAAATAGCCGTTGCCGCGCCTATCGGATAACCTCCCAAAAACCCCAAAACCACGGCGGCTGAGCAAGCCCCAGAAAGCCGGAAAAGCGGACGCATAGACCTTTCAAGCACCCGCCCGGCATATTTAGCTAGCCCTAGCTCAATAACCATGGTTGATAGCACAAAAAAAGGGAACAGCGTGGGAATAATTACATCAAGACAGAGATAAATACCCTCTCTGGCGGCGTGTGAAATTTCTTTTGGGTTCGCCAGCAGTCCGGCAAAGGCTAATAAAATCATGCCTCCGGCTATAGCCTCCAACATCCATTTGTTTTTCCCGATCACCCTCACCAATGCAATCACCCCTCCCCCCGGGTTTTATAACTGAAGTGCCAATATGTAAATATATTTGAGGAGGGAGATAATATGACTATACCGGAATTACGCTGCCAAAGCACACAGCACTCAGAGCCTTCCGCATTTGTACGCAATGACTGCTGTGTTGACTTGACCGGCAAGCAGAAAAGTAAACCGCAGCATTCAAGCTCCTGGAAAGTCAATGGGTAACATGGAATAAAATCCAGTTTGCAGGCTAGATTTTGTGAATTTTAATATCCGGCAAAAAAGTCGACCTTATTATACAGTCTTCGTCCCGAGGCATAGCGGGACAGCAGGTCGCAAAACAGCTCGTAGTTGCGCCTGAAAACATAGGGGGAGGCGGCGGCACTGTGCGGAGAGATTAAAAGACCGGGCGTTTGCCAGAGCAGGCTGTCTTCCCCCGGCGGCTCCTGATTAGATACATCTATGGCAGCGGCAAAAATCTTTTTTTCTGAAAGGGCACGGCATAGTGCTTCTTCATCCACCGCGCCGCCTCTGCCGGCATTAACAAAAATAGCCTGTTCAGACATGCACCCAAATGCCCCGGAATCAAAAAGCCCAAGTGTCTGCGTGGTTTCGGGCAGACAATTGATAACAATGTCAACCTCAGGCAGTATGCTGTGCAGCTTGTGAAGGGGATAAATGTTATCCACTTCGGGAATTGTTTGCAGAGAGTTGCGCCGTATGCCCCATACACTGCATCCCATCGCCTTAAAGAGTGCGGCAGTGCGTTTTCCCAGATCGCCAAGACCCAAAACCAAAACAACCGATCCGTACAGCTCCCGGGCATGTTCCTTGCGTTCCCATATACGCCTGTCCTGCTGACGGACATAATCGGGAAGCCCCCTGAGCAAGGCTAAAACCATGCCCAAAATATGCTCGGATACGGTTATCCCATAAATTCCTCTGGCATTAGTCAGGGTAACAGAGCGGTTTGCATACAGGCGAATATCCCCATATACATCTATCCCGCTGAATGGAAGATGGAGCCATTGCAGCTTATCCGCGGCTTTCAAAAGCTTTGGGTCAGGGTGACCGAAAATAACCTCGGCACCGGGCATTATATCCGCTATGGCACGCATGTTGCCAGTGTAGTGTATCTCTGCCCGGGGGAGTATCTCTTTTATACGCAAAAGCTGTGAAGGCGAAAGTTCAACGGCAATACCGGGGATGAGAATCATTTTAGGCAGAGTCCGCGCCGACCGTATTTCAGCCATAAGCCAAAAACCTCATTTCACTAAAAGACAGACCCCCGCCGGGTTTGGCGGGGGCTATGTGGGTTTATTACTTATTTTTTAAATTAAACCAGGCATTCAGCCCCAGGTATTCAGCCGAGTCGCCCAGTTCCTCCTCTATGCGGAGCAGCTGATTGTATTTAGCAACCCGATCGGTACGGCTGGGTGCACCTGTTTTAATTTGTCCCGCGTTCAATGCCACGGAAATATCGGCGATTGTGGAATCCTCAGTTTCTCCCGAACGGTGAGAAATTACTGAGGTGTATCCCGCCCTTGATGCCATCTGCACAGCATCGAGGGTCTCGGTAAGGCTTCCTATTTGGTTGACCTTAATCAGAATGGAGTTGCCAACGCCCTTTTCAATGCCTGAGGAGAGACGTTTGACATTGGTAACAAACAGATCGTCACCGACTAGCTGTATTTTATCGCCTAAAGCATCGGTTAACATTTTCCAACCCTGCCAATCCTCCTCGTCCATGCCATCTTCCAGGGAAATAATCGGGTACCTGCCAACGAATTTTTTCCACATGCGAACCAATTGCTGGCGGGTCATCGTCTTCTTTGCCTTGGGAAGATTGTATGTGCCTGTTTTGGCATCATAGTTCCATTCGCTGGCTGCAGCATCCATAGCAATGCGGAAATCATCGCCTGGCTTATATCCGGCACTTTCAATAGCCTGTACAATTATTTTCAGGGCATCCTCGTCTTTTTTAAGATTAGGGGCAAAGCCGCCTTCGTCACCAACCGCAGTGGTCATTTTGGAGTCGCTTAAAATCTTTTTTAGACTATGGAACACCTCGGTGCACCAACGCAGAGCCTCGCTCCAGGTAGGCGCGCCTACGGGCATAATCATAAATTCCTGAATATCAACATTGTTGGAGGCGTGTGCGCCGCCGTTAATAATGTTCATCATGGGAACCGGCAACACCTTTGCGTTTGTACCGCCGATGTATTGGTAGAGCGATATTCCAGATGCCTCGGCAGCCGCCTTGGCACAGGCAAGGGAAACTCCCAAAATAGCATTTGCTCCCAAGCGGGATTTATTGTCGGTGCCATCAAGCTCTATCATGGTTTTGTCGAGCTCGGCCTGATCCAAAGCGTTCAATCCGCACAGTGCCTCGGCGATTTCGGTGTTTACTGCCTCAACCGCCTTCATCACACCCTTGCCCATATAGGCACCTTCCCCATCGCGGAGCTCACAGGCTTCAAATTTGCCGGTAGATGCGCCCGATGGAACGGCAGCACGCCCTACATACAGGCCGCTGTCATTCTCAACAACCACCTCCGCCTCAACAGTGGGATTTCCGCGGCTGTCAATTATTTGTCTGCCGATAACGTCTACGATTTCAACCATTCTTTTCATCTGTTCTTTTCTCCTTTTTTATTCGATTTATTTATTTAACCGATTTTTCCTGCCTATCCTAACATATCCCGCTTGGCATGTCAATACACCAACCGCAAATTGCTGCGTTATAGACACCCTCTCCCACCCCCCTGGCATATCATCTGTCAGGGAAGGGTGGCTGCTGAAGGGCCAAAATCTTCACCACAGGTTAGATTTTTAGGCAGCTATTTACCATAAAAAGGTCACACTCTAGCCCTCAGCCTTTTTATGTCAAACGATAAAGCCCTTGATATTCCAATGGTTTTATCGTTTTTTATGCTGAATAAAAAATAAATTAAATTTTTTTAAAAAAGGGGTTGACTCTAAAGCTGGTTCAGGGTTTACACTTAATACAGAGGAAGCTACCAGACAATCGCAGGAAAGGAGTGAGGCTGTTCAGGCGGAGGGCGTTTCCTTATTCCGCAGATGACCTGCGGAAAAGCCAGAATCAAAAATTTAACTAAAGGAGAGATTTAGCGTGAAAAAATTATTATCCAACACCAAAATCCGCAGAGTTTTTTCTCTGACCATGGTTTTTATCATGGTACTGTCGTTCTTTACCTTCTCATCGCCCAAGGCAGGCGCATCTGTATCGTGCAGTCATGGTATACTTATGACTGGCTCAGGAGCAACGGAGGGAGGGACATCCGGGAATCCATGGCAAGTTTCCACCCAGCTGCAGTTAGACCATATCAGGCAGCACCTGACAACAGGCGAGCATTTCAAGCTTATGAACAACATCAGCCTGGCAGGCACATGGACTCCGATAGGCACAGGCACATCCAGCTCAACCCGCTTCACCGGCACATTTGACGGAAGCAACAAAAAAATCACCGGGTTAGCTGTTTCCGGGAGTGCATACATAGGTTTATTTGGCAGTGTGAACAACACAACAATCAAGGATCTGACAATAGAGAATGCCACGGTCTCGGGAACTCAATATGTGGGGACAATTGTTGGGCGTGCTATAGGTACACTGACACTAACCGATTGCCATGCCAGCGGAACGGTGACGGCTAACAACTCATCAAGCTATGCCGGGGGATTGGCCGGCCGCTCAGAAGACACTACCATCATCAGCAGCTGCTCCTTCAATGGGGGCGTTACAGGAAAAAACAGCACAGGCGGAATTATTGGTCAGGCGAGACGTGATTCCAAGCTTGCGGTCGATCCTCTTCCCGCAATTGAATATTGCCGCACATCCGGTACGGTTGACGGCAATAGCGATGTAGGTGGAATCGTGGGATATATCAACGGTTCTGTCAGGAGATCCTTTTCTGAGGCAGTCGTAACAGGCTCTAACGCAAGAGTTGGCGGCATTGCGGGACAATTAGACGCAACGAGCAGCACCTCAGCTTTAGCTGAAGACTGTTATTCCTCGGGCAATGTAACAGGCAACACAGATGCCGGAGGTATTGCGGGGGTAGCAAAAGAGAGTTCATCCTCGGGATGGGCAGGGGCGCGGCGCTGTTATGTCTCCGGAAATATAGAGATATTGGATACGGCAAACGGTTCTGTTGGCAGTATCATAGGGGATTTTTCATCGCCCACTTACGGAAATGTCTATAGCTCTGTGGTCTTGTCGCAGCAGGTTAAGAACAACAAGATAAACAGCAATTACATAGGGATTTACGCCGGAAGAGATACACGTGGCAGCGGCTTTTACCGCAGCGACATAGCATTGAAAAAGAAAAACGGCGACACTGTCCCTCTGCCGTCTGTCGGCACGGCAAAGCCTCTGGCGGAATTAATCAATTCGTCAGCACTTTACCAGAGCATTGGCTGGGATTTTGATAATGTATGGGTGATGAACCCTGCAATCTCCCCCTATCCGCTGCTGCGCTGGCAGCCGGGAGCCGTGCCGGAGCCCACATCGGCACCGACACCAGAACCGACGTCGGAGCCAACTCCAGAACCGACACCGGAGCCAACTCCAGAACCGACTCCGGAACCAACGCCGGAACCAACGCCAGAGCCTACTCCGGAACCGACAGCGGAACCTACAGCGGAGCCAACGGCGGAGCCCACTCCGGAACCAACCCCGGTGCCGTGGGTGGAGGTCTCGGCTGGCGGTACCCACACGGTTGCTATAAAAGAGGATGGTACCCTGTGGAGCTGGGGGAGTAGCAGTTATGGGCAACTTGGGCGTACAGGGGCTGCAAATGTCCCCGGTCAAGTTGAGCACCCCATAAGCGGGGGGGAATGGGCAAGCGTGTCAGCCGGAGGGTCACACACGATGGCAATTGACACCCTTGGGAGGCTTTACGCCTGGGGATATAATTACCGCGGTCAGCTTGGAATTGGAAATACCATTAATCAATCTTCACCTGTGCAAGTTGGCACAGATAGCGATTGGATTCAAGTGTCAACGGGGTATTCTCATACTTTAGGGATGAGAATCGGTGGCGTTTTGTATGGTTGGGGGTATAATTACTATGGGGCTGTTGGTGATGGTAGTAGCGGGAACAACAACGACAGGCTCACTCCAACATTGGTAAGTTTCTCGACAAATAACAATTGGACAACTATTTCAAAGGGCGGTCTCCATAGTATGGCAATTAGAAATGGAATCCTTTACTCTTGGGGCGACCCAGACAATCAAAAGCTTGGACGCAGTGATTCTGTAACATCACCTGCAGCCAGACCCATAGGCGTTAATGGAGGTTATACCGATTGGGTTGCCATATCTGTAGGACATGAGCACTCAGCAGGGATTAGGGCAAACGGAAGTTTGTTGACCTGGGGGGCAAATGATGATGGCCGGCTCGGACGTAACGCTGCCAATTCAACGCAAAGAAGAGCCCCGACACAAGTAGGTACAAATACAGATTGGGTCAGTGTATCAGCGGGAGACAACCACACGGTAGCTATTAAAACCGACGGCAGCCTTTGGTCTTGCGGAGGCAATTCAGGCGGACAGCTTGGTAATGGAACCACAACAGGCGGCACTGCAATGGTGCAGGAATCTAATGGCGACAACGACTGGAAAAGTGTCTCAGCGGGTTATTCTTGCACAATGGCAATTAAAACTGACGGCACTCTCTGGGCGTGGGGGCGGAATACTTCCGGTCAGCTGGGCGATGGTACGAACACAAGCAAAAGCTCCCCGGTTCAAATTACATAGCCCAAAACAGGCAAGACTTTTCAGCATATAACTACATACAATATTATTAAGGAGATGATTTCGATGAAAAAAATGTTAAGCAAAATATTAGCCGTGGTGATGTTTGTAATGCTGCTGCCTCTGTCTGCGAAGGCAGATACAGCCCAGATATGGGAGGATATGCCTGGGATTAAACAATTCTCAACAGGGGTTCACACCGCTGTTATAAAAACTGATGGCACCTTGTGGACTTGGGGTAACAACGAGTACGGTCAGCTTGGAAATGGCACTACGTCTGATTATGATACACCAAACCCTTTTCCCGCACAAGTCGGCACAGATAAAGATTGGGAAAGTGTATCGGTGGGAGAGGAAGACTTCACAGTAGCTATCAAAACTGATGGCACTCTCTGGGCTTGGGGGAATAACGGTCGTGGTCAGCTTGGCGATGGAACAACTGAAGACCGCTATGAGCCTGTTCAAGTAGGAACAGATAACGATTGGGCGAGTGTGTCAGCGGGTACTTTCTATACCATGGCAATTAAAACTGACGGCAGCCTCTGGGCATGGGGTGCCAATGGGCTTGGGCAGCTCGGCGATGGAACAACGGAAGACCGCTATGAGCCTGTGCAAGCTGGTAATGATAAAGATTGGGCAAGTGTGTCGGCTGGTCATGATAGCACCACGGCAATTAAATCAGATGGAACGCTTTGGCTTTGCGGGGCGATATTTGATTCAGGGGAATATTGGGCGATTGAGCCGAACCCTGTTTTTACACAAATCGGAACTGATAAAAAGTGGGCAGCAGTATCAACAACATACTCTTCCTCGGCTGGTCTCACAACAGATGGTTACATCTGGCACTGGAACAACAGATATATTCTTAGTGAATACGAGAGAAGAGAGATGATAGAAATAGGAAATGATGCGGGTTTGGCAGATTTATCATATGGGTCTCAGTACATAATAGCCCTCAAAAGTGATGGTACCTTATGGGGTTGGGGGGATAATTATTGGGGTCAGCTTGGATTTGGCTCAGATGAGGAGCATACAGAATTCATGCAACTCGGGAATGAAACTTGGATAAAAGTTTCTACCGGCAATCACCACACCATAGCCCTCAAAACCGATGGAAGCCTCTGGGTATGTGGGATAAACGAGAGCGGCCAGTTGGGCGATGGCACCACTGAAGACCGCTACAGCCCGGTGTGCATTTGGTCACCACCCCCGCCTCCCGGGTGCTGCATCGACTACCTCGCCGATGACATAATCGCCACGGCGACAGACATAGCACACAGCAAATTCGCCGTAAACCTCACAACCGAGAGCCTCACCATCCCGGCAAACTTCACCGCCGCGGCCTACAGCACAAACGGCGGGGCAAAATGGAAAAACATCAAGCCGGAAATCCAGGCACAGACGGACGACAAAAACCCGCTGAACAGTCTGACAAGCAAAAATAAGAACAATTTCG
>WRLU01000039.1 GCA_009777475.1 Oscillospiraceae bacterium | reverse complement strand
CCCGGCTCCCGCCGGAAAACTCCCGGAAAATCAGCACGCCAGAACAATGTATCACACCGCCGGGACGTTGTCAAGTGTTTTTTTGAAAAAATTTTAAATTTTTTTGGGGAGAGGAGGAGGGGGGGATGGGATGTACAGTGACCGCCTCCAAATTGTTGTATAGGCTCTCAAATATGTAATGCGCCGACATAAAAGTCAGCGCATTGTGATTGAGTTACGTCTAACCGCAAACTCAAATAAAATCACCATTGTGAGCCATAACCTGAAACCTCAGAAAATCTTAAAAAAGATAGTTCCACTCAGTTTCGAGGTCAGCGCAAAGCAGAAACTGCTTTACAAGACTTAATATGCCCGGATACAGTCGAAGTATAGCTGGAAATATGTCTTTTGCTTGGCTGATGTTTGGAATCGGTGGGTATAGTAAAATTTTATCGCTTTTTGCTTGACGTTTTTCAGAGGGTGCGGTATAATGGGACGAGCTACAGTATGCTGGTGTGGGAATTGCAACATGGTGCAAAAAACGGAAAGGAATGTGGTTTATAATATGAATTTTATAAAAATCACAAATAAAAACCCCTTGAAAATAGAAGAAAGGGTTATTAGTTGCAAAAAAACAATAATTTCAATTGCGAATATTCAAAACGAGATAATAACTGAAGGTACTAAAGAAGCACCTCAATTGCTCAAAACATTGAAAACCCTTGGAGTAGTCGTTATTGTCTTAGGGGGAGTTGCGTTCGTTGGTACGCTTTTGGTTTATGGTTATATTTGGCTAGTGTTTGGCGGTTGGAATCCCGAGTTGATTGACTCAATGTTCGATGGACTATTTGATGGAATAATTCGTCTGCGAGATGTAATATTGAAATCAAGCGTAACTGCTGTTGTTTCTGCTGTGATTGATTTGATTATTGTTCGGGCATTAAAATCAATTCACCGAAGAGCAACAAATGCATCTGGACTTAAAATGATATCAGGTGATGACACCTATTTTTTTTCAAGTAATAAAATCGAAGATCTTAAAAACATCTTCAATTTAATTATTCTCAGGAAAGAGGAAATTGCAAAAAAGCTTACCCCCCAGATTAAAACCTACATAATAAACGGCGATGGTAATATTATTGGCGATGGTAATATTATAGACAAATCCGTGATGAAAAATGTCAACAATGGGACTAATGCGGGAGTAATGGGAAATGGCAACGATCTCGATGACGTAAAGATCGAAACTAAGACTACGCCTATCAGCTGGGTTAAGTGTTTTTGGATTCCACTTTCTGTAGCAATAATCGCAGGTATCGCCATTTTTGCAATCGGGCAAATTTTTAAATAGCTACAATCCCTCAATCGGGTAGTAATTCAGCGTAACAGTATAATTGTATTTTCTCATCCATTATAGTCCTAATTTTTGCTACACCTAACACAGCATTATCCATATAACAAGAAACAAAGGTACTTGGCAATAAACTAGCACCTCTACCTCTTCACATCCACATACTCCGTCACCTCCGCATCCCCGATTGAAAATCCAACTGCCGCCATGACGTCCCAGAACGCCGCGAAATTGCCGGGGTCAAAGAAGCTCGAACGTTGCAATGGGTGGGATTATGCCAACCAACACATACACACCCATGAATCTTTTCTAGGCCTCACAGTGAGTCAAACGGATTTAAAGCCCCAAAACCGCCCTGGCGATGGAGAAAAAGATAATCAATGCACCTATGTCGGCAATGCTGGTGATTACTGGTGATGCCATAACTGCGGGATCCAATTTTAATTTTTTTGCACACATGGGGAGCAAGCATCCCACCGTTTTGGCAAGAACAACAGTGCAGACCAGAGTAAGCGAAACAGTCAGATTCAGTCTTATATTTTGATTTAACAATAGAATCCGCACAAAATTGACTGCCGACAAAAATAACCCGCAGAAAAGGGCTACGCGTATTTCCTTCCACAGCACCTTAATCGCATCGCGCAGATGTATTTCATCAACTGCCATGCCGCGTATGACCATCACCGAGGACTGGCTTCCTGCGTTTCCCGCCGTATCCATCAGCAATGGTATAAAGGCCACAAGAGCAGGCAACACAGCCAGGGAATCCTCAAACCCTGAAATAATTGTTCCGGTCACGGTTGCGGTAAGCATAAGAATCAGCAGCCAAGGGACGCGTTGCCTGGTCATTGTCAAAACAGAGGTTTTGAGGTATTGCTTTTGGGAAGGGGAAACACCTGCCATAATCTCAAAATCCTGGGTGGCGGCTTCCTGCTGGACATCAAGGGCATCGTCTATGGTTATGATGCCAACCAAGCGTTCCTCCTTATCAACAACAGATATGGCTAGAATATCAAGCTCCTGCATGAGCCTTGCCGCTTCCTCCTGGTGGGTTGCGGTAGACACAAATATAGGTTTTTGTGACATTATATCTTTTATAACAACGCCATCCTCGGCGGTCAGAAGTTTTTTTAAGGTGATTACACCTTCAAGCTTTTTAGAATTGTCAGTCACAAACAGAGTATAGATAGTCTCTTTGTCTTTTGCCTGCTTGCGTACCTTATCCAATGCTTCCCTTACAGTCATGCCTTTTCGCAGGGAAATATATTCAGGCGTCATAATACGTCCGGCAGTTTCCGGCTCATAGCCCATCAACACATTGGTCGCCGTCCTCTCTTGGGCAGAGAGTGAGTTGATAAGCTTGTTGGCTACGCTCGCAGGCATTTCATCAAGTAGTCGCACCCTGTCATCCGGTGCCATTTCGTTGACAAACTCAATTACCTTGTCATCAGTAAATGACTGCAAGAGGTTTTGCTGAAGATCGGTATCAAGCTGCTCGAATATTGACAAGGCACTGTCCTTTGCAAGAAACCTGAACACAATGACCTGCTCCTCGGGAGAGAGGTCATAGAAAATGTGCAAAATTTCAAGCTCCTCCGAGTTGGCTAAAAGTGTCTTCAAACGTTCGGTATGCCTGCCCTTGAGCAGTTCTAAAATCTGTTCTTTCATGGGTCTGTACCTCCTTTTAATTTGGAATGCGTATACTGGAAGTCCAGCCCCGATATTAACGAGTACTTTATTTATCCGCGGAAAGGAAGCCTTCCGTCCGCCTTTGCCCGTCAGGATCAGGACTGCGCTTACTTCCCGGCTCCATTTCGCCCCACCTCTTCTCCTATTATCAGATTAATCCGGACTCGACCAAGCCCATCGTTTAAGTATATGCCCATGAGAGAGCATTTGTCAAGGCTTGCGCTTTTTAATTTTCTCCATAATTATGCAAGTATCAGCGGCAGGTAACAGATTCCCGAAAAAATATCTTGCAAAGTTATGGAGGGTATGCTAAACTTCCCATAACAGACCGTTGTGAGTTAGCTTCTCAATGAGGTCTGACAGGGTCGAAAGAAACAAGCTGGCCGCAGCGTCCGTGAGTGAGCCAACACCCACGGAGCGTTTAGGATCCGACAGTAAACACACACATCCTGCACGCATGGGATTTTACCCACCTACTACAGCCTTTTCAGTATAGCATACAGAGCAGTAGGGGGCAAGATTCCTATAATACGCAAATTTCGGCGTGAAGGATGCAAAACAGGCAATGCTGCCTGCAGGTTCTTCGTGCCGTTTGTTTTTTGGAGTAAGGGCGATTTAATTTCCCTTGCTCCCGGCCTTCCTGGCAAGGGAAAGGTGGAAATTAAAATGGAAAAACATAAAGAAAATTACCCCAACAGTCAAGATGGCTTTGAGCACGCTTTTGAGGATTTCCTAGCCGAGCTGACAGGCGGGCATTGTGTTTCCCAAACAAAGAGTGCGCTCCGGGCGGCATTTATAGCCGGGTGGCTGGCGGCTGGAGGTATCAAACCGCGAAAAAATGTATATGGCTCCGCACAAATGCCCGGCGAAGCTTAAAAGCTGTGACGGGCATTTTATCGATATGCTTTGGCATATATCTTAGCTAGAAATATCCCCCTCCGGTAGCTCCTGCTCATTTTCCTCCTCCGGCTTACCGCTCTCGAAATTGTAAACCCCTGCGGTTATGCCCAAACCAACGGCCAGCATATGGCAGAACATAAAGCCGTACATTAAAAATTCTGTTAAGCTAGGAATGCTGTCAGGGTGCATGGGTATTTTGACATCAAACACGGTAACCAGCCATGGAGGCTCCTCTCCGGGTAAAAGCTCAGCCATAGCCGCAATGGTATCTGGATGCTTTTGAAAAACCAAGGCTAAGAAAAAGCCTCCGACCGCAAGAATGACCATGAAGATCGACATCAAAGTGTAGAACAGTGTCCTTTTATAGCGGAATTTGCGGAAATAAAACCCTGCCAAGCCGAGTATCGCCAGAGAAAAGAACACTAACGCTATAGTCCCATAAATATAGGCAGTCAGAACAGGCTCACCGGAGTGACGCCAGTAATTCATAATCAACGCAAACGCCGCCCAGAGTACCGGTATGGTGGCCCAAAGACCATATAGCGCAGATGCTTTTATGCGTCCCCGGTAGGTGTGAACTGCAACAAGAAGAACGCATAGGGATGCCGCAACAGTAACCGCCCCGAAGGCAAGTCTGCCGTACATCGGACCCTCAATAGTATCCACAGCCTCTAATCCTCCGAAAAACTCGGCAATGCCGACTGACGCCATAAACCCGGCAGCCATGCCCTCGACGGTAATCCACGAAATTCCCAAAGGCTGACTCGATCCCGGCTCGGGAGCTTTTCTGGCAATAATCAAGACAATAATCAGAGCGGCAAATACGACAACCGCAATAGGCACGGCAAATGTCATTGCCTGTCCAGGACGGACAAGCCCGGTTTCAATTTCAATTGTTGAGGTAATCTGCAAGGCACGCAGCACCGCCGCCGCCAGCCCGCCCAAAATGGCGAGCATAATAAACGCACTATAACGCAAAACAACCAACTCCTTAAGATAATTTACCTATCCTCCAACGGAGAGTAAGCTTTTTGAGGGGAAAGGGCGCGATAGCCGGGACGGATGATACGTCCGCCGTATAAAGCTTCCTCAATCCGGTGGGCACACCAACCGACCATGCGTGCCACTGCGAAAATCGGGGTGTACAGCTCGGGAGGAATCCCCAGCATCTCATAAACCAACCCTGAATACATATCAACATTAGCGGATATGGTTTTGGTGTTTCCCTTGATCTTGGCAAAGGCCGCCGGAGCCAGCCGCTCTACCGACTCAAGCAGCTGGAACTCTTCCAGCTTGCCGTGCCGGGGAGCCAAATCCTTGGCGTATTTCTTCAAAAGTATGGAGCGTGGGTCAGAAAGAGTATACACGGCGTGTCCCATGCCATAAATAAGCCCCGAACGGTCACATACCTTCTTGAGGACGATTTTTTCCAAAAAGGCGGAAATCTCATCGTCATCATCCCACTTCTTAACGCCTTCTTTAATTCCCTCAAACATCTGCATGACCTTGATGTTGGCACCGCCGTGCTTAGGGCCCTTTAAGGAGCCGATAGCCGCGGCGATAGCCGAATATGTGTCGGTATGGGAAGATGTTACGGTACGGCAGGAAAAGGTTGAGTTGTTGCCGCCGCCGTGTTCTGCGTGAAGAACCAGACAAATATCAAGCAAACGCGCCTCTTCGGGGGTGTATTTGCCGTCCTGGCGCAGTGTGTATAAAAAGTTTTCAGCCAAGGACAGATTATCCTTTGGAAAATGAAGAACCAGGCTCTCTTTATCAAAATAATGGCGTTTTGCGGCGTAGGCATGGGCTACAATCATAGGTGAGCGGGCAATCAGAGAAAATGATTGGTTAATCATGTTGGACAATGTAATGTCATCCGGGTTGTCGTCATAGGAATACAGTGCCAACACCGCCCGGGCAAGCTTGTTCATAATATCACGGCTAGGTGCCCTTAAAATCATATCCTCGGTAAATTTAGCCGGAAGAGCACACATCTCGTTTATTACCGAATTAAGCACGCTCAACTGATTTGAATCGGGCAAAACACCACACAGCAGTAAGTAGATAGTTTCTTCAAACCCGAATCGGTCATCCTCAACTGAGCCAGCTACCAAGTCACGTATATCGTAACCCCTGTAAATCAGGCGGCCCTCCATATCGCGCCGCACACCATCCTCCACGTAGTATCCCTGGGCGGTGCCAATACGAGTTACGCCGGCAAGCACACCGGTCCCATCGGCGTTTCGCAGCCCTCTTTTGATGTTTTCGTTTTCGTAGCTTTTGGGATCAACCTGGTTATATTCCGGGTATTTTGCACATAAGTTGTCAAAGAACTTTTGTGTCTCCTGGGACATGATTTTGGACATAATCATTTCTCCTTACATCTCACAATTATTTTTCACGGACAAGCCCCACACAGAATAAAATACTTCTGCAGAATACAGAGCGACCGATAGTATATTATAACTTGCATTGTGCATTTGTCAAGTAAAATATAATTCGTTTCCAGTTTATTCATAGAACTCTGTGGTTTTGTTCAAATCCACACCTCTGATGCATGACACACACCCTCTAGCTGGATCATAATGCCATTGACAACCGAGCCATAATAAGAGAAAATAACAGACCCTGCAGGCTGGTTTCCGGGAAAGTCTGATATAGGAAGAAAGGAAATGCTTTGCCATGACAAAAAAGATTTTAATAGTTGCCTTTGCCGTTCTTATATTAACCTTCCTGATGGCACTGGCGGCAGGAAGAAATCCTCTGAACATCAAAAATGCCCTTCAAGCAGGAAACGCATCCCCTGCACCGACATCCCAGGCTATAGAGCCTCAGCCTACCGCCCACGTGGCTACCAAGGACTCTGAGGTCTCTTTGACGGTTCTTGTTGGCGGAGATCCGAAAAAAATGCCCCTGAACGAATACCTGTACGGTGCGGTTTCGGCGGAAATGCCGGCACTGTATCCCATTGCCGCCCTGCAAAGCCAGGCTGTGGCGGCACGTACATATGCGCTGTATGCCATAAACAAAAATCCCCGCCATGACAATGCTGTAATTTGCGGCGATTTTGCCTGCTGTATGGCATGGCGTTCAGAGAAAGAGTCAATGGAGGCGTGGGGACAGGAGCACGGCAATGAATACTACGATAGAATAAAAGAGGCGGTAGATTCAACAGACATGGAAGTACTCTTGTATAACAATGAATTGATTGACGCGCTGTTTTTTGCTTTCTCCTCGGGAAAAACCGAATCCGCGGCAGAGGTATGGGGGAATGATATACCCTACTTAGTTTCGGTTGAAAGTGACTGGGACAAAGAGCATCCCGAGTTTACCCGCCGGGTATCAGTAAAAAACAGCAAGGCCCGAAAAAAATTAGAGAAGGCGTACCCCGGAATAAAGCTCCCCAAAAAAACTAAAAAATGGTTTTCTGATTGGGAGTACACAGCCTCCGGAAGGGTCAAAAGCGTTAGAGCGGGGGACACAACCGTTGCCGGAACCGAAATCAGGTCACTTTTCGGGCTTTCTTCACACCACTTTACCGTATCGTTTGAGAACAGCAGATTGAATTTTGTCACACAGGGATTCGGGCATGGTGTTGGGTTAAGTCAGTTCGGTGCGCGGCAGATGTCTCAAGACGGCAAGGATTATAAAGAAATTTTAGCTTGGTATTACAAGGGTACAACGCTGGAAAGGTATAAATACTAAAGGTTGTCTAAAAAGGAGAGGTTTTGAATGGATAATTTGATAAACCGTATGATGGAAAGCTATCAAGAAAATTCTGATGAGAATGTACCGGACTTTTTGCCCGAAAGGGAGGAAGTAATCCGAGCGGTTAGTTTGCTGAGGAGGCTACTGTTTCCGGGGTATTTTGACTCCTCTGGCAACTCTGCATGTTCAAAACAGGAGCTAGGGGAGTCTCTTCACGAAGCAGAGACCTGTCTAAGACGCCAGGTGTGCCGTTCACTGAACTTAGAGCATGGGCAGATTGACGAATGCAGTGCTATGTTCGAGCGGGCGGGCAGGCTTTGCCGTGAATTCCTGGAGAAGCTTCCTGATTTGCGGGATGTCCTGCTGTGCGATGTGCAGGCAGCGTATGACGGAGATCCTGCAGCGGTCAGTAAGCATGAGGTGATTTTCGCCTATCCCGGTGTTTTTGCTGTGACCGTATACCGTCTGGCCCATGAGCTGTATCTTATGAAAATACCATTTATCCCTAGGATGATGGCCGAATACGCTCATAGCCTTACCGGAATAGAGATACACCCCGGTGCGGAAATCGGACGTTGGTTTTTTATCGACCACGGAACCGGCATAGTAATCGGCGAAACTGCTAAAATCGGCGATCACGCCAAGCTGTACCAGGGGGTTACACTAGGGGCATTGTCTACCCGAGGAGGGCAAAAATTACGCGGAAAAAAACGTCACCCCACCCTGGAGGATGAGGTGACAGTATACTCCGGTGCTACGATTTTGGGGGGCGAGACAGTCATAGGAAAGGGTTGCGTTATAGGGGGCAACGCCTTTATTACAAAGCCGGTATCCCCCAACACCAAGGTTGCCATCAGGCTGCCTGAGCATAAGTTTGATACTAACCCTCAATGACCGCGGGTCAGGCCTATTGCGCCAAATATAAAAAATCCCGCGATGTCAACCATCACAATGGTAGAGCCTACCGGTGTGCCGGCAACGATTGAAATCAGCATGCCTATTCCGGCGCAAAACACAGATAAAACCGCCGAACACAGCATTACCGACTTGAAGCTCTTGAACACCCGCATAGCCGAAAGCGCGGGGAATATCACCAATGCCGAAATTAAAAGCGCGCCAACTAAGTTCATTGCTAAAACTATGACCATAGCTATTACAGCAGCAAGCATTAAATTGTATGCCTTTGCCTTAACCCCGGTTGCCGCCATAAAGTCCTCATCAAACGTAACAGCAAATACTTTGTGGTAAAACAGTAAAAACACTGCCAGTACAATTATCGACAAAAGAATACACAGCCAAACCTCTGTTTTGCTCAAGGTTAGAATAGAGGTTGAGCCAAACAGGGCTGTGCATACATCCCCGGAGAGATTTGAGGAGCTTGATGAAAAAATGCTCATTATGAGGTAGCCTATAGCAAGAGAACCCACTGAGAGCATTGCAAGTGCAGCATCGCCCTTGATTTTTTTGTTTTGCCCCGAATGCAAAAGCACTATTGAACTTATTAGGGTTACCGGAAGCACTAGAAGAAAATTGTTGGTCAGGCTCATTGCCATTGCCACAGCCATAGCCCCGAATGCTACGTGTGACAACCCATCACCAATAAAAGATAGCCGTTTAAGCACCAGTGTTACCCCAAGAAGAGAGGAACAAAGGGCTATAAGTATTCCTACAATAAATGCGTTGCGAACAAACGCAAACTGAAAAGATTCTGCGATTTTTACTATAATTTCTTCTATCATGCTTCTTCCTCCAGCCCGGCATATACTCTTCCTATTTCGGTTTTTAGATAATCTTTTACCTGACCGAAAAACAGGGATGACTGCTTTCCTATGTGCAAAATTTTCCCCGCATATTTTACTGCGGCGGGAATGTCATGGGAAACCATGATCACTGTTATCCCCTCGGAATTCAGCTTTGATATCAGGGCATACATATCCTGGCCTGCCATAGGGTCAAGACCTGCGGCAGGCTCGTCCAGCAGAATTATTTTCCGCGCCGCGCACAATGCCCTTGCCAGCAGCACTCTTTGCTGCTGGCCGCCGGAAAGCTCCCGGTAACAGCGTTTAGCAATGTCAGAAATCCCGAGCTTGTCCATATATCGCCTAGCAAGATTTTTTTCTGCTTGGCTGTAAAATGGGCGCAAGCCGCGCCGGTTAAGGCAACCGGAACGAACCACCTCAGTTACCGAGGCGGGGAAATCCTTTTGCACGGGCGTTTGCTGCGGAAGATAGCCTATTTCGTTTGACCGCAGACCGCTGCCTGTCACAAGCTTGCCGCTCATAGGCGGTTTTAGGTTCAGCATGACCTTCATCAGCGTGCTTTTGCCGGAACCGTTTTCCCCAACAACACACAAGTAGTCACCCGGATCCAGTGAGAAGTTAAGCCCGGAAACAACAGCTTTGCCCTCGTACCCAATGGTCAGGTTATGACAGGCTATCTGCGGCATAGAAAAAATCCTCCCTTATTTCAAATCTTCGTTAGTCAACTTCCCTTAGTCCTATGAGGTGATAAAGCTTCTTTAAGCACATTCAAATTACTCTCCATGATAGATAAATACGTTTTGTTGTCCGTCTCGCTTAATATTACGGACTGTATAGCATCTAGCGTAAGAATCTGCTCATTCTTGTCTGCCGTACTCTTGAGGATTGTTTCGGCAACCTTTGTATTGTAACTCTCTGTTACCATTACTGTTGTCAGGTTCAGCTCGTCAACCTTTTTTGCAAGGAAAGCTATCGTTTCAAAGCTCGCCTCAGTTTCAGCCGAACACCCGGAAAATGCAGCATAGTAATCCAGCCCATAGTCGTCACAGAGATAGCGGAAAGGAAAACGGTCACCGAACAGAAGGGTTTTTACCTGGGCATTGTCTGCAACTTCTTTATACTCGGCATCGAGGGCTTCTAATTTTCCCATGTAGGTGTGTGCATTTTTTTTGTATTCCTCTGTGTTTACACTGTCTAATGACGAAATAGCTTCAGTAATAGCATCACAGAAAACCCCGGCATTTTTCAACGAGAGCCATATGTGTTCATCGTAATGCTCATCGTCATCATCATCATGGTCGTCATCGTCGTCATCATCGTCATCGTCGTGGTCGTCTTCCATGCCTTCAATAGCTGTATTAAGCTTCGCCCTGTCACCCAGAATCTCCATTAGATTGACTGTTATCATATCGGGATTCGCACTGTTTTCCCTCAGAGCAGCCTCTACCCAAGCATCTGATTCGCCGCCAGTGTAGATAAACAGATCTGCGGCGGAGATTTTGAGAATATCATCAATCGTGGGCTGGTAGCTGTGCAGGTCAACCTTGCTGTCCAGCAAAAGAGTCAGCTCTGTGCTGCTTGCCCTATCGCCGAGTATTTGGCGGGTCCAGTCGTACTGGGGGAAAATAGTGCAAACAATGTTAAGCGGCTCAGCCGGTTCAGGAGTTGTTTGTACCGGTTCAGCCCCTTCGGTGATGTCCGGCTCCTCAGACTGCGGCACACACCCGCAAAGCAGTGCTGCAATCAGCAAAAGCGAGAGCATTGTCGTGATAATTCGTTTCATGGCATTATACCTCCTACTAATTTTAGTTAGAACTTTCTTTCAGACAACCTCCGCATTTTCCATATAAAACCGTTTTGAATGAGTTCACCTTAAATTTATGACTGTCGGCAATATGTTGCTGAAAGCTGTCAAGCGTTTGGCAGTCTAAATGCTGCAAACCGCCGCAACCCTCGCATTTCAGGTGCAAATGGGAGCAACAGCCCTTTTGAGGACTGTCCTGCTGGTAACAGGCTCCCGATACCCCATCGGTGGTATACCTGCGAAGGCAACCATCTTTCTCCAGTTTTTCAAGGTGGCGGTAAACTGTTGCCCGGCCAATTTCCGAGCCTTTTTCTTTGAAATGCTCAAAAATTTGCCCGGCGGTCACGTGAGAACTTCCAAGGGAAACGATATAGCTAAAAATAGCCTGCCGTTGCTTTGTGTTGTACCCCTCCGGACGCCCCATGCCACGCCCACCTCCTCTCAGCCACCAGTGAATTTGATAACCGTTCTCAGTTTATCACCCCTGTTTCCAAATGTCAAGCATTTTTTTATATTTGTTTATTTGGCTTCATTCGATGCCGCTTGGGCTTGAAACAGTTAAATGATTGTGCTATAACATTATCAGCCTAAGGGAGGTCACAATATGCTTGATCAAAGTAAAGCACCTATATATGATGCACTCAACCGCCTGAAGCAGATGCGGATTGTACCTTTTGACGTACCCGGTCACAAGCGGGGCAAGGGCAATCCCGAATTAAGGGCGTTTCTCGGCGACTGGTGCATGAGTCTTGATGTTAATTCAATGAAGCCTCTTGATAACCTCTGCCATCCAATTTCGGTTATTAAGGAGGCAGAGGAATTAGCAGCAGAGGCTTTTGGTGCGACACAGGCTTTTTTCATGGTCAACGGAACTACGGCGGCGGTACAGGCAATGATACTGGCTTCCTGTAAAAAAAACGACAAAATTATACTTCCTAGAAATGTACACCGGAGTGTCATAAACGCCATAATACTTTGCGGGGCGGTCCCTGTATACGTCAATCCTGAGGTGAACACCGAGCTAGGCATTGCCTTGGGTATGCCGATTGCTGCCGTTGAGAGGGCGATAACCGAAAACCCTGATGCTAAAGCGGTTTTAGTCAACAACCCTACCTATTACGGCATCTGCTCCAATCTTACCGAGATTGTCCGTTTATCACATTTGCACAATATGCTTGTACTGGCTGATGAGGCCCACGGCACTCATTTCTATTTCGGCAACGGTCTTCCTGCGCCTGCTATGGCGGCAGGGGCAGATTTGGCGGCAGTCAGCATGCACAAATCTGGCGGTTCACTGACACAAAGCTCATTTTTGCTTGCCGGCAAAGGAGTAAATTCCGGCTATGTCCGCCAGGTCATAAACCTTACACAGACCACAAGCGGCTCTTATTTGCTGCTTTCAAGCCTGGACATTTCACGAAAATATATGGCACTTAATGGGATGGAGGTTTTTGCGCGGGTGATTGATTTAGCTCAATATGCCCGGGATGAAATTAACCGTTTGGGGGACTATTATGCATTTTCCCGCGAGCTTGTAAATGGCGATTCAGTCTTTGAGTTTGATGTTACAAAGCTGTCTGTTCATACATTAAATATAGGGCTTTCGGGCATTGAGGTGTATGACATGCTACGAGATGAATATGATATTCAAGTAGAATTTGGTGATATAGGCAATATGCTGGCGTATGTTTCAATCGGTGACGGAAAACAAAACCTGGAACGCCTAGTCAGTGCCATGTCTGAAATACGCCGTCGTTACAAGCGCGACAAGGCTGGTATGCTGAATGTGGAATATATCGCTCCCCAATTAGTTACAATGCCTCAAAAGGCATTTTATTCGGAAAAAGAGTCGCTTCCCATATCACAGAGCAACGCAAGAGTGTGTTGCGAGTTTGTCATGTGCTATCCTCCCGGCATACCTATTTTAGCACCGGGGGAACGAATTACAAATGAAATTGTGGAATATATCCGTTACGCCGGGGAAAGAGGCTGCCTGCTGACTGGCCCTGAGGATATGAGCATCGAGAATATAAATGTAATGAGAGAATAATAATCAGGTTATTTAGAGGTTTCAAGAATTTGAAAGCAGAAGGCTCATTAAAAATGAGCCTTCTGCTTCTGTGCAGTTACCCCTGTTTTGAGCTTGAATGATATAACCCCAAATTTATCGGGAACACCACCTGCGTGAGCAGTTCATCCTCCGGTGTTTCACCCGGATTGTTGAGGTAATAATCATAGCAATCGTTTGCCGTTAGGGCAATAGAGTTTTCCTTTGCGTAATCCATTATCGCACAGTATGCGGTTTCGAGGGTGCTGTACGGCCCTTTGTGTGTACCGGCAAGTGCCTTGCCCTCATAGGTTTGGCTCATAAAAAATTCGCCAGAATCGGGAATCTCCTCGTTTACAGGCACACCTAATTCAATGTCGAACTGCGTGTAATCCTCGTTGGCATTTGTATAACGGCAATATGGGGCACCCGCAACTTCTTTGCCCTGCCCGGCAACATACCTCCACAGCTTACAGTAGCCCTCACCCATCACCTTCATCATTTTGTCCATATCCACGGCTTTTTGTTTGAGAGCAACGGCGATTTTGGATTGCTGATTGGTTACTTCGATTTCCATTTGGGAACACCTCTTTCTTAAAATTTCCTCTATCATATCAGACCGAAGTGACAGCTGTATGTCATATTTGAAAAAGTTTTTAATATTTCTCGAAAATTTCTTTTGCCTTTGCTTTGATAATGCGGCGGATATGCTCCGGCTCAAGCACCTGGGCATTGCTTCCGAGTGATAAAATGTAACCGTAGACCCATTCGTCTTCGGGGATTTCCACCATCAAATCAAACGTGCCTTCTTGGTTTTTGCAGATAAGTTCACCGTCAAAAGTATCGTACAGGCGATGCAACACCCTTTCATCGCAGCGCAGCTTTAATCTAACTGTGGGAATGTGGGACATTTGCTTTTCATGCTCCTGAATTTCCCGTTTGGTAAAATGGCGCTCTGTGACCTGTACGTTTTTGATTCGTGAAAGGCGAAACATGCGATGCTCGTTATTTTTTTGACAAAACGCAATCAAATACCAAGTGTAAGCGTTAAAAATCAGCTTGACAGGCTCGGCAACCCGGCTGCTCTTGCCGCCGCTGCCATTGACGTAATCAAAACCGATGACCCGGCTATTGAGGATAGCGTCCCTAACGAGACTGAAACGGTCTCGCTCGTTGGTCTTGCTGCTCCAGCCTTCAAAATCAACCTCAATCCAATCATGAACCCGGCTACCTTTGAAAATAGAACCGATTTTGTCGATAATCGCATTGACTTCTGGATACCCGGTCGCCCCCATCGCCTTGAGCGTCAAGAGCAGCCCCTCGCTCTCAGACTTAGAAAGCATTGCTTTGTTGAAGGTGTAATCCTCCAAAAGTGATATGCCGCCGCCATTGCCCTTGTTTGTATAAACAGGAACACCCGCAGAAGACAGAGCATCAATATCCCGGTAAATGGTACGAGAAGAAACCCCGAAACGGTCAGCGAGTTCTTTGGCTGTGACCGATTCACGGTTGAGAAGTATAGTTACAATTTCAAGTAAACGGTTTATTTTCAAGACTGCGGATTGATAGCGTCCTTCAAAGCCTTACTTACCTTGAAAACAGGAGCTTTTGAGACCGGGATGTTGAGGGCGGCGTTGACAATGGCTTCGGAATCTTTCTTTGTAAGGTCTGCTTTTTCCGCAAAGGCGGCGATAAACCCGGTCTTGTTCATTTGCGTGCTTCCTCCAGTATCTTTTCTAGCGTTGTCAAAACAATTTACCACAAATCCAAAATTTCCGCAAGAGGTTTTTTTGAAGGGCTGTTTACCCAAAACCATCAGCGGAAAATCGCAAGAACAGCTCCAAGAAGCTGCCAAACAAGCAGCCTCTGTCGTCAGCAAAACAGCTGGGCAATCCGCAAAACGATGTACAAGGCGTAAACCCTGATGCCGAATTGTATTCCGTCAAAGCCCTTGATAGTGAAAATATAGCTCCGGTTAGCCGGATTATCGAGGGCATTTACTGGTGCATTGACAATGACATAAATATCATCAATATGAGCTTTGGAACGGTTAATTATTCTAATGCTTTAAGAATCGCTGTTGAAGATGCATATGAATCTGGAATTTTAATGATTGCGGCAGTTGGTAATGAATCAAGCACAATAGAATACCCCGCAGCTTTTTCTCAGGTCATGGGCGTCGCGGCAGTGGGTACAGATGCAGAAATTGCCGAGTTTTCCAACATGGGAGACGAGGTTGAAATCGCGGCACCAGGCGAAAAAGTTAAAGTAAACAGCTTCTTTGGTTTCCAAACAGTAACACATGGGACAAGCATAGCCGCACCTCACGTTACCGGAGCAGCATCGTTATTGTGGCAGAAAGATACATCTAAATCCAATGAATTTATACGTCAATTATTAGCTCACAGTTCTAAAAACATTGAAAATACTGATGAATGCGGCTTGTTAGATGTATCATATGCTCTGGAAATATATGATGAATTTTCAATTGATACAGGCAATGTACCGGAAAACATGGCAGACCCGGAGACCTTTGAGGAGATTGACGAATAAACACATTGACAACAATGGAATACAATGCTATTGTATTCCTATTCTAATTTATAAGGAGGAATTTCACTATGAAACTTACCACACGCATCCTATCCCTAGCACTTTGCCTAGTGTTTGTGTTGCCGTTTGTGCCTCAAGGTCGGGCATACGATGATGGATATCTCTGGCAAGGCGGTGTTCCGTGGGAAGGAGGTGTTCCGTATGTTATAGAAAACGGCGAGGTATCTATACCTCGGTATGACTGGTATGAAAATACAATGCCCCAATTTAGGTGTGACGTTATTATCCCTGACACGATCGAAGGGTATCCTGTGACCAAAATTGACAGATTCGCGTTCATCGGTCACAGATCTATGGTCACCGTATCTATCCCCGCCAGCGTAAGAACGATTTCGGAGGGTGCGTTTTCTTCGTGTTGGGCACTAACTAATATAACTGTAGCTAAAGATAACTCACACTTTTCAAGTGAAAACGGAGTACTCTTTAACAAAGATAAAACTACGCTGATTCAGTACCCAAATAAGAAACCCGGAAATTCATATGTCATTCCAAACGGCGTAAAAAAAACAACATATGGGGCTTTCTATAGTACCTCAATCACAAAAGTAACTATTCCAAAAAGCCTGACTGAGCTTGGGAAAGATACATTTTATGGGAGCAAACTAAAGAGTATAACTATCCCAAAGAATCTGGTAAAAATAGGGGGGGCTTTTGGATTCACAAACTTAACTGGTGTTATCGTCCCCAATAATGTGGTAAAAATAGGGGGGGGCTTTTAGAGGAACAAATCCATATATCACCGTATACTGCAAAAAAAACTCTGCCGCTCACAAATGGGCTAAAAAGGAAAAAAATCCCTTCAGCTTCAGCAAGCCGGGCAAGGCCGCCAAGCTAACCTTCAACGCAAACGGCGGCAGAATCGGCAAAAAGAAAAAGGCTACCATAAAACGCAAAATCGGCGGTAAAGTCAAGTTCCCCAAAAAACCAAAGCGAAAAGGCTACAAATTTATGGGCTGGTACACTAAAAAGAAGGGAGGAATAGAAATTAAGAAAAAATATCAGCCTTGGGAAATGACTTATCACAACATAGTTCTTGAAACCAAAAAAACCTATTACGCCAGGTGGCGTAAGAAATAAATTCAAAAAAACAATTAAAAATTATAAGGAGAAAGATTATTATGTTTAAGAAAATTGCGAGCTTATCACTTATTTTATC
>WRLU01000038.1 GCA_009777475.1 Oscillospiraceae bacterium | reverse complement strand
TTTCTTTCTTGATCCCCCGGGATCGTTAGGTGCTACACTTTTATATTCGTTTTTGCTACATTTCAATTATACAAAACACAGTTTCGGTCTTATTTCAAAACGCCCATATTTGTTCACAACACCCCTGAGCGTTACAGGGAATCGTCAAATGGCGGTTGGCTCTACCGCACCACGGGAATCGCACCCCTCCGCAATCCTGCCGAGCGACCCCCATTGCTTGCGACGGCTCACGGACGGAAAAGTCCGCTTCAACGCTCGAGCTGTGGCTAGGTCGGAGTATCCTCTTCTCCCCGGTCGTGGCCAACGCTGGGAACCACCCGGC
Organism: Oscillospiraceae bacterium; assembly: GCA_009777475.1. Lineage (GTDB taxonomy): Bacteria > Bacillota > Clostridia > Oscillospirales > UBA929 > UBA929. The sequence continues at coordinate 16,775 of WRLU01000038.1, read as the reverse complement.
GTTTCCGGTCTGACGTTTCCGTCTGCCGATGGGCTTTCGGTAAAGAAGAAAGTTTTTGACGATTGGGTTATTCAATTTGTGAGGTCAGCGGCTCCGGTCGGAGCCGCACTATTCCCCAAGAGGATTCCAACCCCCTCACTTCTCTATTGGGAAGTAAAGTCGCAAACGTCAACCAAAAACTTTTAACCGATGTGATCTTTTAGTTTTTTGAGGATTTTGCTGACCCGCTTAAAAACGGCTTGTTTGCTCATACCAAGCAATCCCCCTACTTCTGACAGGCTTATTCCATCCCGGTAAATCATGTCAACAAGCCGCAATTCAGCGGATGAGAGCGTTTTTTTGGCAAGGGAGAGGGATTTCAGCAAAATTCCGTCTATGCAGGAATCCTCAAACCCTGATTCCGGGTCGGTAAGCAATTCTTCACCATGGCAACAATCTTCTGTTTCGATGGCATGGTACGAAATGGTTATGTATCCAATTTCCTCATTGCTTTCCCGGATATAGTCACTGTGGTCTTTCTCTTTTCGCCATTTGACGTACTCCGCTGGTGTGGCTTCGATGACAATTCTGCCATCGCTTTCGTGGGAACTTTCCAGCTTGATGAAGTGTCGGCCTTTGCTTCCCGGCGAATTGACAAGGCTGTAATACTCCTGACCGGTAATTTCCAGCCAATCGGGATTTATTCCGTTGCAAGACGGGTCTTTCCAGACCAGATAAGTAGTTTTCAATTTCATTTCCTCCAAAGTTTTGAATTTGTGTGGTGGGGGCTTTGCGGAAATTCAAAACTTGGAGGGGCGCGGGCGTTGGGTCGTAAATACCTAGTCATTGCATCCCTCCTTTTTCGGATGCAACAAACCAAAAGCGTAAAAAACACTTGAATTTTATTGGGGCAATAAAAAAAGGTTGCCGTTTGCATCAAGAACTCCTTTCAGAAGTCCCGGCAAGCGGCAACCTTAAATATTGCAAAAGGGGCAAAAAAAGAGACCCGGCAAAACAGCAACATTAAGTTGCCGCTTGCCGGACCCCGTAAACATAGTAACCGCTCTCTGCGGTTATGCGGACTTGGCAGGGACGATACGTTTATCGCCGGGTTTGTTGAAATGCTGCCTGCCCGCCTGTGTCAAGTTTGCGTCCAAGACGGTGAGCCTTAATCTATCACAGAACAGCCGTTAGCGTGACACTTCCATTCCAAGTGCTTTTTACAGATTCCGTGGCCTGTGATTTACCGTTCGTGAGAACGGGGGCGAATATTCAATTTTATCTGCGGGATTATGCGCTTGCGTAAACAATACCTACTTGATTCCGGCACGTTTTGCAAGCTATGGAGGCATGGTACTTACCCTCAGTTTTGCGTGAGTGACAGTAAAGCTCAACTTTATCGGTTGCATCAACCGTGGTAAAGGCTTTTCTGCAATAGGGACATTTGATGGTCTTTTTTTCGATGGTCTTAAAATGTTTTTCCCTGCGAAATGCCATGTGGGGCATAAATTCCGGGACACAGTTGTACACCAAGTACACAAAGGATACTTCCTCTGGGTTAAGGTTGTCGAGTTCGAGTTCCATTGCGTTCAATCTCCTTTTGCTCGGTTATTACCGTACATTTTGGGTAAAAAAATACACCGTTTTTGTATTAGGTATGCAAACCCATTTCCTGCAAACGATAACCCATAGCAAGAACGGAAACCTCAAAGAGGCTGGCTAGCGTTTTCGTTTTGTCCCCTGACCGGTTCATCAACCTATGGTACGCCATTTTGACCGTCTTTTTCGGCATAAGCAAATAGGCGGCGAAACGCTCGGCTTGCCGTTCCAGCATCCGGGCAGTGTCGGTGTCTGGCTCGTTTTTGGTCATGGCGGCGGTTTCGCCTTGCCGGACGAAGTAATCTCTGTGTTTGATGTAATGAAGCAGTTCGTGGGCGCAAGTGAAACGAAAACGCCCGTCACTCCGTTTGTTCATTAGGTTTACGTCCAGTATTACCGTGCCGCCTTTGACCGGAATCAGCTTGTACCCTTCGCCGTTTCTGCGTTCGTAAACAGCGACCATCGTGTCCTCAAAGATGGTTTCGCCTAGTACACGCCCATTCTTGCGGATATGGCGAAACTCGATACTCAGCCCAAAGCACTTTTCCATAATCGCCTCAACAGGAATGGGTGCGGGTGTGTTCAGCAGATTGGGGTCATATTGGGTGATGATATTCCGTGCGAAAGTTTCCAGTGCGGCGTTGCTGTATGGGTACATAGTCATTTTCCTTCCTGTTCGCCTCGCTTTTTCAGCTTGTCGATAAATTCTTGCCATTCCGTATCGGTAGCATCTACATCTTTTGCCACACGCAGGGCAATTTTGGCGTATTCGTTTGAGGTGATGTACTCTGGCAAATCGGCGGGAACGGTATCACGGCTTCTCGTTTTAGCCGCAAGGTCAAACATCAAATCCCTGTCCTCTTTATTTAGGTTCAAAATGTTTGCGATGTTGGTTAGGATTTCGCCCTTGGGAGCATACTCCCGGCCTGTTTCAACGTCACTCATGTAAACCGGGGAAAGTTTTAATTGCCGCCCCAATTCTCTCAGTGAAATATAGGGGGCTGTTTCCAGTCGCTTCTTTCGTAGAAACGCCCCGAAGGTATCCTCAGTGTCCATTTTTCAATCACACCCCTTCTGGCTTGTTTGGAGGTTGCCGAACACTTCAAATACAGTATAGCGGACAAGTGTTCGGTTGTCAAGAGGGTTAAAATGAGGATTGCCCTACAGGGCAATCCTCACGGTTTTCTTGTGAAATTATATAGGATTTATCAAGGTTTTTTAGGGACAAACGATGCAAGGGTGATATAGCCGTCAATCACATCATCAGGGGCGGTGATTTCCATACGTCCGGCGAAACTGAACACCCAGCCATAAAATGTAGGGCTGGCACACACGCTGACACGAGCCTCAAAATGCTCCTCGTCCAGCACGGCGGTGTCCACCTTTTCCCCAAAACGGTCTATCACAGACTTCATCAGGCTATTCTCGCATTTCAGCACAACATCTCGCATTGCTCCATCGTACATCTGAAACACCTTTTGCGCATAAAAAGCAGGGTCAAAATCCTTTGGTTTGGGTTGAGCGGTTAGTCCTGTTAATTCCGGCTTGGCAATTCTATCTACCCGGAAGGTGATAATTTTGCCGTGGGATTCAGAATAACCGACAGCGTAATAGTGGTCGCCGTTCCAAATTAGAGAGTAGGGGCTGAATTTATAGATTTGACGTTTGTGTTTGTACTGTTTCTTCTTGTTTTGGTCGTATTCATAGTATTTGAAATGGATTTGTCTGCCGCGCCCGATGGCCGTGTGGAGCTTGTCCACTGTGATAAAAACGCTCTCATTGCCGGACTTGATTTGCTTGTCGGTGTAGAGGGTTCGGTTCAAATCGACGGCCTGATGGCGGCTGGCAAAAGCGGTTAGTTTTTTTATCAACTCTTTGCTTTTTTTGACCGGGATAAACTTAGATGCTTGCACGGCATCAATCAGCAGTTTCAACTCCGGCAGTTCAAAATGACGGTCACCGATGAAATATTGCAACTCCCGGCTTTTGTTGCAAATCACATCCACGCCGCTGTCCGCAAGCTGCTCAATATCCGACAACACGGCTTTACGCCCGGCATCTATACCCTGTTTTTGCAGATGGGTCAAGATGTCGGCAAGAGTGGCCGGGTTCTGTTCGTCTGTTTGGGTTTCGAGGAAGCGGAGGATGGTTAGGATTCGGCTTTTGGGGTGGGGCATTGTGGGTTCACTCCGTTTGCATATTGTTTCAAACAAGGCCTAGTAGAAATCTATCACAAACAGCTTGGTTCTGCAAGTGTTTTTTAGACTATTTTTAAGTCATTTGTCATTTGCTGTGTCAAATTGCACAAAAGGAATGTTTGATATAGCACTTTTGTCTAATTGCAAACATTTGTTCGCTATGATATAATTGTAATAAAAGGAGGAATTTCCAATGAACATCAACCCTACATATCAAACAAACCACACTTATCCCGCAAGCAAAAACCCAGCTGCCCAGACAAACACCGAAGCCAGTTTCGCTGACGTCTTAGCAGCTCAAAAAGCCGCACAGACTGCTGTTGCAAACAATGTCACCCCGGGCAGTCAGGTCAAGAGTATCTACGACATCCCGGAGAATGAGCTGAACGGCGTTCTTTACCAAGTTTCTCAGGCGTGTTCCGCTATCAACACAGCGGGGCTGACAAAGGGCGAGATTTATAACCGCATTGAAGCGGTGTTCGTGGAACATTTTGGTAAGGATTTTATGGAACCTAATATTCTGCATTGTCTTACAGAAAGAACTCCTTACATGGATATACCTTGGGAATTTAACAGAGAGCTTAGGAAGCACGGAATTGATACGTCATGCGACTCAGTGGTTCTTATGGAAGCCAGGGGATACAGCGGAATGTCTGAGGCTGAAATCCGTGCCGCTGTACGAAGCCAGTACCCAGAAACCATGACGCTTAGGGAATGTATGGTTATGGCACGAGAACTATGGGCTTTGGGGTTAGATAAGCATAATTATGCAAACACCACTAAAACTCGTATATCTTCAAGCTTTCCTGTAGAAGCTCGTGAAGAAACACAAAAACTCTATGAAGCCATGCTTGACAAGCCAGCCAATTACGAATCCATGAAAGCCTCCTACCATGCTTTTGCGGCGGATAATTTCACCGTGAGAGATGGCTCATTTACCCTATCATCATTTTTCAGTGAGCTTCTTTCTTGGTTTGGCGGTGATATGCTCTACAATCAGGATTGGCAAGACAAGGTTTTTGAAATGCTGAAGGAAATCTATGAAAAGCATGGAACACCACCATTCATAACTGGCGAAGAATAAGAAAATATTATATTTATTAAATATTAAGGAGAGTTTATAATGAAAAAACGTGTATTTGCAATGGTAGTAGCCATGACAATGATGGTTAGTCTCGTTTCAATTCCTGTTTCAGCTTGGAGCAACGAACCCGCATCGCCCGGATTATTTATAGCCGGTCTGGGATACGATGACAGTCCTAGCATGGACAATGACTATCTTCCGGAAAATTATCTAAATAGAGTACTCGGGAATAATGCTACGGCAATAACTGTCACTATTCCGCGTGATGCTACCTTCATCCTCTTTTACTGGTGGAGACGTGGTACGTTCAACGGCCATACCGGGAGCAACCTCGGCTATATTTCAGCCAGTGAAACTTTCCACATCAACAACACCAGGGTCTACGGAATCGGCGGCGGGACAGACCAACATACCGAGGATTTTAACCGGGCAATACGCTCCCAACGCAAGTACATAACCTTCCCGGCAGACCGATTTTCTAAGACTAACGGTGAGGTTTTTGAGATTCGTACCTCCTACATGGTGGGTGTCGTTAGGCATTCATACACCGCGACATATACCATAAACTGGAGCGACCCAGCTGATGTAACCCCGCCCCCGGCTGCACCCGCAATGGTTAACTACGATGCAGAAAGACACTGGGTAACTGGGCTGGATTCTGACATGGAGTACCGTTCGTTCACCACGGGCTGGAGTAGCTGGGCAGGGATTTCGCCGGGGTTTTCTGCGCTGAATGTTTATCCAATTTTAAGCACCTCCCAGCAAACTGTTGTTGAGGTTCGCTACAAGACTGGACCCTCTCAGGCGTATTCAATTACAATTCCGCCGCTGGCACCCGCCCCGGCCACGCTGTATATCGAATGGGAGAGCGGCTTCCCTTGGCTGGATGGGCTTTCCTCGGGGACGCGGTATATCATATCAGCCAGTCCTGATTTTGGCACAATCCTTTATGACGGCACTCCCCCCAATCCCTACCTTCAGATGACAGGGTTTACTGCTGGCAGTATTATCTATGTCCGTGCTGTGAGTGAGGGGCGAACCTCAGCCCAGGTGGTCTTGAGCGTGCCGGATGCCTCCGCGCCAAATGCACGGTATTATCCTGTTTTCCAAACACTTTCCGGGCTGAACAACACTATGCAATACCGCATATACGGTACATTTCCCGATGGCATCAAATGGGGAGAATGGACAGATTCTGACAACACACTTCTCAATATGTACCCCTATCTGAGTACCGCTCAAGAGTCAAAAATTGAGATACGTTACAAGACAGTACCAGGCGAATTGCAAACAATTATAGTCCCCGCACTGGAGCCTGCGCCAGAGGGCTTGTGGATGGAATGGGTGGACGGTAGGCCAATGCTGTGGGGCTTGGAAATCGACAAAATCTACGCCGCCTCACTTTCCCCTGACTTTGAATTTACCACTACTCAGACATTTTTAACTGAATTTTACGGTGAATATATGGATGGAACTGTCGAAACCCGGTTGGGCGGCACCCTTACTCCCGGCACAACCATTTACATCAGCACCGCCCCCAATGCCGATTCACATACTTCGGACTACGCAACCTTGGTCATGCCCTGCGGCATAGCTGTAAGCGTGGATGGAGAAGGCGGCACGGTCTCCGGTGGCGGCAACTACGCCGTAGGGGAGACAGTTGAGCTGACTGCCACGGCTGATGATGACTACACTTTTGACGGTTGGTACGAAGACGGCACAAGAATCAGCACCAGTGAAGCCTACAGCTTTACAGCAACGGTTAACCGGGAACTGGAAGCACGGTTTGCGGAAGTGGTTGTTGTGACAGAGGAACCAACGGAGGAACCGACCGAAGAGCCTACGGAAGAACCAACGGAAGAGCCAACAGCAGAGCCGACTGAGGAACCTACAGAGGAACCTCTGTGTGGGAAATTGTGCCAATGTACGCCTTGGCAATTGCATAGGCGGGACGAGTGATAATGACATACTCGTTAAAAGTACGACAGACGATGGTATTTTTATCAACCTCACTCAAGAAACAATATATCTTGGCGATTTTGTCCCTACGCATTTCAGCATCAAGGAAGGCAAGTGGACAGCACTCAAAGCGGGCGATAAATCCCAACTCGCTGCTGCGAATTTCCTCAAACTGCTGAAAAAAGACCTAACGCTAAAACTCAAAAACGGAGATGTAGAGATAGAGTTTCCAAAAATCAACAAACGCCGCACATCGTCCTTGAAACTTGTTGTAAACTATAAGATTCTCGCCGCTAACAGCCCAACAGGAGCAATCGGAGGGTGGACGCTGGCTGAAAAGAAAACTACAACAGCAACCACGGCAGATATAGAGGTCGGCATTGCCAATTACGGCACAGATGGTTTGGCCGCCAAACCCGGCAAAACACCGTTGCGTTGGGGTGAACTTAGAGGCACGGGAATTTGTGTTGCACCTCTTCCAGTGAACAACAAAGCGGCAAAAACAGTATATTTTTACCGGGAGTCTGCCTTTCAATCAGGCACAGCCGTCACACCCGTTTACACAGCGGGAAGCAAGCCCAAAAAAGTCAGTGCCACAAGTTTGAACAAACCAATCAAGGCCGTTACCAAAAACGGCAAACTCAAAGTCAAAGCGGGTACGTTTATTGATGGTGTTGAGCAGACGGCAGGGTCAGTTGATGTAACCCCCGGTCAGCTTGTGTGGATGGGTGCGGACAAAAAAGCGGCAACCAGTCCCGCCACGGCAACGTAACTCACTATGTTAAAACCCCATCCCTTTGCTTCTTGTGGCATGGGATGGGGTTTTGAGTGATTGAAAATATGGGGTTGAAAAATCTTGGATTTTGAGATAGGATAGATACAGAAAATTTGGAAATGGGGTTGGTGTTATGCGGATTGCAATTTGTGACGATGAAAAATCTCTATGATTTTTTTCCTTATATCCGCAGGATTAGCGGATGCGTCCATAAAATACGGCTTGCTATTTATCAAAACAGGTATCATAATGGCACAAACGGAGGCGATGCGTATGCTGATGGTTTACCTTGCGATTCTTGAAACACCCGAAGAAAGACAGGCGTTCACTGAAATTTACGAACGCTATAAATACGACTGCCTTCATGTGGCCATGAGCATATGCGGAAACAAAGCCTTGGCGGAGGATGCCGTACATAACGCTTTCATGGAAATTATAGAACGCAAGGAAGAATATCTAAATTTTCCTTGTAGTAAAATGCGTTCCAGAATCGTTATTATAACGAAGAACAAACTTATTGACCTAATACGCAAGAGCAAACGGTTGGATTTTCAGCCATTCGATGACGAATCGGACGCTCTTTGTGCGGATGAATGTGATTTGAGTCTTATATACGAGAAAAAGGAGACATTGGAACACCTGATGGATTGTGTTGCGAAATTGCCCGAAATATATAAATCTGTCCTCGAACTGAACTATTTTCATGAACTTAGCTATAAAGAAGTAGCAAAAGAGCTTGGAATTTCTGAAAAAACAGTGTCTGTTCGTATTGTTAGGGCAAAGGAAAAACTCCGGGAAATACTTGAAAAAGAGGGTGCCACTCATGGATAAAAAAATCAATTCTGCCTATTCAGACGCACTGCTCCGCCTTGCCGTAATAGAAAACCACCAAAGGGATTTAGCCGCTATCCCTCCACGCAAAGAGTTGGAAAGAACGTACAGCTTTTCACCCGATCATGAGATGCGCATGGAAAAACTGTTTGCAAAATCAAGCAAAAAGCATATCCATCCAATCAAGGTACTCAGAAGAGCCGCCGCTGCGGTAATCATTGCGGTCGCTTTAATGTTCAGCGCATTGCTCACCAATGCAGAAGTAAGAGCTTCAGTATGGAATGCCGTGGTTGAATGGTATTCTGAATTTACACGATTTGTTTTCAACTCTTCAGAGTTCGATATTGGGGTAGAACCCGGCGATGAAAACTCCCGATGGTATCCATCGCATCTGCCGGATGGGTTTGTCGAAACAAACTCTGAAATTCTGGGCGATATCACCTATATTGACTTTGGCGATTCTTCAGGGGACACCATTGTTTTGAGTTGTACCAAGGAAACTCAGGCACTGGCTGTGGACAACGAACATTCAAGATACTCATCGACCACAAACGATGGGGTTAATTACCATGTTTTTGCGGCTACATCAGAAGAATACTTATCAAAAGTTTTATGGGAACGTGATGGATACAGCTTTTTTCTAGAATCTTGCATTGCCTCGGACAAGCTACTGGAAATAGCTTTCTCGGTCGAGCGAAAATAAAAATTAAAAAATTTTTTCAAATTCCTGTAGTAAACATCCCCTCTCACTCGTTATTATGGTGAAGGCTCTTTTGAGCCACACAAATGAGAGGGGGTGAAATTAATGAAGAAAAGGTGCATTGCGGCACTTGCGATGGCGGTTGTACTCTTATATGGGGTCTGCCCATTCGCAAGTGCCGCCTTTTCAAGCGAGGAGGCAATCGCCTCAGATGAGAATAGCAGTCCTACACGCTGGGCGAATGTTTCCTCTGTAAATCTTGGGCTTTCCTTTTCCGGGACAACCGCTACTTGTTCGGGAAGCATTACTGGATATTCCGGAACAACCAAAATCACCGCAACCTATGTTTTGCGGAGGAAAAACAGCAATGGTACTTACACCGTGGTCAAAACATTTCCCACGCAGACTGTCAACGGCTCAACCCTTCGCTTTTCCGGAACCGCTTCCATCACGACTGGTTACACATACCGGCTAACCGTTACCGCAACTGTTACCCGGAATGGGACGAACGAAACCGTGACCAACTGGTTGGAGAAAAAGGCGTAAACAGAGAAACAATTCGCATATCCCAAAAACGACCAAACGGTCGAAAAAAATTATGAAAAGAGGTTTTCTATTATGAAAAAACTGCAAAAACTTTCGCTCTCCTTGGCATTAAGCCTTATCCTCGCCGTCTCATTAGCGCTGCCGGCATTCGCCTCAAACCACTCGGATACCAATCTTCCAACAAGCTTTATCAGTTACACCACCAACGCTACCACCGGAGTCCGTGCAAAACAAAATACAACATCGGTCTACATGAATAATACAAGCGGTATGACATTGTGGGTCTACGCTAATGGAGGAAGCAAGCCATCAAATCCTTCCGTAACATATAGCACAGGCACAACCAGAGGTAATTATGCAAAAGTTTTGCCTGGTAAATATCGTATCGTTACTTGGATTTACGAGAATGGATATCGTTCAGCATGGCTGAACATCTCAACGGCAACAAGTGGCGTTTCCGGCAATTGCAAAGGTCAATGGAGTCCCGATTCGGTAGGCTCTTATCCGCCAGCTAACTAAATCACATCTGTATTGAGCGGGGTGATTTAGACATCGCCCCGCTCTGCGCAAAAAAAGGGGGATTGGGCGATATGGTAAAAATTAAACGAGCTATGGTAAACATCGTTGCTACCATTCTGCTGTTTGCTTCCGTGACAGCTTGCAACTCCATAAAAAGCGTTTTTGATAATGAACCGCAAGGCCACCAGCAAGAGGGCGATGTTCAGCAAAAAGGTCAAGAAGATATACACACACCGATACCTGACGAGATACAATTCCCGGATAAAAAAGAGGTGCCGTCTGACAACATTCTCAACGTCGGGGATATTGTATCAGAAATAGACGTTGAGAATGGAAAACTAATCCCCGATGCACTGGCCTACACGGTTGAAAAAGCGACATTATTTTCAGGCATTACCGAAGCGGGCATTTCACAGGATGCGCTAGTACATTTTGTTGAGGGTGATGTGCTGGATGAAGATGGAAATCCAAAGCCGGGTGTGAGATTTGTTCTCGTTGAATTGGCTGTGAAAAATAAATCCGCCTTGGCTGAGCGAAATATTACCAGCTTTCAGCTTCTTTCGGCTGAACCCGGCGAGTCCGCTACTGATTCCATGAATTTTTTCGACCTCCCTTATCCGGCTTATTTTTCCAATGCAACCAGAACCGGCAATGGCTCGGAGTATTACGCTTACAACCTACCCGTTGGACAAAACAAGAATTTGAAGGTAGGTTGGTATGTGGATACAAACGAATACGACACCTCCGATTTATACTTGGTTTTCAACCGAGATGTCGATGAACATGAAAAATTTGTGAAATTAGATTTTCAACAGGAGGGGTAATATGCTTTGGAATGCCATAAAATTGGAGTGCAAAAAGGCAATCCTTAATAAATTGTTTTTGGCGGTCATATTGATTGGCTGCACAATTACAATGTTCAGCTTAATCCCCTGTTTGCGAGCTTTCTATCGAGATATGAATTTCTTGGAAAAAATGTCTCAAGACACTTCTGTTTTGCGAAATCCAATGATGCCGCTTAACTCGCTATTCAATCATTGGATTGGCAGCGAAGCGATTACCCCCGGCTCTACCGATTATTTCTTCCTTTTTCCGCTTTTGATAGCCATCCCATATGGTTGGTCTTATTGTGCGGAACAGCGTAGCGGATATATCAAAAATATGGTTATACGCTCAGGACGTTGGCAGTATCATTTGTCAAAATATATCGCCCTATTTCTTTCCGGCGGTTTGGCGATGGTTATTCCTTTGCTATTCAATTTTTTAACTGTGGCAATGTTTGTCCCGGCGGTAACTCCAGACCCACATTACATAACAGGCTATGGAATCATTTCATCGTCGTTTTTGTCTGAGCTTTTTTACACCAAACCATTTTTGTACGTTTTTCTTTATTTGGCAATTGATTTCATATACTGCGGATTGATTGCCTGCTTGTGCTTTTCTTTTGCAACAGTTATAAAAAATCGTGCGGTCGTTGTCCTATTGCCGTTTTTCGTTTTGCTGGGTTTTAACTATGTATGCAGCTCTTTTATTTACACATCCAGCAATGTCGTTTATACCGAATTGTCCCCGATGAACTTTTTACGGCCGGTGGGAGCTTACGACACAAACGGATTTGTCGTTTCTGTAGGTATAGCCATTCTGTTCACAATTACATTTTCGACAACAGTGGTGCGAGGTGGGCAAAGTGAAATATATTAAGCTATTATGGTTTGATATGCGGAACGGGATGATAAAAAAACCTATGTTGTTTATCATCCCGACAATGGTGGCCTTTACTGCTTGTGTGGATTTGACCAATCGCATCTCTTCTCTGAACGAATTTGGCTATTTTGATTTCAAGCTAACGGGCGGTTTTTCTGACTACATGATGTATATTTACGGCGGAATGGATAAATATGTTCCTGACCTAGGCGACCCATTTGTCTTTCCGGTGAGATGGACGGTCGTGTTCTTGGCGGTATCTTTTATCACCTTAAACTATCCTTACACGGATATGCAAAGTTTCGGTCAGCAGATTTTAGTCAGAACAAAAGGCAGGTCGGTATGGTGGCTGTCAAAATGCGGTTGGAATATTTTGAGTTCTCTAGTATACCATTGCCTTTTCTTCTGCGTTTCCTTTTTGTTCTGCATTTCTGTTCAAGGCAGCTTTTCAAGTGAAATAAACAAGGACTTAACGTATGCGGTCTTTCAAGTAAGCAGAGAATCTATTTTGTCATCAGATGTTCCATGGCCGAGCGTTATGCTTATTCTACCAATCTTAATTTCTATTGGCATCAACCTTTTTCAAATGGTGCTTTCGTTGTTCATAAAGCCCATATTCAGCTTTTTCTCTGTAGCATTGCTGATAATTTCTTCTTCCTATTTAATTTCACCGTATCTCATAGGAAATTACGCAATGCCTGTACGGTACGATATGGTCGTGAATGATGGGGTTGATATAAAGGTCGGTTTGGTTGCGGCAATCGCTCTCATCGTTATATCCGTTGTTACGGGCGTTATCAGATTTCACAAGTACGATATTCTGAATAAAGATTAGGGGGATATTTCAATGACAACCATAGAAGTGCAAGGCGTTTCTAAAATCATCCAAAAGCAAACGGTCATACAGGACGTATCGGCCACTATGCAGTCCGGGAAAATTTATGGTTTCCAAGGCATAAACGGGTCTGGGAAAACCATGTTGATGCGGTTGGTATCAGGGTTGATTCGACCCACTCGGGGGAGCATAAAAATCAACAAGAAAATTTTAGGCAAGGACATCACTTTTCCTGAAAGCATAGGACTGTTCTTGGAAAACCCTGCATTTTTGGATGGTTATTCAGGTTTTCAAAACTTGAAAATGCTCGCCTCTATTCAAAAGAGAATCGACAACACAAAAATCAAAAATACAATTCTTTCCGTTGGCCTTGACCCTAACGATAAGAAAAAGTACCGAAAATATTCCTTGGGAATGAAGCAGCGGTTAGGAATTGCGGCAGCTATTGCAGAGAATCCTGAAATTGTAATCATGGATGAGCCGACCAACTCTTTGGATACAGATGGGGTTGAGCTTGTAAAAACAATTCTCTCTGAACAGAGAGAGCGTGGTGCTTTAGCCATTATCTCCTGTCATGATCTTTCCATTTTACAACTGATGTCAGACGAGATTTTGTTGCTAGAATCGGGGCGCATTGCAAAACATCTGGTTGCGCCGAATTTCAATTGAGAGGTCTGACTATGAAAAAAGTATTGATAATTGCATTGATTGCCGGATTGGCGGTTGCTTGGGGTATTCGGTTTTATTTTGTGAACCAAAACATTGACATACCTACGGTTCAAGTGTTCCGCAAGGGCATTGAGGTTCCGTTAGAAAAGGATTTTTTCGACTCTTCAGACGAAGATATGAACGGTTATACCGTTACTGTACTGGATGCCGAATTGATGCCTGTAGAAGATTTTTTGCAACGTTATGAGGCGGAAGACCAAACTGAAATTTTAGGAAATTTCACAGACTATATCTATATGGTTCGGGTTTCGGTAGGTAATCACAACAACCCTTTTATTGACGAAAAGGGTGTCGCATTGCAACTATTTGAGTTAAAGGGAGTAGACTATATTTTGACATTAGAGGATATTTGTTATCAAGCCTCCAACCCTGATATGCCGGGAGCGTCCTTTTCACTTAGACAGGGAACGAATATGGAGTTGCTTTTGCCCTTTAATGTCATGTCCTCTCAGACCGGCATAAAACACATACTTAACAAGCCTCCAAAATTACAAATATCTGCATATCCAAACCAAAAGCTGATTGAGCTTTATTGAACTGATGAACTGTCTAATCTGTGAATAAAGTTGACCCCAAGTGGTCTGCAGCACTTGGAATCAACTTCGGTCACGCATTTGCACACAGTCTACTGTGCTTTTTCAGTAGCCGACATATAGCTTTCCTCGGTATTCTGTTGCGCCTGTTGCAAAATTGCAATTGCTTCCGCCACGGCTTTTTCCTGTTGCGCTGTTTGCAGAAGCCGGATGGCATTGGTCGTAGCGTTGAAAAGCAAGGAGTACATTTTTTCATGGTCTGGCATTTTACACGTCCTCTCTTAAAATTATCGCACACATAAATGATGTATGAAATTATAATACATCATTTATGAATGAATGTCAATACATTTCTTTCTTGTGTGATAAAGTTCACACAAAAAAGAGGTGTAACAATGAAATCTACTCCTGAATTGCTCCGTGATATGCGAGAGGATAGAGATTTGAAGCAATCCGATATAGCAGAGATGATTGGCACAACACAACAGCAATATTCGAGATATGAAAATGGCGAAAGCGACCTTCCGCTTCGTGCGCTGGTCGTGCTTGCAGATTATTATGATGTGTCCACGGACTACCTCATGGGTAGAAAAGATTGTTTTGATGGTGTGCCGGGACTGGATAAAAAAGTGACTGCCCAACACACGGCGGGTGAAATATTGAACGAGATATTGTCGTTGAACTCGATGAGCCGTACTGCTGTGGCTGAATACATTGCCTTGCAGAAGATGAAAGAATCCCATGCCAAGGAATAAAGAAGAGGTCACAGCCGCAAAAGACTGTGACCTCTTTTATCCCCTACTCTCAAAGCCTACCCAAAGAATCCCATCGGATTCACCCTTGTTCCATTTTGATATACTTCCCAATGCAAGTGATTTCCGGTCGAGCGTCCGGTTGTGCCGACATAGGCGATAACTTGCCCCTTTTTCACTTCCTGCCCATTTGATACGGCAAGACCGGAACAGTGGGCATACAGTGTGGCATATGTGGAATCATGCTGAATTTTTACATACAGTCCCCAGCCGCCGTTATCAACCGCTTGGGCCACCGTTACTTTACCGTCAGCCGCCGCCAAAATGGGCGTACCGCCCGGTGCCCCGAAGTCCACCCCGCCGTGGTATTTAGTTGCCCCGGTGAACGGGTCTTTGCGATAGCCGAATGGCGAAGTGATGGGGTAATTTTGGTTAAACGGCCATGAAAAGATACCCTTTGGGGTATGGGTTTCATCACCGGGGAGAATTTCTCCGGGTTGGCCGTTGCTAACGTCCGGCACATCGCCTATCAGAGCCGCCCATAGCTCGTCATACTGCGGGTCTAACAATTCGTTCAGCTGTTCTTTCTGCTTTTTATTGAATTTGTATTGTGTTGCCATATCATCGGCGTTTTTCTGTACGAGGGTAACGGTGAGCGTGACGGTGGTTGTGTCCCCCTGTGTCGTTGTTTTCAGGGAATGGGACAGACTTACCATATCGTTGAAAATCTCCCGCAGTTTTTGCACCTTTTCATCGTCCAATGTGGCAACTTCGGCGGGATTGTTTGTGCTGGTGTTTACTTTTACAGTGTAAACGGCCAGTACATCCGGCCAATTGACCGACATATCTCCCAACACAAAAACATCATGGGCGTTATTGCTTTTTATGTTCTCAATTTTGCCCTGTAATTCGGCGGTTAGCTCGGCTACAACGGTTGGCATGGAGCGGCCTGTGCCGCCGTTCTCGCCGGAAAAGAAAATCCCGAACACCGAACCGACTAGCAGACCAATCAGACATATCACCAGAATCATCATCACAGCTACCCAACCACCCGCCGCAATGATGGCTACCAGTCCTTTTAAGGCGGCGATTGTTGCCTTGATAAGCGCAATTGTTCCCCTAACTGCCGCTTTTGTGGCTACAATTGCCGTTTTTGTTGCGGCTTGGGATGCCTTTGCCGCTAATTTTGCCGACTTCGCCGCAGCCTTGGCCGAATGCTGGGCTGTTTTAGCGGTACGCTTGGCCGTTTTGACGGCGGTTTTGGCGGTACGTTCAGCGGTCTTGACTGATTTCTTGACCGTTTTGACCGTACCCTTGCCTGTTGTTCTGCCCGGAAATTTGCCTGTAACCTTGATGGCCTTGACATGGGCTTTCATTCCAGTTTGAGCTTGCTGTCCCGCCTTAGCGGTCTGCTTGGCGGTCTGGACAGTTTGACGGCCTGATTGCCGGGTCTGTTGCAGGGTACGCTTGGCATCCGTTACCGCTTTTTTCGCTTCCTGTGCCTTTTTCTGTGCGTCTTTTGCTCTGCCGGATAAGGTATCGGCTGTTTTTTTGGCATCTTTGGCGGTTTGTGTGGCTTGCTCGGCGGCTTTTTGCCGTTCTTTCGGAGT
This sequence comes from Oscillospiraceae bacterium, assembly GCA_009777475.1. Taxonomy (GTDB): domain Bacteria; phylum Bacillota; class Clostridia; order Oscillospirales; family UBA929; genus UBA929. The sequence continues at coordinate 422 of WRLU01000038.1, read as the reverse complement.
TTGGCGTTTTACGTCTTGAAAATGTCCCGTCGCCCGGTCAAAACTTCTCCGGGCGTTCTGCAATGGATGGCTTAATTTCCCTTTTACACGGTATCCCACCTCCTGCACCGCACCGCTGGCACGGTCGGAAAGATTATCGGCGGCGTATTCCGATGGGGAACTGTACCCCGTGTCCTGTGTTTCTTCCGCACTCTGTTTGGAACGGACAATGGCGTTTTTCATGTGAACGCCGAGGGTTGCGGCTTTGTCGAGGGTCTTGATGTCTTTGACCGATTGGCGGGTTTTGATGTGTTTACCTCTCATCCTCTGTCCACACTGTTTTTGTCAAGGAAAAAGTGTAGCAAAAACTAATGAATTTTTGTAGCACCTAATGAGCCAGAAACATCCATTTTACATTTGGTAATTATGTAATGTCCCTCGTT
>WRLU01000037.1 GCA_009777475.1 Oscillospiraceae bacterium | reverse complement strand
AAAAGAAAAGCTACAAGCCTTCCACAAAGAAAAAAGGCAGAAAATTTTACCGCTGCCGTGTCACCCACACTGTAGGGAAAACGAAGAAGAACAGGGCCTCTAAGGTGTTCAGGGTTACGGTGAAATAAAATAACAGGGAAAGCAACCCCCCGCGCCTGGTTGATGGCGCGGGGGTGTTGTTATAATGTGAAAAACTTCCCCCAACCCCCCTTGACAACCCAGGTTCTTGGTATAAGGTGCAGATCGGCTCAAGAACCGGATATGTGTGGGGCGGATATATTTCCCTCCTGCGAAAGTGACTAAAAACAGGAATGAGCAAGAGCCACCCTTGATAACGTGTTACTAATAGTTCAGGATTATCAAGGTTTCGCGGGTTCTGACAAAGCCGCAAATATTGAATAAAACTGAATTTTCGCCGTTATTTCAGGGCTTGAAAATGGTAAAAATCTATGCTATAATAGCATTGAGGTGATTAGAATGGCTGCAACTAAAGCATATTTGAATATCAAAATTGACAGTGGCATAAAAGAAACCGCCGCTCAGATTTTGGAAAGTATGGGGATAGACCATACGACCGCTATTTCAATGTTCTACAGGCAAATAATCAAAGAGCGTCGTCTGCCATTTCAACCCGAAGCAGCATTGACGCTTGACGAACAACTTATCGAAACCATACGCAGAAAAAACATTCCCAAAGTACGTCTTGAACGTGACGAAAGCGGGAATCTCTTTGTTGACAAGGAAAAACACCCCGAGGCCCATGATTGGCTGATGAATGGATGATGAAGCCATTTGACGTTTGCATTGCGTATGTTTCATGGGAGAACGGCGGGAAACGCCGACCTATTCTATTCCTTGCGAAAGATGAGGAATATGCGGAGGCGTTCCGCATAACATCACAGTTTGCCGACAAAAGCGAAGCTGTAAAGTCCCGGTATCTTGAAATACTGGACTGGCAGGAGACAGGGCTTGTCAAGCCGTCCTACATCGACACAATAGCATCCGTTGAAGTGCCAATAGCGAATATATCCCTGCCGCCGATTGGGGAGTTAACCGAGAAAGATAAGTTGAGGCTGCTTGAATTTTTAGCGAAATGAGAAACGTCCACACGGACGGCACAAGGCTCTGCGAAGGTAGGCGGGGACACAGACTGGGCAAGGCTGCAAAAAAGACCTCTTACAAGCCGTCAACTAAGAAAAAAGGCAGAAAATTTTACCGCTGCCGGGTTACTCACACGGCAGGGAAAAGCAGTAAAAACAGGGTTTCTAAGGTGTTCAGGGTTACGGTGAAATGAAGGGTACCTCGATAAACCTCATTTTCCGGCTTGCCGGAAAACATTCGTCCGATTTTTCGCCTCAAAAACTCGCCGGGTAAAACAAAATAGCCGATATTTGCAACAGAATCACCACGCCAAAGACAGCGGCAACGCATAACTGTGAGCCGCTGTCTTTTTTAGATTTTGTTCCGCTACGTTGTCTCTTGCAAAATCGTAAAATTTTCTGTTTTACCCTACGCTGTCCATATGCCGGATCAGATCCAGCACTTTGCAGGAGTAGCCCCACTCGTTGTCGTACCAGGAAACCAGTTTGACAAAGGTGTCGGTAAGGGCGATGCCGGCTTTGGCGTCGAAGATGGAGGTGCGGGAATCGCCGTTGATGACGGGGAAAACTGCGTTTTCCCGTCTGGGGGACGGGGGGCGGTTTGCTAACCTTTTGTTCATATTGAGTTTTTAATTTTTGTATATCGTTGTTCTACCAGACGGCAAACATAAAATATACCTGAACCCAGTTTACTCTACCAACGCAGGGAAGTCAAGGGTTATTTTTTGTTTTGGGAAATTTTATAGGAATATGTTTTTGGTTGATGTTTTCAGTTTTATCCTATATGGATTTTATTGAAAACGTCAACCTTTTTGTCGTGGCAAAAAACCTCATATCACGGACAACAATCTATTCATTTGAAAAACTAACCTCTCAAAATCTGTAAATATCTAAAATGACAGGGAAACTTGATACATCATTTATGATATGTTCAGGGATAAAATATTTTTTACCTTAACATTCTATATATCCAAAGAATTGGACACATAGTTTCGTATAATGACAATATCAAGAGGGCAACACGCTCTCGAATGAAGAAAGGAAAAAAGAAAATGAAAAATCCAAACAGCGGCTACACGGTAGATGTAGCAAAGAAAACCGTTACCCTCACAAAGGCTTTTGCCAAACTTGCAGGAGTGCTGGGAAGTGATGAGCAGGAAATCATGGAGGGCTATGAGGCAAAGGGCTATAAAGTCCAAATCAAATCCATAGCAAAAAACGAAAACAAAGAAACCCACCAAGGATTGTCAATCGAATTCATGAGACATTTTATCAAGCAACAGCCAGACCATCAAGAGAAACTTGAAGAATTAGAGCATACCATAACGACATTCAAGCCGCATCCCTATTATTACGGCAAGGTTAAAGCCAAGTTTTTCTGCCTGTATCCCGATTATCTGGTTATTCAGAAGAAATCTGAATTTGAAGCTACCCTTGCCGCCGCTGGTGGTGTCGATACAGAGGTTGCCACGGATGAAGCTGAGCTTGCCGCCGACACAGAGGTTGGCACAAACGAAACCGAGCTTGCCGAAACCGCATAAACCCCCAAAAAAGACTACCGCATATCGCTTCATTGTGCGGTAGTCTTTTTTCCTGCGTGAAAACTTGAAAAGAAGCATTCAATCTATTAAATGGAAAGAGGGAAAAGCAATGACAGGCAAATATTATTTGAGTGAGATTTTGACCCCTGACCGTTTTCGGTCTGATAAGCTCAATCTGATTACCGCCCCCGTTGGCAGTGGCAAAACTCAGTTTGTGTTTGATGTGTTGGCAAAGCATAGCATAAACCAAGATTATATGCTTTACATCACCGACACAAATATCAACAGGGCACAAATTATCTCCACGATTGAAAATGCCGAGGGGTATACCAAAAATTGGAGGGACTTTATAAACACACACGCAAAACAACCACCGCCGAAAAGTTGGGGGAAAATTCCCTGTGGAGGAAAAGCCGTTACAGTAATGAATTACGCACAAGTAGGGGCGTTACTCCATTACGGACACCCTTTCGATTGGAGTCAATTTGACTATGTTGTGTGTGATGAACTGCACAACCTCATATACTACAACGGTATCAAACCCAAAAAAGGCAAATCATCGGCAAATCTTTTGGATTTGACAATCGGGCAAATCAAACATACCCAATACCACTGCCCCCATGTAAAGGTTATCGGCATGACCGCAACGCCAAATGTGGTTTTCAATGAATTTCTCAACACCTACAGCGTATTAGACCCGCAAGAAATCCAAAGTTTACGCCAATACGAAATTAAGAACCGCTGGGTTTATAGGGATTATGTAAAAGTCTTGCGGGAAATCCCAAAAGGGTCAAAAGGGATTATATACTTTGACCGCATTACCAAGCTGAAAGAGGTTGAAGATTTTTTACAGGCACAGGGGCATAGGACGGGTAGCTTTTGGTCTTTGAGGAATGATGAACACCCCTTGACCGATTGGCAATATGAGGTTAGGCAACACATTGTAGACAATCAGATGATACAGCCAGACGTTGATATATTGCTGATAAACAAAGCGTGTGAAACAGGGGTCAATATCAAAAATGATGATATTGGTTTTATGATAATACACGCCGCAGAATACAGCGATACCCTCACGCAAGTTAGGGGACGGTTGCGGAACGACCTACAGAATCTACACTATTATGATAAAACTTGGGTTGAGCCATTCCCCACCGTCCCCCAAAAATACCTAAACCGCACATTGACCACAGATGAAAAAAAAGCCCTTTGTGCTGAACTCCGCATTATGAAACCCTCAGGCAATGAATATTACAAGTGGGGGAAAGTCAAGGAGTTTTTACAGCAAAACGGATATACCGTTACCGAAACAACCAAGGGACACGGCGGCAAAGTCAGAGGTTCTCTCATTGTAAAAATTTGATAGAACAGAGAAATTTGGTTGACGTTTCTAAATAATTCCTACATGGATTTTATTAGAAACGTCAACCTTATTATTATAATCTACAACAAATTACATAAGACAGGAATGTTTGTATAAATAGTGTTTAACTTTCTATGACTTTTATATCACAAGGCGGGTTTCCTCTTTGTCTGGCATATTGATATATGGTATATTTTGGGGTTGACATTTTCCATAAAAGGCATATAGGATTAAAATAAAAACGTCAACCCGAAAATATATTTTTCAATGAAAACATTTCACGGTGGATGGTTGACACTTTCAGCTAAAGCTATATAGGGATATTTTGGAAGCGTCAACCAATCTATACGCCCGCCAATGGAAGTATACCAAAATATGGTAAAATTATTGCGGATATGCGATGTATCATGTTGTCCGCTTTTTTATATAGTTGTCTGAACTTGACCAGATGATATAATCGAGTTGTCCAGATATGCCCTAAGTTGTCGCTAAGTTAAAGCCTGATACACAAATCACAACCCACCACAGCCCGAACAAATATCATAGAGAAGAAATTTGACAGGGTATGGGATTCGGCTGTTCTATCAACCGCCATTCCTCAGAACAAAAATACTATGGAAACGGTTTACCCAATATAGACGGGTAGACCGTTTTTTGTTTTGCCCTGAATTATACGCACAGGCACAGACCCATAACCTTCTTGTTCTATTTAATTCTCTTGCGGGTTTGCCTGATGTTTCGGTGTTCGTCTTTTACACAAAAGACGAACTTTTTCAAAATCCCCTGTGTTTTCAATGGGTTTTGGACTCTCCTAAAAGATACCATGTGAAAATGCGAAATAATTCTTGACAAAACACGAACTTTTATGTATAATCAGAGTAGAAAATTAAAACAAGGGGGTATCCTGAAATGGCAACATGGGTATTGGAATTGTCCGAATACAAGCAAATCATAGAATTGTTTTTGACTGGCTTCATCACCAAGGACGGCAACACATTCAGACCGAACAAACAAATTGCCCTTGCTCTACAATTGCAAGCAAGTTTGGGTTTGCGGATTGGGGATGTATTGGAGCTTCGGGTCAGCAATTTCAAAAATGGCAAGCTGGAAATCAAAGAGGATAAAACCGACAAGCTACAGTATCGGGATATTAACCCCAAGGTTTCAGAGAGTATCAAAGATTATGCCATAGAACATAAATTGTCCCCTGACGCTAAATTATTCAGCGTTGGCGTTCGTGCTGTCCAAAAGCAATTGAAAATTATAACTGATTATTTGGGGCTGGATAACATAGCAACGCACAGTTTCAGAAAAATGTATGCCACAAAGATATATGAGGGCAATGGGAACAACCTAGAGCTAGTCAAGGAGCTTTTGAACCATACAAGCATTGCCACAACACAGCGGTATATCCGAGTGTCCCAACAGGCGATAAATAAAGCGAGTGCGGAAATTGATTTTATGAGTTCCGCCGATTCTTGAATTAACATTTTCAACCACACACAAAAATCCCTCCCCGTGAACGGTTCAGCGACCGAAGACGGGGAGGGGGTGCCTGATTATTTTTTGCGTATGTCGTGTAAAATTTGGATGATTTCCGCAAATCCGTCGATGAAGATTTTTTCTATTACACCGCCGATAGCAAGACCAAAGCCAAGTATAAGATATGTAAGACCTTCTATTCCCTCAAAAGTATAATTTCCATATCCACGATACTCATTGCCGAATCCACTCTCGGCTAAAGATGTAATCCCATTAATCACCATGATTACCCCTGCTATCATAAAAATAGCAAAAATGATATTGCCTATATTACTGATTGATTCTGCAACCTTATTTTTTTTACCTTGGGGTTGGACAGTGGTATTATCATCCTCCATTGTGCTGTTGCCAAGAGGAGATTTACCGCAAGCAGGGCAAATATTCGCCCTGTCGGACACCTGTCTTCCGCACTCTTTGCATCTGATTAACGCCATTTTTCATATCCCCTTTTCTTTATTTATTTTTTCTACCGTAAAATCAATGTCAATATAATTACGGTAAGCATAGCACCCGTAATTACACACATGACAACTGGGTGCAACTCCTGTATATCAACAGGACACCCGCAGTTAGGGCAAGCCTTCGCCTTTCTCAAAATCTTATTTCCGCAATCTTCACACTCAATGAAGGCACTACTTCTTGACGCTCCGCCTTCCGCTATTTTTTGAAGTGATGAAAGAAAATTAAGCCCAAGCTGTGTTTGGAATATGCCTTTAGCTTGGCAATTCTCAAAAGTCCGTTTGGCAATGGTGGGATTATTCAAGTCCAGCTTGATCCTTAGACCTTTAATGATTTCCAATTCCCGTTTTGCCTGTTCTGCCTGTTCTTGCGTGGCGAACTCAATACCGCCTACATTGTAAGTCAAATCCCCACCCATTTTCCTTTTTATGTATTTCCCGTCAGTTTTCACCCTTGACGCTTCCCCAATATACCACCACCAAAACAGGAAGTCAAGGAAAACTTTTTCCTAACAGGCAATATAACTCTTGTGATGAAATTCCTATACTCCTATTTTTGTCTTAAAATCAAACGCAGGACAAAACAAGGAGGCGTGTTGAATGGACGATAAAGGCAAAATGTCGGATATAAATTGGAAGGCGTTGGGAATCCGCATAAAAGAGAGCCGTAAACGAAAAGGCTTCACCATAGACAAATTATCGGCTCTTGCCGATATTACAAGTAATTTTCTGGCACGGATTGAGGGAAACAATGCCCACGCAAGCCTGACCACCGTATACAGAATAGCGGTTGAGCTTGATTGCGGGATTGATTACTTATTGTCTGACAGTTTGACCCATTTGTCCAATACACAGCTTTTGAATCTGAATACCCTCAATCAAACCGAGCAAAACTTCATTCTTGATGTTGTGAGGGGCTTGAAAAAATGCGAAGCGGAAATTATAGAGCATTTTTGAAATGTGAATATCAAGAGGAAAGAGGGCATTTTTCAGCCCTCTTTCCCAATCCCTCAAACAACCATCCTCTCCAAGCAATCCCCGCAAATCACATTGACCGCCTTTGTTGCCCTGACAATCGCCCTACAGCTTGGGCAAACATACCTTCGGCTATGGCTTTGTCTTGGCGGTGAATCTGCCCCACCGTTGGCGGTTTTGCTTCCCCCTCCGATACAGATACCGCCGTATTCGTTACGATTCATGTCAATGTCTGTCAAATCATTCTGTAGTATCCAGTCCAGCAATTCATCACTTGGAAGACTATCAGACCATCCGTATTTTTCCGAGCGGGAAACCGTCAAGCCGTGAGTTTCTGCCGATTGCTTGAAAAATTTGTTGTGATACGTTCCACCACGGGAGCAGTCCTGTATGTTGTTGACGGCGTTGTGTTGGTGGCACATTTCATGTATGAGGGTAGCTATTATGTATTCTATGGGGCGGTTGAGTGTCCCAGCCCCAATGTTCAGCTCTTGTGTCCCTTCGCCTTGGATGTTCCATGCGTTGTATAGGGTAAAATGTCCGTAAGCTCTAGGGGTGCTTTGTATGGTGATAACGGGACGCTGTAGCTCATTGTTGAAGAAATCAGCGTTGATTTTGTCATACAGGCTGTTGAGGTATCCCGCAACACGGTTGTATTTGGTTAGCTTTTTCATGGCGTATGCTCCCTTCAAATTCAGAAAAATTGTTGTTGCTTTTGAGGGGGCAATAGGCTATACTGGTTTTGGAAACGGTTGGTATAGCCTATCAACCCCTGCCGCCTTTCTAATGGCTGTTAGATTGGCGGCGTTCCTTATGCCACGATGAACCGTTTGTATGTGGATTCTTTGAGGTATTTGGCATACAGGGCAGAGTGGTCAGCGGCAAGGGCTTTTTTGTCAATGTCACGGCGAGAATAATCTGTATAGCTCATTTTGTAGTCCCCGACCGTCATAGTGTCCTCCCCAGCCTGTGTCAAGATTGCCTTTAGTTCGTCCGCTATGGTGTCCTTGACGGCTTCAAGCTCTTTGATGATTGCGGAATACTCCTTGTATTCCCTGATTTTGCTTGTGATTTCGTGGTTTCCCATGTGAAACACTCCCTTTGTTTTATTTGGTTGATTGACTTCAACCTTGATATCATTATACTCTAATTTGACTTCATTGTCAAGTGTTATTTGAAATTTATTTTTTGTTCTTGACATATTGCTCATAATAGTATATAATGGTATCATCGGGAAAGGGGCGTTAAGATGAAAGTCACCGAAACAATCAGAATCCTACTAGTCAAACGTGGGAATATGTCCGAAGCCGAATTAGGGCGGCGTATCGGAATGACACCGCAAAATTTCAACCGCAAGATGAGAAATGAATTTTTTTCTGTTGCCGACTTAGAGAAAATATCAAAAGCCCTTGACTGTAAATTGAATATCTCTTTTACGTTCAACGATACAGGCGAAACGAGTTCCTGTTGATGGGGGGTAGTTATGGGAAATCAAACCAGTTTGCGGTTTTTGCTTGGTGGGGGGTTCGTCTATTGCCGTTGAAATTAGCATTTCAAAAATAGGCATAAAAAAATGGTTGACATTTTTAGTAAAATCCATGTAGGATAAAACTGAAAACGTCAACCAAAATACAGGAGGTTTTGAATGTGAAAGAGGAAAAAAAGCAGGGGCGGTCTGATAGGCAACGGCTCAAACTGTTATTTCTCAAAAAATACTTATTGGAAAATACGGACGTTGACCATCCTGTAAAAGTCACACATATTCAATCCTATCTGGAAAATGAACGGATTTCTGTTGAGCGGAAAACTGTCTATACAGATATTAAACTATTAAATGATGACGATGACGATATAACCATTGAAACCAAACGCAAAGCAGGGGAATATTTTGTAGCGGAGCGTGAATTTGAATTAACTGATTTGCAGTTGATTATTGATTGTATCCAAACCTCACAATTCCTCACTCAAAAATATGCCGATGAATTATCTGAAAAGCTGAAAACACTGACAAGCAGACACGGACGCAAAGCCCTGAATCGCCGCTGTTCTACGCCAAAAAGAGTGCGAAATATGAACGGGTCTGCCTTTTGGGGTATAGAGGATATACATAAAGCTATAGATATGAATTGTAAAATTTCATTTACATTTAAGGGCTGGGATGGTGATGAAGACTGGATTGTAAGCCCTGTTTTGTTGGCATGGGGTGATAGCCATTATTTCCTTCATTGTGTGGAACATTACGGCGACCATCCTTCTTCAAAAGGCTATGTCCTTGTTGACCTTATGTATGATATTCGCATTTTAGAAGACGAACCACGGGAAGACATTGAACTTTTCGATAAATCTGATTTTGATAAATTGCCAACCGTTACCCTAATTGTGGACGAGCTTTACTATAAAGAGCTTCTGTATTTCTTTGACAACAATGTAAAAATAATAAAGAAGGAAAAATCAACAGTAAAACAGGATGATAATGAGTGCGTAATAGATGAATTTACGGTAATTGTCAAAACAGAGGTAAATTCGTCTTTTTTTGAATGGTTGTTAGAAAAAGGGGATGGGGTAGATATTCTCTCCCCTAATTGGGTAATAGAAGAATTGTATAAATATGTCGTGAGAAGAAAGGATTTTTACCTTGATGGTGAAAAGCTATATACCGAGAAAATCAAGGATATGTATAATGTATAAACCTTATGCGGAGTTATAGGATACTTTCCTAAAGACACCAAAAGACGGCGGTTAGATGTAGATTCTTGCCGCCGTTTTTTAATAATTTGCCTATAGGTTAGAGATTCATCAACGGGCTTGTCTTTTGTGCTTGCTCTAAAACCTCTTCGTCACGGATACCGTTCAAGTAGGTCTGCGTAATGGCGATACTCTCATGCCCCAGCAATCGGGACAATGTGTATATGTCCAGACCGTTCTTCAATTGATATTGGGCGTATGTATGCCTAAAGGTATGAGCCGATACCCGAATATCCTCCGACACTCCGCAAGCTGTCCCTGCCCCTTTGATAATCCTGTCAACCCTAGCGGTGCATAGTTTTTTTCCGTTCTTGCTTAGAAAAATATTATCGGGGACAATCCTATACTGAAAATATGCTTGACGGACTGACAGATATTTTATCAACCATTTTCCAAGCAACGGCGATTTTGGCACAACACGCTCCTTATTCCCTTTTCCGTGAATGATGATGTAGTTGTGTTTGATTTGAGTTTCCGTCAAGCTAATCAATTCACTCAATCGGATGCCCGTATCAATCAAGGTCAAGAGCATTACCTTGTCACGGATATTTAGGAAATCGTGTCCTTGATAGTGGCTCATCATGCGTTTAATTTCAGTGTCAGAAAACGTGCGAATGATCACCTTGCCCCCTTTGGCGTTCTTGATTTTTTCCGTCAACAGAGTTTCGACATACCCTTCCTCATAAGCATACCGAAAAAATACTTTGAACGCCTTTAACAGGTCATTGAAATAATTGACAGTTCGCCCTGCCTGTTTCATTTTCATTAAAAACTCTTTTATGTATTGCGGCTTCACCCCCTCAATTTCCGTCACGCCTTTCTCTTGCTCCAAGAACCTAAGCAAATACTCAATCTGCTTCTCGTAATTTTTAATCGTCTTGTCGGACAATTTCCGGCATTGACAGTTAAAAATATACTCCTCTTTGATTGTTTCCAGCAACATAAAAAACCAACACCCTTCCAGACTTCAATACGTCCAAAAAGGTGTTGGTAAAAAAAACATTTGGGGAATATACTTGCCGTTTGGTTTTCGTTTGCGTTGTTCTACCAAACGCAGATTACCCATACCAGACAAGCCCATCACATCAAAGTTCTGTCATCAAACAAAACCTCAAACCCCATGCGATCACAGCGTTTCCGCCCTCAGCCTACGCTGTCCATATGCTGAATCAGATCCAGCACCTTGCAGCTGTAGCCCCACTCGTTGTCGTACCAGGAAACCAGTTTGACAAAGGTGTCGGTAAGGGCGATGCCGGCTTTGGCGTCGAAGATGGAGGTGCGGGAATCGCCGATGAAGTCGGAAGATACGACCATTTCTTCGGTGTAGCCCAAAATCCCCTTCATGGGTCCTTCGCTGGCTTTTTTGAGGGTAGCGCAAATTTCATCATATGAAGCGGGTTTTTTAAGGTTAACAGTAAGGTCTACCACAGAAACATTCAGGGTAGGAATCCTCATTGCCATTCCGGTAAGCTTGCCGTTAAGCTCGGGGATAACTTTGCCCACAGCCTTTGCAGCACCGGTGGACGATGGGATAATATTGCCCGCAGCCGCCCTGCCGCCCCGCCAGTCTTTTTTAGATGCACCGTCAACCGTGAGCTGTGTGGCGGTTGTGGCGTGTACCGTGGTCATCAGGCCATCGGCAATACCGTAGGTGTCGTTAATGACCTTAGCTAAGGGTGCCAAGCAGTTAGTTGTGCAGGAAGCATTGGACACAAATGTCATATCAGGAGTGTATTTTTCCAGGTTAACCCCGCAGACAAACATGGGGGTATCGTCCTTGGAAGGACCTGTGTAAACAACCTTTTTTGCTCCGGCGTCAATGTGTGCCTGTGCCTTGTCTTTGGAATGGAAAATCCCGGTGGCATCAACAACATAGGTAACACCGTTTTTTCCCCATGGAATTTCGGCAGGATCTCTCTTATCAAAAAACAAGACCTTTCTGCCGTTTACCGTGATAGAGTTGTCGTCATAGGACACCTGGCCGTCAAAACGCCCATGAACGGTATCATACTTCAGCATGTACGCCATATAGTCGGGAGACATAAAGGGATCGTTGATTGCAACAAACTCAATATTAGGGTTATTGAGTCCTGCACGGAAAACAAGGCGGCCTATCCGCCCAAATCCGTTAATTCCAATTTTAATGCTCATACTGGGTACCTCCTCAAAATTTCTATTATTTATTGCCCGGATGAGATTATATACTATTATGCTCACGAGCGCAAGCCCCCAATTATGAAAATTTTCCGTCCTCTGAATTTCCGGGGAAGATCAAAACGAAAATAACCCTTGACACTTTATTCCTCATGCCAGTGTAAGCTCATGCTTGGATACGGTTTTTGTCGCATAGTTTGACGGAATGGGAATCAGTAATTTAGTAATTTTTATATTAAAATTATATTTTTGTTTAAAATTGACTTTTGGCGATTTGACCAAATTTACTTGTAGCAATTTGTACAAAAAGCCCCCTTGAATTATTGCGTGTTTTTCGTTATAATGTATATGGGTGCGACTGGCTTTAAAATAAAGCCCCAAATAATAAAAATAGGAAGTGTTGAAAATGAGTGTATTAAAGACAAACAGACAGAGGGTATTGGCTTTGCTGCTAACACTGTTTATGGTGCTGGCCATTGTTCCTGCGGCAAGCAACTTTCTGGAAGCCCCTCAGGCGAAGGCAAATGCAACGGTAACGCCGGTGCCAATTCACAATGACATACCCCGCTTCAGCGGAGTAACTGTTACGGCAGGAGGTCAGAATCTTGATGTTGCAAATGTAACTGTTGCCGCACAGCGTTCTTTTCCCTCAGGAGATCACCGCGGCAGTGCTGTTGCTATGTTTGACATGACCGAGGGACAGGTACAAATAAGCGTAACCTTCTCAGGCGGCACAAACGCCAGCTTTAATGTTCGTCCATACAGGGCAAATCTTAGTCCAACGCGTAATGGAAACACAATTACTTTTACTATATACAGGTGGGGTCAGTACGTTGTAGAACCCACCGGCGATCCTATGGACAGATGTGTGCAGATTTTCGCAAACCCACCATTTCAGGCAGAGGGTACACAGCTTACGGGCTGGCGCGGCAACTACACTGTTCCCGCCAACACTACTGTATCGCTTATGCCAGGCGCGGTAATCCACGGAAAGGTTACCATGAATAACGGTTCCAGGCTTATCGGCAGAGGTATAATCTGGGGTCAAGGTTTAGCTTGGGGAGAGATGGCTGTTCAGGGCTGGTCAAGGAGCAATGTCACGGTTGACGGTGTTGCAATGCTCCAGAGATGGAGCTGGGTTATAGAATTCAGGGCAAGTCATCAAATTACAATCAACAACGTAAAAATAATCAGCTACGGTGATAACGGCGATGGTATTTCAATACAAAGCAGCACCGGGGTTACCGTTACAAACAGCTATGTACGCTCATTCGATGATTGCTTAGTTGTTAAAAACTACACTCGAACAAACAGCAACAATCATCTCTATAAAAACAACATATTATGGGCAGATTTGGCCCAGCCCATAGAAATCGGCTACGAAACAAATGCCGGAAACGAGGGTCACTTCCATTCTAACCAGTATTCATGCTCCGGCTACGACTGCCCCGCGGAAATTTACAACATAACATTCGAGGACATAGATGTAATTCACGCAATGCACCAATCCGTACTCTCGATCCACAATCAGAACATAGCCCATGTAAGGGATATAACATTTAAGGACATAATAGTTGAAAACGCCTCCAACAGTGCCAGTCAGTTCCGCTATCTGATAGACTTCAGAAATACCGGATTGCCGCACAACTTCCAAGGACACTCCCCGCCAAACGGCAATTCCGACAGATGCGATGAACACGGCAACCAAAAACGCATAAGCAACGTTACTGTAAATGGTGTCTGGGTGCTTGGCCCTGGCACGTCCAACACCGGGTATATTACATCGGGTAGTGTTACGGATGTCCGGATTACTGACGTATTCTATGTGCCTACCCAGGCAAATTTGTGTAATTCCACAGGTGCATACAGACCCCCCCCAAGAGAAAATGTTGACCCCAACTGGACCCCCCCGCCTCCCACGCCTACCCCATTGCCTCCCACACCCGAGCCAACACCCATGCCGGCACCAAACCCTCGGGAATTCCAGCCCTCAGGCAATTCCCATATCATTGTACCCGATAATACCTTCAGGCACGATGGCGGCCTTACCGATGTAGATACACCTAACACAAACACTATAATATGGTCGCGGTTCAATATCGGAAGAACCTCCTCCACCCGCCGCATGGAAACCTTTAGCAGCTCAAATACACAGGGACAGGCGGGTTATATGCGCCTTAGAAATATGGATGCTTCTTGGTCAGGCGATGCCGAACCCTTTGCCGCAATCAGCAACAGGGGGGGGATGAATCCGAATATATCCGCGAATAACTGGCGTTATCTTGCCGTTACACTTAGGGGAAGTAACCCCGGACTGTTTGGCGTAGCTTTTGGCGGTCGTGCTGCCGGCAAGTCTGACCAGCGTCTTGTTTTCCTTGACGGCAGATCAAATTCTTGGACAGGATCCAGCAATGAATGGAGCGGCAGTACAACAGCACTCCATGGAGCGGTTGATGCAAACACAGGAATTCATGTACGCGCTCCTTCTGTAAACTCTTCACCAGACAACAACGCGGCATGGCACACAGTATTTATAGACCTGGGCAATGCCAACAACGGTAACGGTCAGGTAAATACGGCAACTGAGAGCAGTGATAAAACACAGCTTATGTTCCGTAGCCGCAACGAAGCCGGATGGCTTGACGTTAAGCAGGTATGGCTGACCAACACACTTCCGAATGACTATTTAGGAACCTTGCCCATGGCCACACCGCAGGGACCAACTCCCACACCGCAGGGACCAACCCCCACACCACAGGGACCAACCCCCACACCGCAGGGACCAACCCCCACACCACAGGGACCAACCCCCACACCACAGGGACCAACCCCCACACCACAGGGACCAACTCCCACACCGCAGGGACCAACCCCCACACCACAGGGACCAACTCCCACACCGCAGGGACCAACTCCCACACCACAGGGACCAACTCCCACACCGCAGGGACCAACTCCCACACCACAGGGACCAACTCCCACACCGCAGGGACCAACTCCCACACCGCAGGGACCAACTCCCACACCGCAGACCAGCGATTGTATAGACTATAGCATACCTCATGTCATTGTACCCTCAAGCGGTACGCCACGAATCAACCTGACAACCGGAACCATAGAATTCAATGGCTTCACGCCCACCCACTTCAGCATTAAGGGGGGTAAGTGGAAGGATGTTAAAACCACATTCACCGATACGAAAAAGTTCGTTAAGCTGTTTAATAAAGACTTGAACCTACAGCTCCGGAACGCCGCGCAAGAAGTGGTAACCTTCCCATTGATTAAAAAGGCTCCTACAGCCCCCAAGCTGCAGGTCAACTACATGATTGGGCAGGATATTTCAGGTGCCACACCCGGTCAATGGGTGCTGGTCTCAAAGAGTGCCCCGGCTGTATCAGTTAAAACCGATGTTCAGATTGCTGTGGCGGATGCCTCCGGCAAATCACCCGGACAGTGGGGAGCGTTCTTTGGGGCAAGCGGTACAACAAATGGTATTAAAGTAACCCCATTGCCCGAAGTTAACAAGCCCAAGGTAACAAAGGATGTCTTCTTCTATCGTGCAGCACCCTCGGATCAAGGAGGATATACAGCTGCCGGCAAGCAAAAGAAAATATCTGTCAAGGGTCAGCAGAAGAGGGTAAATTACAAGCCCAAAAATAGCTTGGTAAAGGTCAAGAAAAACACATGGATCAGCATAAATGGGGGAACACCGGTACTGTACAGCGAAAAATCAGGCATAACTCTTCCGGCAACAGGGTATGCAGACTTCTGGATGGGTGTTCCGCTCAACGGCAAAAAAGCCGCGGGAGCCAAGCAGAGGCTACCATAGCTACACAACAACACCCCCCCGCCTAACCAGGCGCGGGGGGGCTTCCTTCTTCCCATCACTTTACAAAGCCGCAGTCTTTACACTTGCCTTTTTTGTCGAACCTGTGCTTTTTGCGCACAGACATTTCATAATTACATCCTTTACATTTCTTTATCTCGTTGTGTTCATTTGCATTAGCGCGGGTGTAGCGTACCTTTTTGCCGTCGGAAAATTTCCCGCCGGTGGAGTGCTTTTTACGTACCGAAGTCTCAGCCCCGCATTCCTTACACTTTTTGATTTCATTATGTTTGCTGGCAGTGGCCTGTGTGTACCGTACCTTTTTACCATCGGAGAATTTCCCGCCAGTGGAATGCTTTTTACGCACCGAGTGATTGTAGCTACAGCCCTTGCACTTTTTTATCTCGTTGTGCTCGCTGGTGGTAGCGCGGGTGTGTTGCACCTTTTTTCCATCAGAAAATGTCCCGCCGTAGGAGTGTTTTTTGTCATTTTCCTTCCGTCCACAGTCGCACTCGCTTGTGTGATGAGTCGATTTTTTTGCAGAGCCATTGGCATATTGACGGTGTCTTTCAAACTTGTGCTTTTGATAGGCATACACGCCGCATAAGCACAACCTCCGGCATTCTTTATTGTTATGCGGTGCGCTGGCCCTTGTCCGGTCCTTTCCCTTGGCATGGTTTTTATGCACTCCGGTTACAACCTCCATGCCAATCATATCGGCCCCGGTTGGCCAGCCAGCTGAGCTGTACATTAAATTTCCACGATTTTTAAACTGCCTTAAATCTCCCAGCCCATAAGCATGGCCGATTTCGTGTGCCATTACCACAGACTTACCCTCTGCCGACATGCGACTAAAGGGGGTTCCTTCTGATGGCTCTGTGTTTATTGTAATTTTCCATTTGCGTATATGCTGATGATCCTTCGCAAAAGGAAAAACAGGTATGCTTATTTCAGCTATGGCAGCCCGATTCCTTGTTTCCCCTTCCTCTATGATGTTGTCAGATTTCTTTTTTTCCTTCATTTTGATGAGGCTTCCCCATAATTTAATACCTGCCTCGAAGTCCCTGCTGTATTTCTTTTTTATTGACTCATTTTTATATTGATAGGTATATGACTTGCCCTGGGCGTGAAGACGGTTTGTGTATTGATTTGTCATAAACACCCATCCTATATTATTCGGGTTGATTTCCGGAGGTGTTTGTATTCCATTTATATCATGGGCAAGGATAGACGTATTTGGCAGAATGACCAGCGCGGTTACTAATGCCACAATTCTTTTAATCATCTTCATTTTCCACACTCCAATACTTCTTATATGTATGTCCGGCAATTCTCTGCTGAAGGTTTTTTTCAAACGTTTCAACATCGTACAGGTTGAATTCCGGTATATAGGGGTCAAAGCCCTCTGTCCAATTATTCCATTTGTGTACATCCAGCCCCCTTTGGTAATCGTATTCCCCCTGCAATATATCCGGCGTGGTATAGCTGTATTTCTCCAAGGCTTTTTCAAAGAGCATGTCCTTGAGGCTCTGGGGGATATCGTCTATATAGTCAATCCAATTGTGGTCTTGGGGAGCTTCGTCCTCAGAATAAAAAACAGATTCTGAATTTTCCTTCATATATTCAATATACAATTCAGCGTAAACAGGGCTTTTTAACACAGCCTCTCTTGGCTTAAATGTCCCCATACTGGTTTCTGAGCCGTAAAGCCTGTTAATGTAAATTTCGTCAAACCCAAAATGATCTCCGGCGGCTATGTAGTTGCGATCATCAATGCCATAAGCCTCCTGCTTAGATATCCTCTGGCTGTCGTAGTCTTTATATACCCCATCATACGCCCACCATCCCTCATAATAATCGCCGTTTTTCCTCAGGAAGTCTTGGTTTGGAGACCAAGCCGCATACTCACAAAATGGCGTTAAGTCGCAGACCCATCCTATCTCCTTGATTCTTGATGTAAGTGTGGTAAAAACAAGAAATTCATCTCCCTTATAGAGCATAGGTATCGGTTCATCCTCATTTGTATTGTATGAGGAATGACCTACATAAATTGTAATAGTATCTCCCGGCTTCACCTGCTTTTCAATGTCATTGATGTAATAAATTCTGTCAACCTTCAGATCAAACAATGTTCCATACCAAGGGGTACTCTCTTCGTAGTCATACATCAGCTGAATTTCTCTTACTTCCTGAATTTTACCTACAGCGGCAAAATCAACATATCCGTCAAACAGAGTTCTTTCTTCAAATGGGGCGTAGGATGCGTGTACCGTTGAGGGTAGCATCTGCCCCGGGGGGAGGGGCTTTACTTGCGCAACACGCTGACCGGTATTATCCTGGTAGATTACGCCAAGCTCCTCCGGGTTATTGTAAGGGTCAGGCGGCCGGGTTCCACAAGCGGTTAATAGTGCTGGGATTAACAGGTACAATGCTAGCTTTTTCATTGTTTTCATGGTAAAATTCCTCCTAAAATTTATATTTTTCTGCACATTGTGCTAATTATAGCGCGTATTTTACTGCTGGTCAAGTGAAATTTTCACAATAGCCACCTCTCTCTCTTTGTCTTGGAAGGCCGTGGCAGGAAGGGTAACATTTGAAAGCCTTCCTGCCCATAAACAAAAAACGGCGCGCGGAGACACTCAGCTCTCCTACACGCCGAAAAATTACGTTTTCTGGGATTGCCACACCGCCCCCGGCCATGCTATACTTGAGGCAAGCCATGGCTGGTGGGGTTAAAATCCCATGCGTTCGTAGGAGGATGTCTTTAACGAGGGTTCCTGCGACCGTTCCGCGGGTGTTTGTCGCACCTTTGCGGACTGCCGTGGCCGGTGTTTTGTTTACTCAAAATCGGCCCTCAATTGGTATTTTAACACTTCCTGCCTAGGTTGTCAAGGGGGGGTGGGGGAGGATTTTCACATTATAACAAAGCCCCCCCCGCCCAATACCAGGCGCGGGGGGTTGCTTTGTTAGCTATGGGTTTTTAATCCCGGAGCTGCTGCCCAGCCCCGCTTAATTATTCCGGCACGGTGGCAAGCATTCGCTATAACCTTGCCCTCAGCATCCCGCCTTCTGCCTCATAACCGGGTTTCCCCAAAAGGGCAAACATATTTTTCTTGTACGCCTCAACACCCGGCTGGTCAAATGGGTTGACCTCCAGCATATAGCCAGAAAGCCCGCAGGCGTATTCAAAAAAGTAAATCAGCCGTCCAATATCCCGAGCTGTTTTGCCCCCCGCATCAACTGTAAGAACCGGCAGTTTGCCGTCAGTATGCGCTAAAAATGTGCCTTGAAGGGCAGCTGTGTTGATTTCGTCAACCGTTTTGCCTGCAAGGAAGTTAAGCCCATCTGAGTCCTCAGGGTCATTGTTTACCGTAATGCCGCTGTGCGAACAATTCCCGGCGATGAGCATGGTTTCTATCAAAACCCTCTCGCCATCCTGTAAATACTGCCCCATAGAATGCAAATCGGCAGTGAAGCTGACCGAAGCGGGATATAGCCCCTTGCCCCCCTTCCCTTCGCTCTCGCCGTAAAGCTGCTTCCACCATTCGGCCATGAACATAAAGTCGGGATCCCAATAGGCTAAAACCTCAATTTTGTTACCTCCCCGATATAGTAGGCTTCGCGCTGCCGCATAGGCAAATGCGGGGTTTTCAGGGGTAGCACTGTGACTGCAAAGATCCATCATCTCTGCCGCACCGCCCATAAGCTCCTGAATGTCAATTCCGGCTGTTGCGATTGGAAGCAGTCCCACGGCCGACAAAGCCGAAAAGCGTCCGCCTATGTCATCAGGGACAGCAAATGCTTCATATCCCATTGCATCGCTCAGGGTTTTTAATGTACCACGGGCTTTGTCGGTAGTGGCGTAAATGCGTCCCGCCGCTCCGTCAGCACCGTATTTCCCGACCAAAAGCCTTCTGAAAATCCGAAAGGCAACTGCCGGCTCAGTGGTTGTTCCCGATTTGGAAATGACATTGACAGAAAAATCCCGATCGCCGATAATACTAATAATATTTTTTATATAATCGCCTGACAGATTGTTTCCAACATAATAAATTTCCGGGTTATTTCGGGGCAGTGAATTATAAAATGAGGATTTTATCAGTTCAATTACCGCACGCGGCCCAAGATAGCTCCCTCCAATGCCTATAACAACTAAAACATCAGATTCGCCCCTGATTTTCCGCGCCGCGTTTTGGATTCGCTCAAACTCATCACGATCATAATCCCCAGGCAAGGTAACCCACCCGGTAAACTCCTTCCCGGCACCTGTTTTATTTTTTAGCCTTCCATGTGCCTCCTGGAGTTCCCTGTCTAGCGCGTTCACTTCAATCCCCTGCGGAATGCTTACTTTAATCATACTGGCAGCCACCTCTTGTTAAATTTTTTTAACATTGTACCACGGAAGAAAGATTTTTTCAATAGGCTCATCGCTACGGATCACGCCAAACGCATGAAAGCGTTATCCCCGCAAACCTCGGTGTTCTTCAATTTTTAGCATTTTTACAGATTGAGAATACGTTCCAAATGCTTTTCCGGGTTGGTTCCGATTGAAAA
>WRLU01000036.1 GCA_009777475.1 Oscillospiraceae bacterium | reverse complement strand
GTGCCTTGGACTTCGATGGCGTTCTTGTCGAGGTAGGCGATCAGCTCCGCGCTGTCGAAAATCTCAAGCATAAAATACTCCTGCCCTTCGAGCCGCATATAGCGAATGCCGTCAATCTTCATGCTGTTGTGGACGTTTTTAATCGTCTCGATAAACACCTCTACAAACCGCTGCGGATTGTTCAAAAAGTCTGCCAGCCTACCGCTTTTGAACAGAACCTCGGCGACGGTTTTGTGCGGCATGAAGCACTCGTTGTCGACCATACGCAGGAAATCCGGCAGGCGGTGCGCTTCCTCGTTTGTGTCGGCGGCGCGGGCTTCGGTTTCGGTGTGCGTGATGCCGGACTGCTCCACGTTCATCCGCGCCGTGCGGGTGACCACACGAGCCTTTGCGATATGCTCCATGCGGCTGAGTTCCGCGATACACCGTGATTTGAGAGTGTCCTCATCGATGGCGACACGATACGCCGTGCGGCCTTTGAGTTTGTCCCATAATGCTAAAAACTCAGGCGAAATCAGCACTTGATTTTTCAGACGGATGGTTACTTCTTTGCCCTTGTTATGAACTGGGATTTTGCTGTTGGCTTTGCTGATGACCGTCTCGAACTTCTCCCGCGCCGCCTCAAATCGTGCAGGAATATCAAGCGTTCCGGCAGCGAGTTCGCGCTTCATTGTGTCTTTGATTACGCCGGATTTGGAGATGTAACCCTTTTTCTCGAAGTGGGTGATGATTTCCTGTGCTTCGTCGTGGCTGACGGTTTTTTCGACTTGCACAGTCTCGGTGTAGGTAATTTCTGCCACCTTTTCCGGCGTGACCTCCGCGCCGAGCGTTGCCGCCGTCATAACTTTTTCGACAACTGGAAGTAGTGCTGGCGGCAACGAGTTTCCGGTATCCAGTTGCCAGTTACCAGAAGTTGGGGTTTCGTCCGTTCTGGATTCTGGAGACTGGTATCTGGAAACTATATCGGCGATGATTTTTGCTTCTTCTTGCGTGACCGTTTTCTCTTCGACAACCGCTTCTTTATACGAAATGCCGCTGAACATCGACAGTTGCAACGTGCCAAACTTGACGCCTGTTTCCTGCTCAATTTCACGCTGGAGCGTGTCGGCGAACTCGGCGAAACTCTCGTTTGCCATAACGTGCAGAATGTTGATGTTTCTGTCCTCGATACGCTCGCCGTCTTGATTGACACACAGCCGCAAGCCGCGTCCGACTTTTTGCCGTGCGGTGAACGCCGACTTCTGCTCAATCAATGTGCAGACTTGGAAAACATTGGGGTTATCCCATCCCTCACGCAAAGCCGAGTGAGACCAGATAAACCGCAGCGGACTGGCGAACGAGAGCAGCTGTTCCTTGTCTTTCATAATCAGCGAATAGGTGTCATAATCATCGGCGGTGTCGCCGCGTGTGTTCTTGAGATTGCCTTTTTTGTCCTGTGAGAAATAGCCGTCGTGGCAGCGTGACGCTGCACCCAATTTACGCAACGATTCAAACTTCGGTAAAGCGAGAAGTTCCGTGTAACATTCCTCGAACATATCGGCGTAGATTCCTTTGCCGCCGTCGGCGGTGCGGTATTTGCCGACCTCATCTATAAAGAACAAACTTAACACTTTTATGCCCTTATCCAAAAGCCGCAGTTCTTTTTCAAAGTGGCACTCAATCGTGCGGCGGATTTGGGTGCGCTTGATGATTGTTTCGTCGATGTTACCGATTGATTTTCCAAGTGCAAGCGTCGTTGTATCCTCAAATTCGATGCACTCCAAACCCTCCGTGCAGTCGATTCCGACAACGCGGTAACCCTTGTATAGCTCCCGATCACCAGACAGGACGAACAAGTCCGCGCCGGGTTTGATAGTGATGGTTTTGCGCTCGACCTTCTTCTTTTTATCCATGCGGTCAATCTCGATTTTCGCCGTGTAGCCGTTCTCGTGGGACACCGACACGAGCCATATGTACGGACGGTTGAAATCGCTGTTCAGTTCATTACTTGACACGCAAATCTGCTTGACAAGCCCCAGTTGGTAGGCATCCACAGGGGTCAGGCGGTAGAGCAGATTGACCTTTTCACGGTGTGTCGCGCTGTACCGCAACACGCACAGCGGTTTCAAACTGGCGATGGCGTCCTTGGCTTTGGGCGTGTTGTCCACCGACTGCGGCTCGTCGATGATGACGATGGGGTTGGTGTCTTGAATCAGCCCGATGGCCGCCGCGCCGGAGAGCTTTTCGTGTTCCTGATTGAAAATATTCTCGCTCTTTTTAAACGCATCAATGTTGATTATCATTATCCCAATCTCGCCCGATGTGGCAAACAGACGAATGTCTGACAGCCGCACGGAATTATACACAAAACATCGAACCGGGATGTCGTCATAATCCCGCGCAAAATGCTCGGCGGTAATTTGGAAGGATTTGTACACGCCCTCACGAATAGCCACGGACGGCACGACAATAATAAACTTCGTGAATCCGTACTGCCGGTTGAGTTCAAAAATCGTCTTTGTGTAGACATAGGTTTTACCCGTGCCGGTTTCCATTTCTACGTTGAAATGGTTGGTTTCGCCTTCGGTCACAGGCAAACTGTGCCGCCGCTGAACCTCCTGCATATTGGCGGCAATCCGCTCATCGGTGATGGTGAGCGCGTTACAAAAACCCAACCCCTCGTCAAAACTGAGCTGGCTCTCGTTGGTTATGGTAAACGTGTCCTGCCGCCGGGGCTGCCCTTTGAAGAGGTCAACAACGGCGTGAACAGCGTCGGTTTGGAATTGCTGGTGCTTGAATTTTAATTTCAAAACGGCAACTCCTCCTCTTCTACAGCTACATCGACTTTTTGTGGTAGATATTTGACAGCCAATGCTATCAATGACAAGCATCTATTGAAAAAGTAATCATAATGCCGTGTATCTGTGATTTCGATTTGAGTGTTATTGAAGTGCCTAATGCTATAGTTATTTCCGATATTGCCCAATTCGCTCAGTTCTTTTTTGAAAACAGGTTCAATCCCATTTTGTCCGTTTGCCAAAATATTAGCAAGTTTATCATCGAAACGTTTCTTTTCTATTCCCGGAAAATGGGTCTTTAGGCTCTCCAATGCATCCCATATTTTCTCAACAGCTTTCTGTTGGTCTTGCGGTCTCGGTTGTCGAAACAAAACAATAGCTTCTTCGATTAATTCGCGTGTGCTTTTGTCCGCAGTTTCCAAGGATATTTTATTTGAATTTGCCGTAAGAACATCGTTATCTGTAACGCGTTCAATTATCTTTTCCTCAGTCAAACTATACAATAAGCCCGTCATTTTGAATATTTCATTGATGTCCTTCCGGAAATCATAAAATACTTCCGTAGTATCAGCAAACGACAAATCATCATGACAAAAATAACTGTGAAATGTCCGTCTTGAAATGTCCGCTATATTCTGAGCGAAGAACTCAATGTAATCTAATAGTGCATACTGGTCGAATTCCCCATTTTCTCTTGGCGATGTGATAGCACCACTATGTTCATTTCGGTATAAATTCGGTATTCTAAACTTTAATTCAACATCCATTTTCCTAAAGTTTAGACCGCAGCAACCGCGTCCATCCGGACATTCATCTGGATATTTCCATGCAAGGTTTTCATGATATTTCTCGCAACAATCGAGTAACAGTAAATACATATCGATAGAAATAGTTGGAGTTTTTTCAATCGGCGTTCTCATGCCATGCCTTTCAGTATATAAACTCATCTCAATCCCCCCTCACAACGCCTTTATACTTATGCCTTTGTCTTTCAACGACAACTGCACATTGCTTTTCTGCTCGGTATTATCGAAGCACGAGTCTGCGAACACGATGCATCCCGGTGCGTATTCCGCTATTTCGGTAGCACCCTCCGGTGGTTGTCTTTTTTAACTTTTATTACCAAGACCCACTGGCCGTTGAAATCGCCGTACTCGCTTTTGCGGCTTTCCACCTTCCGTTACCAATATCAAACTCGGCGGGGAGAGGTTATTGGTGTTCAGCTGCACCGCTCCGTATTGTCCCCTTCTGACCCTCAATGCAGCTATATTGAGACCATAGACATCCAACCTTTGTGTCAGGCCGACATTCCACAGGGAAAAAATAAACCATTCCAGCAATCCCCGGCACTGTCCTGCCGGGGCGGTGTTAGTCTCCTGGTACCGCCGTTTCGGATGCCATTGGGTTCAGCAGCTCACCTATAATTTGATTGGAAACCAAAAAACCCTGAGGGGTAAGCCGCCAGCGGTCACCGGAGCGTGTACAAAGCTTCCACTTGGCACACCGCTCTAATTTAACCTCCAAGGAGTCAAATGAAACATTAAATAACCGGGTATATTCGTTGGAGGATATGCCCTTTGTTGTGCGCAGACCCAGCATGACATACTCCCCGGCACGCTCAACCATCTTAATCTCGTGCATTTCCTGCATAATGCTGTTGCTGTCATTAACGCCATTGATGTACTCCTGAATGTCTTTGACATAGGCGTAACGCCGATTGCCCAGATCAGAATGGGCCGATGCACCAAATCCCATATAAGGCCCAAGATCCCAATATTTTGAATTGTGGCGGCAGGCAAATCCCTGTTGTGCAAAATTGGAGATTTCATATTGTAAAAAGCCGTTTCCCTCCAAAAGACCTATTGCGTTGAGATAACACTCAGCCTGTTCTTCATCAGAGGGGAATATGGGATTTTTCTCATACAGAGGGGTACCCTCCTCCAATTTTAATCCATACAATGAAATGTGGCGAACTCCCCAAGTGAACACGGTGTGCAGGGTTTCCTCCAGATCCGCCCATTTCTGCCCTGGTATGCCATACATAATATCCGCGCTGATGTTGTCAAACCCGGCGGCGGCGGCATTTCTCACAGCATCGGCAGAGCTTTGCGTGTCATGTGCCCTTCCCAGGGTATCCAAGAGATCGGGCTGAGTTGCCTGAATGCCGAAGGATATTCGGTTAAAGCCCGCTTTTCTGAGCTTTTTGAGTGTCCTTAATGTAACTGTATCAGGATTGGCTTCAATGGTGATTTCAGCACCCTTTGATATGTGATAGCCTTTTCTCAGGCCGGCAAGTAATTTTTTAAGCCTCACTATACCTAAAAATGCGGGCGTCCCGCCTCCAAAGTACACCGTATCGGCAGCCCTGCCAAAGGTTTTTGCGTTTTTTCCGGTAAACTGCGCCGCTTCCCCAATGTGCGCCAAAACAGCTTTGGTGTAACCCTCCATCAATGACTCGTCCGCCCCTGGGATCGAGTAAAAATCACAATACCCGCACTTACTTGGGCAAAATGGAATGTGAACATATATTCCCACATTGTTTAGGTTCTGGTTCATTTGTTAATACCCACCTTCTCTATAAGTATTTGCTTAAATGCTACCTTTGGCTGTTTTTTAACAGAATTTGAAATAAACACCGCCCGAACCGTCCAACAGAGTACCTATAGCCGCGGATAAAGCCTTGATTTCTTCATTCATCAGCATGACACACCTCCCAAGCCTTTCCAGGTCACTTTCACTCATCCAATTTCAAAACAGCCATAAACGCATCCTGGGGGACCTCGACCGAGCCTAAGTTCCGCATACGTTTTTTTCCTTCCTTTTGCTTTTCAAGGAGCTTTTTTTTGCGGGTTATATCACCGCCGTAACACTTTGCCAATACGTCCTTGCGCATTGCCTTTACCGTTTCCCTGGCTATAATTTTGCCTCCTACAGTAACCTGCACCGGAACCTCAAACATCTGCCGGGGAATATGCTCTTTAAGCTTTTCGGCAATCCGGCGGGCGCGGGCATAGGAGCTGTCTGCGTGAACAATGAAGGACAAAGCATCCACAATCTCGCCGTTGAGCAATACGTCAAGCTTTGACAGCTTACTCCCCCGGTATTCCAGCATTTCGTAATCCAGGGAGGCGTAGCCACGAGTACGGCTTTTAAGGGCATCAAAAAAGTCGTAAATAATCTCAGCCAGGGGAAGCTCGTAATGTAACTCTACCCTGCCCTGGCTACTTCCATCTATATACTGCATATCTTTAAAAATCCCACGTCGTTCCTGGCACAGCTCCATCAAATTCCCCACATATTCTTGAGGGGTAATTACCGATGCCTTGACAAAAGGCTCGCTGGCGGAGTCTATGACCGATGGATCGGGGTAATTAAGAGGATTGTCAATGTCAAATTCCTCGCCG
Source organism: Oscillospiraceae bacterium (assembly GCA_009777475.1). Lineage (GTDB taxonomy): Bacteria > Bacillota > Clostridia > Oscillospirales > UBA929 > UBA929. Next base: position 14,136 of record WRLU01000036.1, on the reverse strand, counting down.
TTTGTTTTAACAATTCGGTAAATAACACTGGGGGCGGTTGTAATTAAATCTAAATTATACTCTCTCTCTAATCGCTCCTGAATAATTTCCATATGCAAAAGCCCTAAAAACCCGCACCGGAAACCATAGCCCAGCGCCATTGAGGTTTCAGGCTCAAAGGTCAATGAGGCATCATTGAGGTAGAGTTTTTCTAATGCGTCACGCAAATCGGGGTATTTCGCCCCATCTGACGGATAAATGCCCGAAAAAACCATAGGCTGGGCTTTTTTATAGCCCGGAAGTGGCGGAGGTGCGCTAGGACCATCGTGAACAACCGTGTCACCAACCCGGGTATCCCTCACTTCTTTGATTGATGCGCTTAGGTAGCCAACCTCTCCCGCGGCAAGCTGCTTGCAGGGTTCTAAGCCAAGAGGACGCATTACCCCTGCCTCTATGACGGTATGCACTGCCCCGGTAGCCATCATTCTAACTGTGTCCCCCGGTCTTAGCGTGCCTTCCATGATTCGCACCAGCACGATAACCCCGCGGTAAGCATCATACTGACTGTCGAAAATCAATGCCCGCAGGGGGGCATTAGGGTTGCCCTTAGGCGGAGGAACATCCTTTAGGAGAACATCCAGGACACCTTCGACATTCAACCCTTTTTTTGCTGAAATACGAGGCGAATCCTGCGCCGGAAGCCCTATAACGTTCTCGATTTCACTAATAACCCTGTCAGGGTCAGCGGCGGGCAGATCAATTTTATTGATAACAGGCAGCACCTCCAGGTCATGCTCTAAGGCTAGGTAGGTGTTAGCTAAGGTCTGCGCCTCAATGCCCTGGGCGGCATCAACCACCAAAATTGCACCCTCGCAGGCGGCAAGGGAACGAGAAACCTCATAATTAAAATCCACATGACCGGGGGTGTCGATGAGATTGAGGATATACTCCTGACCGTCCGGGGCAACGTATGACAGTCTGACGGCACGCGCCTTGATTGTAATCCCGCGTTCCTTTTCCAGGTCCATATCGTCCAAAATCTGACTGGACATTGAACGCTTCTCAACAGCCTGAGTCATTTCGATTATACGGTCTGCCAGTGTTGATTTTCCGTGGTCAATGTGTGCTATAATGCAAAAATTGCGGATATGCGATTGATTTGCAGCCATACTTTTCAGCCTCCCATTCTCCGTTTTTGAATCAACCGGCTATTCCTGACCGTCATCGGGTGTTGATGCGGGCGTAGGCACGGGTGTTGGTGCAGGGGTGGGTGGTACTGGCGTGGGTTCGGGTGTAGGCGCGGGCGTGGGTGCCGCCGTTGGACGAGGGGTATTTTTTATGATACTACTTGTGGGATCCGGCGGCTTGGGTGTTGCCTTTGGTTTTTTTGTGGGCGCAGGTGCATGGGACGGCTCCACCGATGCAAGCCCGGCGGGAAATGGGTTATATGTCGGGTATTCCGAGGGTTCAGGAGAGGGGGAAGCAGAAGGGGCGGGAGAAGGGGTTGCGGTAGGCATTGGGGTGGGAGTCTCCGATAGTTCATCTCCAGCCGGGGGATTGCCGCCCAATGCAATGGCGGAAATCACCACCAACAAGAGGGAAAGAACCACTGCACCCCCGCCTATAAGCAAAACTTTCTGTGTTTTAGGGTCTAAGCGTGTAAAAAAATTGTCCTTGTGAAGTTCTTTAGGCAGGGAATTCCTCCGCATCTGCCGGCGGGCCTGTTTATCACCGTTTTTTGGGTGTTTAGAAAACATTCCAAATTTACGTTGGGCCGGCGGGTCGGGAATATGCTCAAAGGCATCCATATCAATTTCAAAGCCGGAAATTTTCTCATCATGAGGGGAATCACTGTCATCCGATAATTTCTGCGGAGGCACTTCGGCAAACTCATCCTGCCCTGGGAGGGTACTGTTATGGGTAAATTCTTCGGAAGTATTGCTCTGCCCGGAGGTTTTTTCCGCATCATAAGACAAAACCTCATATTGCCCGGTTGCCGGGTCATACCATGTTACCGATGATTCACCACCGTTATCGCCAGGCGATATTTGATAATACATTCCTATCTCTTCATCGTATTCAAACCCTTGGTCTAAAATCTCCCATATTCTATCTTCACTGACAGACCCTCCGGTATACCCACAAAGCGGGCAGGGTAATCCCTGAGACAAAGCATTTCGACATTTGGGGCATTCCAACGCCGCTCACCACCTTTTTTTCAGATAGAAAACATTCTTTATTATACAAACAATACTGCCTGGCGTCAAGGACTGGCTGTCTTGACATTTTTATCCTGGACTCCTTAGAATTCTTGCTTTTAGGTTCCTCCGGTGGTTCTAAATCCACCCCTCATAAATAACTCAAATTGTTCTTATATACTCAAATAGGGCGGCGTTTTTGCTTGATGGGCGGTAGAATACCGCCGGAACACCCAAGGGGGCATCTATGATATGACTGCCGTTTTGATACTCCTCGCCGCTCCATAGGTGTGTCCATACACCCTGCGGTAAATACAGCTTCACCTTTTTCTGACCCTTGCGGAGAACCGGGTAAACCAAAAGCTCGCTACCTAAGGCATAGGCATCCCTGACACCGGAAAAAAGCGGCTCTGTAGGGAAGTTCATAAACAGCGGACGCATGACCGGCCAGCCCTCAAAGGTATTTTCCCGGGCGCATTCGCGGATATACCCGGAAAGAGCGGCGTGGATTTTGCTCATCCGGGCAAAAAATGCGGGAGTCTCGTCATCGTCATGGAGCCGCCACCCCGAAATATCGCCATCGCACAACCGGAGCACAGGGGAAAAGGCGGCATACTCCATCCAGCGCAAATAAAGCTCCTTGCTGCGCCCTGCCCAGAAGCTTACAGAGCCGCCGCAGTCGGTCACATTCAATCCCATACCGGAGCACGAGAGTGACAGCGCGGCAGTCAGGGCAGAGGGAAGACCCTGCTTCATGTTCCATGCCGAATGATGCTCGCCTGTAGAGAGCAGCATGGTCTGCTTTCCGATCCCGCCACTCCCGAATCTAGTGAAAAATATAGCATCGGCAGTGCGCCCGGCCTCTTTTATGGTCTCACGATTAAGCTCGCCCCACAGCCCCGGCCATCGGTTGTGCAGGCGCACGGCATTTTCCCCGGAACGTACCACCGCATCCGGAGGCAGATACTCGCCCCGGTCGGCATAATAGCCGCAAAAGCCTATGCCTAAGATGTTTCTCCGTATAATGCCGCGGTACCAGGCACAGGCCTCGGGATTAGTCAGATCCAGGTGCCCCACCATGAAGCCGCCCATATCGCTGATATAGTTGCCGCCCTGGGGCTTTTGCACGAGAAATCCCCCCGCCGATGCCTCCGCAAACAGCCGTCCCTCTATCGATAGATGGGGATTAACATAGGCAATGGTGCGGATGCCCTTCTGAGCAAGCTGCTGGATAAGCTTATCCAGCTTGGGATACAAATCGGCATTCCATATCCAGTCAAAGAATGGCCGCCTACCGCCGGGAGTTTCCAAGCCCCCTGTCCAGTCGGGTATGTATACGCTGGAGATTTTGGCACCCGACATAAGTGCCTTTTCCAATGACTCGGCTAATTTCCGGCTTCCGCCAACCCCCTCTATGCAGGCTCCGTCAAATACCCATTGGGGCAAAACAGGCTGCCGCCCGGTGAGCTTTGTTATTTTTGAGACACACTCCAATGGAGACTGGGAGTTGCCCAGTGTTATCGCCCCAGGTAGCTCCCAAAAATCTACATTGAAATGCTTGGCGTGAGTCAAATCGAATAGCATACGCCCGGCACAGTCAAATATGTAGTACCCATTGTTTTCAGTAAGCAAGACAGGCAATGGGCAACCCGATATGTTCTTGGCAACCCCCTTCATGTGCATCGCGGGAGGACGAAAGCTTTTGCGGAAAACTCTCTGTTCTTCAACCCATATAGGTACTTTTGAGCCGCGTAGGTTAATTCTTTGGAATTGCGCTCCGCCGCCGTATACTGCCAGACCCGGTATAATGGAAAACCTCAGGCGGAACCGGTTAAGCCCAGTCGAGGCACGCTGGGGCGCAAGCCTCACGTGACCATCTCTCTCGCTTATATGCCATGATATGGAATAGTTTCCCCCGAAAAATCTTAAAAGTCCCCTTACCGGTTCATATTGAGCCTGGACAAGCGGAGTCAGCCGGCTCTTACGGTCATATACCGCACGCCCAGAAATTTCCCAGCGTCCCTTACCCGCCTCTACAAAAGGCGCATCGGGTGTATGCCGGAGGATAAGACGGTCGTTTACGTACAAATTAACATTATCGCCGTTTATATCGACTCTAAACAATCGTCCAAGCCCTCCTTTCTGCCTGTTCCTGAATTTATCTCAGTGTGATTGCCCAACGGAAGCATAATACCCTATCGCAGGAGGTTTGTCAATCACCGAGTGCTTCAACCTTCCGCCGTGAATGTGTGGGCATGCCGGGCTTGTTTTTTTCCACGGGGTGTGATATCATCATCTATGAAATACTTTGAGAGTGGGTTTATTTGCCCTCCCTGCTGAAAGGTTTGATTTGCTTTTGACTACTGTTGTTGGCGTTCGCTTCAAAAAAGTGAGCAAGATGTATTATTTTAACCCGGGAAAGCTGAACCTAAGGAAAGGCGCGGCTGTTATTATTGACACTCAAAACGGCTTGGAATGCGGGATTTGCATAACCGGTCGGATTGAGGTTGAGGACGAAAAAATCGTTCCGCCCCTTCGTAGAGTCATCCGCACGGCCACCCAAGAGGACTTGGATACTATGGTTGCCAAAACGGAAAAAGAAAAAAAAGCCATTAAAATTTGCAAGCTCAAGGCGGCGGCTCACAATTTGGAAATGAAAATTATTGATGCCGAATATTCCTTTGACGGCGGCAAAATTATTTTCTATTTCACAGCAGATGGCCGTGTGGATTTCCGGAACCTTGTGAAGGATTTAGCTGCGGCCTTCCATACCAGAATCGAATTGAGGCAAATCGGTGTTCGTGACGAGGCCCGGGTTTTGGGAGGTGTGGGTATTTGCGGCAAGGGTTTTTGTTGCTCTGGCTTTTTAGATGATTTTCAGCCTGTTTCAATCAAAATGGCAAAGGAGCAAAACCTCTCGCTCAATCCTACCAAAATATCAGGAACTTGCGGCAGGCTTATGTGTTGCCTGAAGTATGAGCAGTCGGCGTATGAACATTTGCGCAAAACTACGCCGAGGCAAGGCAACGTTGTCTCAACCCCGCACGGTCAGGGTGTTGTGACCGATGTTTTCCTGATTAAGGGTGACATCAAGGTCCGCCTGGACGATGCCCCCGAATCGCCGCCCAAAACAATCCCTGCCAATGAATGCAAGGTGGTCCGGTCTGGAAAATCCATGCGTGTGCCTGCTGATGATGTCCCGGAAGGAGAGGAGTCTTGATTTTTGACACACACGCCCATTATGACGATGAGAGATTTGACCCCGACCGCTTCGAGGTGCTGGCGGCTCTACCCGGTGCCGGGATTGGGCATATTGTCATGCCCTCGACCGGGCCGGATAATTTAGAAACGGTTTTGTCTTATGCAGATCAAATTGACTTTTTAAGTGCCGGGGCCGGATTTCACCCGCATAGCGCAAAAAAGGTAGCTTCCGGGGATTTGGACAAGCTGTCTGAGTTTTTGGGCAATGCACAGGAAAATAAGATTGTTGCCATTGGTGAATGCGGGCTGGATTATCACTATGGTCAAGAGGACAAGGCGGAGCAAAAGGAGCTGTTTGATGTCCAGCTGTCTTTGGCAGGGCAAATGGGACTCCCTTTGTTGGTACATGACAGGGAGGCGCATTCAGACTGCCTGGATATGCTCCGCGCCCACAAAGGGCTGAAGGGTGTATTTCACTGTTATTCGGGCAGTGCCGAAATGGTAAGGGAAATTGTAGATATGGGGTTTTATATATCATTTACCGGTCCTGTAACCTTCAAAACCGCTCACAAGCTGCGCTTAGCCGCCGCCGCTGTACCCGATGAATTTCTGATGATAGAAACAGATGCTCCCTATCTGGCACCAGAGCCTATGCGCGGCAAGCGCTGTGACAGTCGGATGTTGGTGCATATATTGCGAGTTTTAGCAGAGGTACGAGGTACTGACTATGATATGCTGGAGAAGCTGACCTGGAATAACGCCATGAAATTTTTCGGAATAAAAAATAACGGTGAATGATGCAACCACATTTCACCGCCGCACAACTGAGTCAAAGGGTGGTTTATATGTTCCAAGCCTATTACAAAACCCTGCTTGGCACTGTGATTATCGCTTCCAGCGGAGAAGCTGTTACCGCCGTTAAATTTCAGGGTACAATGCCAATTAACGGTAAACACAGCGCAGACACGCTGACCGATATGGCATCAGTGCAGCTGCAGGAGTATCTTGCCGGAGAGCGGTGTAGGTTTGATCTGCCGCTCTGTCCTGCCGGCACACCTTTTCAGAAATCCGTATGGACCGCGCTGTTATCAATCCCATACGGCGAAACCAGAAGTTATGGCCAAATAGCGCAAATGATCGGCAATCCAAAAGCAAGCCGTGCAGTTGGGATGGCTAATAACAAAAACCCCATTTGCATTATTATCCCATGCCACCGCGTTATCGGAGCAAACAGCAAGCTTACCGGATACGCCGGGGGACTAGGGATTAAGGAAGCACTGTTGGATCTGGAGAAAAATCTTGGTGCTGGCACTGAAGTATCATCTGACATTGGACAGGGGGGCTGATTGAATTGGATAAAATATTGGTAATAGTGGACTCGCCCGGGGATTTGACCAAGGAGGAAATTAGCGGTCTGCCAATATGGGTCGCATCGGTTCGCGTTATTTATGAAAATACGGAGTATTACGAGTCGGAAATTGATATTACTGAATTTTGGAGTAAACTGGAGCTGCTTGAATGCATCCCCACAACTGCAATGATATTAGCGCATGAATGGCGTGAATATTACGAAAAAGCCGCCGCCGGGGGGTATACCCATGTAATTGTATACACAATAAGCTCGACTGCCTCAGGCAACTGGAACAGTGCCGTTCTGGGGGCACAGGCATATAGGGAGGAATCCCCCGGGGCAATTCCGGTTTGCGTACAGGATTCAAGAAGCTATGCTGCCCTATATGGGCGGAACGCCTTAAGGGTAGCATTGGGGATTAAAAACGGAATGAATTTTGAGCAGTCCTGCCAATATCTTCGAGATTTAACGGTGCGTACCCAGGGGCTTTTGTGGGTTTATACCCTCAAGCATCTAAAGCGTAGCGGACGCATTTCAGGAATGGCGGCTTTTGTGGGTGAGGTACTGGGAGTACGTCCGGTGCTTAGTGTAAGGGACGGTGTGATTGCCCCTGTGGACAAGGTCAGGGGAGACAGGGCTTTATTGCCGCGTGTTGTGGAAATTGCCAGAAAAAATATAATTGACCCGCAGAACCAGGTTGTTAATTTGCTTTATTCCAGTGTGCCCCAGGAAGAGATTGACCGTGCGGTAAAAATGATAAATGAAACACTGACCCCAAAAGGGATTAATATGCACCGTATCGGTTGTGCCATATCAATCAACTGCGGCCCGGTTTCCATGGCACTGGGGTATTATGGGGAGCCGTTTGACTTGTAATTTTACATAAATATTTGATTTGAGCCGCCCCTGTATGCGGGGCGGTTTCCTTTTTTGAGTTACAGTTGGAATAACTTGACCAGCCTCATAATATACTGACAACAGAACAAGCAGTATAGAAGGAGGAAAAGTGATGGAACTCAAAAAACAGACATTCCCATATTACGAGATTGTATTGGAAGCCGGAGCTTCTCCCGAGGCGGGGGCGGACATGATTGTGCCGGATATGTTTCCCGACATAGCTCATATTCTTGATACATCCGGTCAGGCATGTATAAAAGAAAAGATACTCAGAGAGGGTCGGCTCGATGTATCAGGGTTAATAAGGGCGTGTATTGTATATTTCCCAGAAGGGGAGCAGGGGCTGTGGAAGCTGGACGTGAATATCCCCTTTAACCATGTGTTTGATGGGGAGTTCCCCATCAATAGCGAAGCGTTGTGTGAAATACGCTTAGCATCGGTACATGCAAGAACAGTCAATCCGCGCAAGGTTCAGGTTCTTTGCGGGCTTGAAATTGACACGGAGGTATATGCGCCGGCAGAGAAAAGCCTTCCCCAGCATTTAGAGGGGGATTGTCAGGTGCGTAAGAAATCCTGCACCGCCTATATGCCAATAGGTGTCAAATGCAAAAGCTTTACGGTAACGGAAAGCTTAGAGATTCCCGGAACACGTCCGCCTGTGCAGGAGATACTGCGGGCCGGACCCCGCTTAACGGTAAGCGATGTTAAGGCAGTAGGGAACAAGGCGGTATTCAAGGGCGGGATTGTTCTGCAAATGAGTTATATGTCTGATGGCGGACTGAACTACATAGAGCAGGAGTTTTCATTGTCGCAAATCATTGAGTTTGAAAGCCTGGAGGAGGGTGCCGAGGTTAATTTAAGCCTTATGCCGACCGGTGTTGAAATAGACCTTGGGCAGCAGGGGCAGATTGACGGACACGTACTGGGCATTTCCCTGCATATAGAGGCACAGGCTGTGGCTTGGGCGGAACGTCAAATGGAAGCCGTTGTGGATGCCTACAGCACCTCATGCCGCCTAAAGGCTTTGTTTTCCGAATCGGTTATGACGGAGCTTGTTGATAGGGGAGTGCGGCGGCAATCAATTCGCGAGTTGATAGAGGCAGGGGACGACATAAGGGCAGTTACCGACACCAGAGTTGTTTTGGGCAGAGTTCTAAGGAAGGAAGAAGGGCATTATGAATGCATTGCCGGAGTTGATATTGTATATCAGCGGGAAAACGGTGAATACGGTTCGTTATCCCGGCGCATACCGGTTGCTTTGAGCGGAGAGATTCCAAATGAGTCTAAAATCAAGGCGAGTTTAAACGATGAGCTCACTGCGGTACCTACTGCTGGAGGAATCGAACTGCGGTTTTTTGTTGATTTTTCCCTCTTTGCCATACGCGAGACCCGCCTGATGACGGTGAATGAGGTTGAAAAGGAAGAATGGGACACTCCGCCGAAGCACAAAAGCGTGGTCTTGCTGCGCTGTCAGGCAGGAAAAAGCTTGTGGGATATCGCAAAAATGTATCATACCACAATTGATGATCTGTGTGCGGTGAACGAGTTGGAGGATTGCGAAAATATATCAGAGGGACAGTTAATTCTGATTCCCAAAAAACGCTGAATAGGGGGGATAAGCATTGGAAAATCACAAAATATATGAGGATATAGCGAAACGTACCGAGGGTGATATTTATCTCGGAATAGTAGGTCCGGTGAGAACGGGGAAATCCACATTTATCAAACGTTTTATGGAGACTCTCGTGATGCCCAACATTGAAAATGAATTTAAGAAGGAGCGGGCAAAGGACGAATTGCCCCAATCAGGCTCAGGACGAACAATTATGACTGCTGAACCGAAATTTGTGCCGGAGGAGGCTGTGGATATTTCGCTGGAGGGCGGGGCATGCATGAGTGTACGCCTGGTTGACTGTGTGGGCTATATGGTAGATTCGGCGATAGGACAGACAGAGGACGATCGCCCAAGAATGGTCCGCACACCTTGGTTCGACTATGAAATCCCTCTGACGCAGGCCGCCGAGCTAGGCACCCGGAAGGTGATTGCCGACCACTCTACAATAGGGCTTGTCATCACCACTGACGGAACAATCACAGATATTCCAAGGGAGGACTATTGCCAGCCTGAGGAGCGTGTCATTTCAGAGCTGAAGACTATGCATAAGCCGTTTATTGTTTTAGTCAATTCGGCGTATCCAGAGTCGCCGCTCGCAAAAGCTGTATGCGAGGATATTTCGTCTAAATACGGTGTGAGCTGCTTCCCGGCTAACTGTGCGGAATTGTCTGAAAACGATATTATCGGAATTATTAAGGGCATTCTCTTTGAATTTCCAATTTCAGAGATGGGAATTGATTTGCCGTCTTGGGTGGATGCGCTACCGTACGGCCACGGAATCAAGAGCACACTGTACAAAGCCGTACAGGAAAGTGCAGAAAAGCTTTATCGGGTTAGGGATGTTGAGGCTGTGCTGGAGGCTTTGGGGAATTGTCCCGATATTTCAGCCGTACGCCGGGTATCTATCCAATTAGGCACCGGTATAGCCGAGGCGGAGGTTGAGCTTCCCCGCGAACTGTTTTACCGCACCTTAGGGGAACAGTCGGGATTCGATATAAAGGATGATGGGGATTTGATGGAGCTTTTAAGCGGTCTCGCCGGAGTTAAAAGCTCATACGACAAGGTGGCCCATGCCTTGCAGGATGTTCGTGACAGCGGCTACGGTATTGTAATGCCGGGGTCAGATGAGCTTACCTTGGAGGAACCGGAAATTGTCAAGCAGGGAGGACGGTACGGTATACGCCTGAGAGCCAGCGCACCGTCAATCCATATGATACGAGCGGATATAGAAACCGAGGTCTTGGAATACAAAATGAAGGTATGTGGAAGGATGAGAGGACATATCGCTGTAAAGTTTTGTGCCTAAAATCGCTGTTTCGTGCCTAGGGGGTTGTTGAGTCCTTTTGTTGATGTTATCCTAACACTGGGGATAATGGTTCCCAACGGCAGGGCCTAATATATGGGCTTGGTGATTTAATCTTCCTACTATCCCTCATGTCATAAAGTGAAATTTTTAGAAAACATATACAAATTAACGTATAGTGCGTTAATTTGCAACAAACAAGGAGGCAGCAAATCATGAGTATCACAGGCATAGCACAATATTTACCCGTATCCAATCAAGTGCCTAGCGGAAAGGCGCAACAGTCCGACAATCAATCTGTAACTCTTGAAATCACAGACACAGTAGAAATCAATCAGGCGAATTCAGCCAAATCCAACACATCGGAGATTTTAGATTTTGACGATCATAGTCAGCGTTTCCATTATTATGATAGATTGTTTTTTACTGAAACCGATACAGCCAATGCTACATTCCTTACCAAACAATGCCCGGGAGATTGGAAATACCATAGCGTTGATATGTTGGCAGTCCGTTATGAGGAATTGCGTGAACAAATCATTGCACAGTTCGGGAACTGCCAAGAACGATTAGAGAAAAACCTTGGATCGCTTGACCAAGCGTTTACTCGAAAATTAAACCGTTTAGCGAGCTCCGCAGCCTATCATTTGGAAAACGAGCGGTCATATGCACAATATTGGGATAAAAAAGGGATGGAACCGCAGTGGGAGGTGAACAAGCTAGCGTTAGATAAGAACTTTAACAGAGATACATTCGAAATGAATGCCCAAAATATGATGAAACAGTTTGCCCAAGCATTTGTTCAGAAAATCAAGAGCGGCATGGATTCCTTGTCGTCAATGAACGCCGTTGTGGAGCTTATGAACCGCACTACCCAAACCACATCGATCAACAATCTGTCGTTGAGCGATTTTATGATACTTAACAGCACACCGTTTGGCAATGCCGTAACCATTGCAGAAAATATAGCTGCACGGGACAATCACAGCCGCTTGTTCAACAGCAATCCCAATTTATCTGAGTTTTTGCGCAGTGCTATGAGTTGATGAATTTCCGACAAGAATCCGACAACACAAATAAACGTCCCGCTGACAGATTGCTCTTGAACTGTCAGCGGGGGTGTCTTGTCCCTAATCTGTTTTATAAAGGCAACCTCTAAAATCAGAAATTAGAGGATGTGCAAAAAAATAAACTTTTTGGGCTTGACATAAAGTACAAATATGATAAAATTTTGTCTAAGGGAGGGCGTTACTATGCGTATCGCAGTATGCGATGATGAGCAGCACCACATAGAGCATATGTGTGACTGCCTGAAACAATATTCCGAAAATCACAGAAAAGAACTGCAAATCCAGCCTTACCTTTCGTCAAAGGAGTTTCTGACGGCTGCCACTCAAGAGAAATTCGACATTATATTTCTTGATATTTCAATGCCTGAAATAGATGGCCTTGAAGCAGCCCATTACATCAGAAAAACAGACAGCGAGGTACACATCGTCTTTGCAACTAATCTTGAGGAAAAAATGCCGCAAGGCTACAATGTGATGGCAGCCGGATTCCTTGTCAAGCCTTTCAAAATGCCTGATGTCCGGCAGATTATGAACCGCCTTATTCTTTTGGAGGAACGTAAAAACACCGCCCCTTACGAAATTAAGCTCAAGGGCGGCGGCACTGTGCTTTTGAAATTGCGTGATGTGTTGTATTTTGAAAGCTTGAGGCATTACATACGAGCAAAAACCAAAACGCATGAGTATGAGTTCAGGGGTAAGCTGGCTTTGGTCTATCCTGAATTGTCAAAGTGTGGGTTTATTCAAACTCATCGGGCATATCTGGTCAATATGGCGTACATCTGGATTGCATCTGACGACAGCATCCTGCTGACCGATTCTACTACGCTGCCTGTTGGTGCGAAATTTTCAGATAAGTTTAGGGAGGAATTCCGAGAATACAAAAGAGGGGGGTAATATTGAATGGGCTCTGGGTGGATCATACTGGAGTTTTTCAATGCCATTTTCGGTATATATATGATGCTGCTCTTTTCAGAAGGGCTGTTAAAGAGCGGAAAAACAAAACACACTCTGCAAACATACGCCGTTTTTTGCATTGCTGTGGTCATATCCTTTGTGATCAATATATATTTTATTACGGATATGCTGACCATATCCGCCAAAACCTTAGTGCTTGCATTGATTATATCAAAGGTATACTGCAAGGCAAAAAATGCTGTTTCGGTTGTTTGTGCTCTCCTGTTTTTCCTTATGGTTGGAGTTTCCGAGTTATTGGCAGCTCTCTTGATTACCATTAACCCGGCTGTTGAATTTGAAGCTATGATGGAAACCACAGTACACAGATATTATGCAATTTTGCTGGTAAACTTCATTGTTTTTATTCTAACAAAGATCATGACTCGTATTCGGAAAGGGAGTCTTGGTACTTTACCTCTGAAAATGTGGCTGGCATTGATTCTGCTGCCGTTGGTTTCGGTTTTAACAACGCTTCAAATTACCTATGTCAATATTTTTGCGGAGAATGTTTATCCGTTGCTGTCCGCTTTTGTCATAGTCGGTCTTTTGTATTCAAATCTATTTATATTCGGAATTTTTGAGGGGATTTTGCGGCGAAATGCGGATCGTGAAAAGATGGGAGTTTTAGAGGCTCAGCTTGCGATCCAGAAGGAACACAATGATAAAATAGTGAAAAATCAGACTTACATACAGCAAATGCACCACGATTTCAAGCAGTATATCCAAGCATTTCTGCACTTGTGCAATACAGGGAAATATGGCGAATTATCAGAGAAACTTCTCTTACTTGCCCAAGAGCAGCAAAAACGTATACAATTTACAATTAACACCGGCAACCCTATGCTTGATGCTGTGCTGACCAACAAAAAGGAAACGGCTGAGAGCGAAGGCATACGCTGCATATGGGATTTTAACATCCCACCTGATTTGCCGGTTCCCATAATTGATTTGATTGCCTTGCTTGGGAACGGCATAGATAACGCTGCCGAGGCTTGTCAAAGAACCCCTGCTGAAACAGAAAAAGTCATCCGTTTTTCTATGAAGACAGACGAGAATGCTCTTCTTTGCGAAATAAAAAATACGCTGGGGGCAAAGCCCAAGACGGAGGACGGAAAATTGGTGACACTCAAAAAAGACACAAAACATCATGGAATTGGCTTACAGAGTATGGCCGAATGCTGCAAGCGGCTGAACGGTCAAATGAGCTATGATTTTGATGACTCTATGTTTGAAACACGAATTTTCATACCGCTGTAAAGTTTTGTGCCTAAAATCGCTGTTTCGCGCCTAAGGGGTTGCAAAAGACTTTTATCTTATGATACTATAAGTGAGAGTGGCAAAATGCCCATCTAATATTATAGAAATTGGAAGGTGATTCAAATGACTGCAACTACATGCGCAAAAACAAAAACAAATTCAAAATTCACAAAATCCCTATCATTCTTAACGATATTCTGCATTCTTTTTGGGATGCTGTCAATGGCAGCACCCGAGTCCTTTGCGACCGGGGATTTTGAAGTGGAAAAAATACTGGACAACGGTTCGGATTCAGATAAAATTGTCCTGAC
>WRLU01000035.1 GCA_009777475.1 Oscillospiraceae bacterium | reverse complement strand
GCTACCGCGGCGGAGCACAACGAGATTAAAAAGTGCAAAGGCTGTAATTACGAGCACTCTGTACGCAAAAAACACAGGTTCGACAAAAAAGGCAAGTGTAAAGACTGCGGCTTTGTAAAGTGATGGGAAGAAGGAAGCGCCCCCCCGCCTGGTTAGGCGGGGGGGGTGTTGTTGTGTGTGAAAAAATTCCCCCCTAGGGCAAGAGCATTTACTTGTAGCGAACGCTCGACGATGGGTTGGGTAATGTTCGGGGAGCGTTCGGGGAATTGTCGGGGAATAAAAAAATTCATAATTACGAAAAATATCTCTGCAAAACGCTTGACAACATAGGTAACATATGCTATGATGAGAATGTGGAAAAGAGGTGTTGAGCATGACAGGCAAAGAGTTGGTGAAAAAATTGCAAAAAGACGGCTGGAAGATAGATAGGGTAAGAGGGAGCCACCACGTTATGGAAAAAGGGGACTTGACCGTATCTGTCCCCATTCACACCGGAAAAGATTTACCTGTCGGAACGCTTAACGACATTCTAAAAAAAGCAGGGTTGAGATAGGAGGAAAACGTATGAAGACAGTATATCCGGCAATATTTAGACCCGAACCGGAAGGTGGTTACACAATATTGTATCCTGACCTTGACGGTTGTATCAGTTATGGGGAAGACCTAAAAAACGCCTTAGAAATGGCACAAGAGGCATTAGGGCTGTATTTGGTGTCTTTAGAAGAGCGCAAACTTGAAATTCCTGCGGCTTCGGATGTTACGAAAATTAAGGCGGATGATGCCGCCATTGTTACTCCGATTATGGTGGAGGTAAACCAATACCGCCGCAACAAAAAGGCGGTAAATACAATGGTTACAATACCTGCATGGCTGAAAGAGGCGGGGGAACAAGCGCACATCAACTTTTCGGGTGTGTTGCAGGACGCGTTAAAACAAAGGTTGGGTTATTAATCCCAACTCGTTGCTTAAACAACAAAACGAGCAAGCTCTAAGCGGCCAATAGGCCGCTTTTTATTGTACCAAGAAATGGGCGGTGACAGGTCCTATAGTCAAACTTTGGACCGCCGGCAAAGGGTTAAGTGCAGTCAGTGGCGGCATTAAAGCCTATCAAGGGCTTAAAGGAATAGGCACTATGCTATTCGGCACTGGCGCACAAGTAGCCGGCGGTGCGGTTGCTAACGGCGGCGGCTTGTTTGGCGGCGTAGCGCAAGGACTGGCTCTCAAGAAAGCGGCGGTTGCAGGAGGCCCGGCGGCACAATCCGCGCTTGCGTTTGCGGGAACCGGAAAGTTAGGCATGGGCGCAAAGATAGGCTCGGCAGGATTAGGCGGCGTGGCCGTTGCTGCCGGGGCAACAGCGGGAGCGGTTACGGCAGGGATAGGCGTAATAGACGCAACTACCGACCTCATCAGGGCATTGAACTCAAAAGACACAAGAGAACGCGAGACATACGGCAAGTCTGCTGCCATGAAGGGCGGCGGCATAGTAGCTGGCTGTCGGACAACGCCTCCATCCCGAACAGCGAGGGCAAAATCGCAGGACTTGCCAACGACGATTACCTCGGAACCAGCGAGCATTTTATTGTTGACTTTGGAGAAGCCGGAACCTGCACCATCCATATCGACGATATGGCGCACATACAAGCGTAAGGATGAGCTTTCCGGGAAAGTCCACACAAAACCCTTGCTTGACGGCAAGAAGTCACACTGCGGCGGAGGCGATGGTCTCCGCCGTAATATTTTTTTGTTAATTTGAAAAAAATGCTTGACATACGTATTGAATACGTGATAGAATGTATATGAAGATAAAGAAGGAAGGTGATGCGATGAAAGCGAGTGAAATGACAAGATTAGCAAGTAAGCATGGCTGCCATATATTGCGTCATGGTTCAGAACACGATATATGGATAAACCCAAAAACAGGCGGAACAGCTCAAATACCGCGTCACCAAAGTAAAGAGCTAAGAACTGGAACGGCAAATAAAATCAAGAAGGACTTAGGGCTAAAGTAAGTCCCTAAGTTCTCGCTCGAAACGAAAGGAGCTTTTAGATATGAAATACGCATATACGGCAGTGTTCACACCGGAAGACAAAGGAGCCTACAGCGTCCATTTTCCCGATATTCAAGGCTGTTATACGTGCGGCGATGATATGGCGGATGCCGTAGAAATGGCGAAGGATGCGCTTTGCTTGATGTTGTACGATATGGAGCAGAGCAAAAAGACCATCCCTGCCGCAAGCAATCCGCGGGATATAAGTCTTGAAAATAACGAGTTTACAAGCGTGGTGGCTTGTGACACGGAATTTTACCGCCGATTCTATGAGAATAAGTCCGTCAAAAAAACGCTCTCTATTCCCATGTGGCTGAATGAACGAGCGGAACGCTCTCAAGTCAACTTTTCCGGACTATTGCAAGAGGCGCTGAAAACGCATTTGCACATTCAGGACTAACAGGGGGGGCTGATGCCCCCTTTCGTTTTATCTCATCTCGTAAGCATAGGTTGACCGGCAGTAAAATACGCGATATAATTAGCACAATATGCATAAAAATTAAAATTTTAGGAGGAATTTTACCATGAAAACAATGAAGAAATTAGCGTTGTACCTGTTAATTCCAGCACTATTAACCGCCTGCGGTACCCGGCATCCCTACGACAACCCTGATGAACTGGGGGTAATTTACGAGAACGATGAAACCGGGGAAAGGGCTTTCTACGTTCCGCGCTTGACAGCTGAGGAGATAGCCACTAAACCTGTGATCGTGACAAAAAGTTATGTGGAGTTTATGGATGAATCATGGTATGACATGATTGCTTTTGCCGTTGTCGGCAAAGTTTCCAACATAAAAGAGTTCAGGATAGATTATACTGACATCGTAAACGGTGAACGTGAATTCACTTATGAAACAATGTTTGATTTAACAATCGACAAAATACACTACATAAAAGACATTGAGTCACCTCCCAACCCAGGGGATACCATAATGGTAAACTCACCTCACTCATCTTACGATTTTGACAAGGATATGGATCCAATATTAGAAGAGGGTGATGAATATTTGATTTTTATTACATTATTTTCAACAATCGCGGAAAATTATTCGCCATACGATGCAACTACGTTTAGCGAGTATGTTGTACTTGATCCGTGCTATAATTTCATAAAAAAATATGGGGATTATTACGAGATAAGCAATTATTCGATGAACAATGATCTGAAAGAATACGACAGCGAAAGAATTTCAAAGGCCGATGCCTTCGGGGTAAACAACAGCAACTACATAGCCGCCGGCTATCATTTGGAGGTAGATAAGGTTTACGTTGACCGTGTTAATGGAAGTAAAATTATAGGCGGTGAATTTGAGCCACGGGAGGCTGTGTTAAAAAGCCCTGTTTACGCTGAATTATATCTTGAATACATTGAGGAAAATTCAGAAGCTGTTTTTAATTTTGAAGATGAAGCCCCTCAAGACCACAATTGGATTGACTATATAGACTATATTCCTCAAAACCTCAAGGACATGCTCTTTGAGAAGACTTTGAAAAAATATAACTATACCTTTCCAGATAAATTAGAGGGTTATGACTATGAATTGGGGTTTGATTTGGAGTATCCGGATGGATTTGATGAACTAAATGCTTTTCAGGGGATTAGCGACAGCGTATATTTGTATAGGGCAGAGGCGTTTGAGAATACCATTCGTTTTTTTCTTAGACAGCCTGACACAGAATGTAGTGATTGCAATGGTTTCCGTAATGTTGTGTCTATTGAATTTCGTCTAATTTCAAGCTCGTTACAGTCAAAATTACAGTCAAGAAAATCATTCCGTGCCATTCTCGGCATTGCCATTTTCCAGCACGATTTTCTGAACACCGTCTATCAAAGGAATCAACGCTTTGTACTGCTCGGGGATTTCTGTTCCCAAGCGATAAGTGGCAACGCCCATTGGTTTATCATAATCCTGCACGGCTAATTCTACCACTGTTCTGTTCATTTCTTGGCATAAAAGGATTCCGATTGTGTTGTTTTCGTCAGGCTTTTTCACATATTTGTCTAAGGCTGACAGATAGAAACTGAGTTGCCCCAAATCAGATGGGCGGAACTTATCCTTTTTCAGTTCAAATGCGACAAGGCAATGTA
This sequence comes from Oscillospiraceae bacterium, assembly GCA_009777475.1. Taxonomy (GTDB): domain Bacteria; phylum Bacillota; class Clostridia; order Oscillospirales; family UBA929; genus UBA929. Next base: position 18,304 of record WRLU01000035.1, on the reverse strand, counting down.
GATTTCTGTTGAAGAAAAGCATATCGACAAAAAATTCTTCTTCATCGACAAGCAGACGGTGCTGGTTTCCTATAAAGGCAAATCCTTCGCCAGCAGACATAACGAACTTTTTGACATCGGCAACAATGGCATTTTCCACATCACGCTCGCTGTAATCGTCTGCCTCTTTTATATCAACGAAATCCAACAAATATTCATCCCGAAAGGAACGAACGGCTATGGCAGCGGTTTCATTATCGGGAATTGTGATGGCAAAATTATTGGGCAAACTGCCAAATGAAGCGTAATCATTGGCAAGGATATGGTGCTTTAACCTTGCTACACTCCAAAATTCGTCGGCACAACGCAAAATATAATACCAGCGTTCATCAGCGGTTTTACATTTTCTCAAAATCTCTCTATGGTGGGTGAATCCGACACGAACAAAGGCTGAAATTTTGTTCTCATCTAATTCGGCAGTTGGCAACTGCCGAATTACCAAAAGTTCATCGGCGTTGTTGTCGCTTTCCAAATCGGCAGTCGGTAACTGCCGATTTGCTTCAAACTCAGATGACCATTGTTCAAAAAATATTCGCATATTTTTCATATTTGACGGCGAAAACCCGTGTAATCCCGGTATCTCGCCCTGTAATTGCTCTGAAATTTTCTCCATCACACCTGTGCCCCATTTGCCCATGCGTGTATTTTCAGAAATATATTGCCCCACACCATAGTATAGGTTCAGCATTTCCGCATTGGCATTTGCAGACACCCTGTAACGAGCCTGCAATATGGCATCCTTAATTTTCAGCACAGCCTCACGATAGGCGAATAGGTCTTGATTTTTCATTGAGTAGTACCATCCTTTCATATTCTTGCTAAATGCCAACCGCCGCAATGCCCGCACTTATACGGACGCTGTTCGTGTTTGATTTTCTGAACCCTGCGTCCTCTTTTGCGTGGCATATTTGCCTTGTAATGGCGATAGGCTTGTTCTGCCGATTCTCTTGTATGGTATCTCACCTTGTTTACGCAAGATTTCTCAATCATTCTATCGTCCATATGTTTTGTCAGCTCCGTTTCGTCTGCATAGTAAGGTCTCTTTCCATCACATAATCATCCATAAAAAATCCGCCGCCAATGTCTGTTTTAACCGAATCTACCGTTTCAAATCCCATTTTTTCATATACTGCAATGGCATCGATGTTTTGCTTATTTACGGTCAAACGGATTTTATCGAACCCGTATGACGTTTTACAAAGAGAGATTACCTCATTCAAAAGACTGCGAGCAACACCTTTGCAACGAAAATTATTGTGGACATAGAGCTTACTGAGCAATAGGAAATCATCTTTCAGCACAATGCTGCCATAGCCGATTAACTCTCCGGTATCTGTGTTTTGTGCAATGAGATAGGTGTGACCTTGTTTCTGAATATCGGCACAAATTTTCTCAGCAGCCTGAAACTTTGCCAGCATATATTCCACTTGCTCCGAGCCGATAATCGGCGTGTAATGTTCCCGCCAGATTTCCCCTGCCAATACGGCAATATCGGCGGCACAGGATTCTAAGTCCGGTGCATATCGAATGAGTTTTTGAATACGGAAACCTTTTTGAAAATTTTCCGTAATCCGTTTGCCGTGGTAGAACCGTTCCCAAAACTCCTCGCCGCCGTTTCTTTCCTCATCAAAAAGACCGTAGATAAAAACATCTACTTTGTCATTGGAGATTGATGTCCCATCAAAATCAACATCATCTTCCCTTCCGAAAATATAATATCCGCTCTGGTTCCATCGTGTGTATGCCATACAGAGTGCCTCCTTTGGTTTGAGTATCTGGTAAAAGGCTTGATAATGTCAGGTTATAAACAATGTTCAAGTCTATCACGCTCATATTGCATCAACGGAGCAAACAATCTTTCCTTATTTGCTTGGATATATTGTATCACATCGTCTTCCGATAGAGTTTCGGGGATTTGTTCCATCAAATTGCGGACGGTATCACTTGGGATGCCATACTCTACAAGGATTGAAAGTTCCTCACGGATGAAATCATTTTCAAGCTGTTGGACAAAATAGCTGTAAGACCCTGCTCTTTTACCGTGATTTTCACAAACATACCGCTGAAGACTATCAACTACCCTAAACGCTTTCGGTACAGTAAATTGAAACCAATGACGATAAATGTGAAATCCTGTTTCAATGGCATCGTCGAGGTATTTGATTTTCTGTTCTTGGGTTGCTGATTTTACAGCCTTTACTTTGCTATGGTAAATATTCCCGACAATGTGGAGTATATTCTTGTTTTTGCGGTACATATCAATATACCGTGCTAATTGGCGAACAGACACCACCCCGTGTCTGCCTTCAAAGTTAAATGCATTGTTCTCAGCTAATTCAAGCACATAAATTAACTTATCCCAATTTGGCATTTGAGCCCATGCAATATTTGCGTATTGTGATGTACTTATATCTCGCTCCAAAGCATAGTAGATATTCATTTGACCATTAACATTAGTTCCGTTTCTTTTAATAATGTCCATTAACTCGTTTTGTATTTCATAAAGTTTGTTATACCGATCCACAACTTGTGTCTGGACATCCTTTTGTCGTATGTTAATAAGAATTTCATTGGGAAGCAATTCCTTATCTTGTTCAACAAAAGGAATATCAATTACTATAGAGTCTTCAGATGGAATGGGAGCAAAGTTATATATATTGCCAACATAGTGTTCCATAAGCCGTCCAGAACGACCTTTTATATTACTGTAATCAAAAAAATCAATTTCTTTTCCGCCCTTTTTCCCGTCAAATAAAACAATATTTTTTGCACTTGTATTAACCCCCTCAATAATTGTAGATGTGCAAAAGACGCACCGAAGGTGTCTTTGGTTGAAATATTGAATAATTGACGCACCTATATGTTTTTGAAGCGAACCATCGTGGATAGCAATACCATACTTTAACTCTTTGGCTAAGCACCAATGCCTGGAAATGTTTTTTTCAATCCACTCAATAATTGGAAGATTGGTCTTGGGCAATATATTCGAGGAAACCAAATGCTCATAATACTCTTTTGCAAATCGCCTTGCCCTTGCTGGTGTTGCACAATATACCAAGGTTTGGGAATCGTTTAACTCATCAAGCAATTTGCATAAATTTGACATTTTTTGTTTATCTATAGTTCTTTGCGTTTGATTTTGTGGATAGTCATTGCTCAAATCAATCACATTGCAATCAACCAAAGAATAATCAGACTTAAAGAAGATTGCATTATATCTTTCTTCAAACCCCTCTGTAATTCCGTCAATATTTGGCCCCAATAAATAAAATTTGGGGTTAAATGTGTCGTATATTTTCAAAAACGCATTGTTTAGTATATCTGCACGATTATCAGTGCATCGCAGACTCATTTTATAGAACTCGTCAATTATCAGCAAATCAATTTTCGGGAAATCGACGTATTCCATTACTCTTTCCGCAGTAAGCAGAAATAAGTCCCCTTTTTCTGGCGTATGGTCTTGAGATGTTCGCACAACGATTTTATAATGCGTCTTGTATTTTTTTAGTTTTACTCTTGTTTCATCTAGCAAAGCGAGAGTAGGCTGGATAATCACAATATTACGGTATTCCTGAGAAGCAACCAATTCTTCTATTAAAAGACTTTTCCCAAAACTTGTCGGGGCACTTGCGACCACATTCTTGTCTGAACGCAAATAGTCCGACAGTTCTTTCTGTTTACTGTGCATATATGTATTTGGTAAAAAGTCTGAGAGAAAACTTTTTTGGCGAATCTCATCTGCGAGTGTATCAAGATGGATACTTTCGGCGTTTTTGGAAATATAAGGGTAAAAGCCAATTGCCTCAATAATGTCTGCCCATATGGGCTTTGTTTCCTCTGGGACATATCTCCATTTGTCGAGAATATGGATAGCCGCACAACGCACGACAATTCTATCACTGTCAGAACCTGTCAGCAATTTTCCGCACTGTAGCGCCCAAGCAAAGCTACGGTCATATGTCAGTTCCTCAGCTTGCCTAATATCGTTGATAATATCCATATCCTCTCACCTCACATACTTTGCATATGCCACAATTTTTCGTGAAGCATTCTGACAAGTGCAGTCTTATCGTGTACAGGGAATAATATCAAAAGGATATTAAGCCTGTCTTTAAGCGGGTGATTATTTTTCGCATCAAAATACGCTTTAATATCACGTATATTTGTTTCGTGGTAGGTAATCGCTTCATCGCAATTCAAATCGTTGTATAGATTGTAAATTTCATTGTGATAGGTACACAGCAAGGGGATATTTATCATATCTATTTGGTCAGATAGCTTGGTGGAACTATTCAACACATCAATCCATTCATCTCGTTGTGGGATTTCATTGCACTCCAAATTCTTTTTGATGATGAGGATTTGCTCGTTTAGATAGTCTTTGCAAAAGTGAGTAGTAATGTCTTTTATCAGAGCCTTAACACCTTTCTTTCCGTCTCCATAAAATTTGCTCTCGCCCAACCAAAGAATCTTTTCCGCCTGAGAAATATGAACTGCATCAAATCCATGTGCAGCTACACCTGTCGCATCTTTGAAGTACGCCTTAGAAACAAGTGGAATTGTCCCGTGAAAATCACGCAACAACAAGTGCAGCAGAAGTTCTCCAAACTCACCACGTTTTCGATGCAGTAGTGCATCTACTTCGGTTTGTGCTTCTGCATCATTCTCCAAGCAGGCCTTTCTCATAAGGTCATATTCTTTAATCCTATAAATGCTTTTGGCGGCTTCTCGCAACCTTTCAACAGCATCCGTTTGAGGAATATCTGGGTTTTGATAATTAGCAAACACATACTCTGGGATAGTTTCAATAATTGCGTTTGCAAATTCTGTAAAACGAAATACAGTATTCCCCTCATCGTCAATATCAGAGTCAACGAGGAAAGACTCCAAATCAGATTCGGTAATTCGTGTAAGAATTACATTTTTCTTGTCAAAAATACGCTGCTCCATAAACGGATGTCTCCTTTCAGATAATTTGATTCCCCGTGATTTCAGCATTTATGCCCCCCACAATCGCCCGCTCCTCCTCCGTCAGCCCATACAACGCAAACACCACATCGTCAAGCTCACCGTCCAACCGCTCAATCATCTGCGACAACGCCGCAAGATCAGCCGCCTTCTCATTGAACAGCGGCATCAGTTCCATCTCTTGTGTGGGCGTGAGCTTTACGCTCTGCTTTTTCAGCTCGCCGATAAAGCCCTTGAAATCCAGCTTATAAAACTTCTGTAGTTTTTCGCTGATGGACTTCGGGGCGTAGATTTGAGATAAGTATTCGGTGAATTGTTTGGCTTTGTCGTGCCGTTCTTGACAGGATTCCAAGAGTTTGTCTACAAGGGCGATGACGGTGGACTGGTCATCAGCAATGACGATAGGCAATCTCTCAACATAAGCCTTTTTCACTTGTGCAAGAGGTTTGCCAACGTCTTGGAAGTTATCATATTGGTATATCCATTCCATTAGGCTGGAATTTATCAGTCCCAACACATATTTCAATGAAACATCAGAAAATGTCTCTAAATTCCGTACACAGTGGACAGAATCTTTGCAGATTTTGCCCGATTCATCATAATTGGCGATCGGATAATCTCCTGTTTGGCGTACAAACAGCTTTTCGTTTTTGAATATTTCGGGGTCTCTTGGAGCCGCCAGCCACTCACCGTACTTTATGTAAGTTTTGTCCCAACGGTCTGTATATCTATGAAAAGTTCTCCCCTTAACATACGGAAACCAAGTGTCATCTATTTTCACATATCCTTCAAAGGGCTTAGTATCCACAATTTCTCTTGTTTGTGGAGGGGTACCTTTGCCTACTTCATAGGGCTTCATTCCGTTTAATACTTTGAAATATTCGGATAGCGGCTTTGCCATATCGTCAATTTTTTTACGCAGATTTTTTGTATATTCCGTTTCTCTGTAATTGAAAAGATACCCTTCACGTTTTTGCAAATTTCTTTGCTCAAACAAGGTTTTTATACCATCAGCAATAAATGTTGAGGATAGTTCTATTTTCCGAGGTACAGAAACGACTTCAAACACTTCATTGGGCATAGGTTCTTTGTTCTGAAACACAGAAATAGCAGGTTCAACAACTGCTGTTGGGAACACATTAAAGAGTTCGACTATATCAAGCAAGGTGCAATTTTCAAATAGGAATTTGCGGAGTTTCTTTCCACCTTGCTCCAAAACAAAATAGGTGTTGGGCGTGATATAGCCCATATATCCTCCCTGCCCTGTCAATTTCATACCAAGCTCTATAAACGTCTTGTATGTATCAAAATTTCCCTCGGTTGTCTCAAAATTCTCTGTAATATACTCCTTCTCTGCTTTTGACAACGCCGCACCGTAGGGCGGATTGCCGATGACAACATCAAACCCGCCCTGATCCATAATGTCAGAAAATTCGCCGTTCCAGTCAAAGGCTCTGTCCCCCGCAAGTTCGGTGGAGTTGATGATGGAATTGCCGCATTTGATATTTCCGTCCAAAGATGCCAACGCTCTGTCAGCACGAGCAGTTTTGAGCCAAAGGGACAACTTGGTTATCTCAACGCTTTCCACATTGAGGTCAACACCGAACAAATTGTTTTGCAAAATATGCTTGTCCCAGTTAAACAGCGATATTTGCCCGCCGCCTAAAGAGGATTGCATTTCAACCGCATACAATCCCTCTGCACACAGATAATCAAAAGCCTCGTTCAAAAACGCCCCGCTCCCGCAGGCCGGGTCAAGTACACGGATAGTCTTCAACCGTTCAATGTATTTTTCCCAAAAGGCAACGTGTAGCTTTACGATTGCTTTGTAAGTTATGCTTCCTTCGCCTTTTAATACTTCTTCAGGGACATCTGTCCATTCTTTAACAATCGCAGCACCTGACCTAAAGCCGCTCGTGCCAATCAATTCACACTTAATCTTTTCTTTTTCACCATCAAGCCATCGTCCGATGGTTTTCTCAACGATAAATTTCGTGACATAGTGGGGGGTGTAGTAAATGCCATCGGCTTTTTGTTTGCTGCCCTTTCGGTCAACTTCTGCCTCTGTAATCTCGGCTTTGAGCTGTTCAAGATCAGAAATGCTCTGTTCAAAAATATGCCCCAAAATATTTACGTTGAGGTCAGATTCAAAATCATAGTCTGACAAAGACGAAAACCGCTCCAATATCTCATCGGGTACGATAAGACTGTCCAAATCAGCATCTTGTTTGAACAAACCGCCGTTGTATCCGTTGATTTTCATCGGAGGATTTCCTTTGTCAACAGAATCAAACAGACCGCAAAGTTGTTCCCACAAGCGGTTTGGTTTCAACACAAAAGATGTCTTTGCCGCTTCTATGACCGATTTGAAAATGCCCACTGGCAATAAATTTTTATCTTCACAAAAGCAGATGAAAATAAAGCGGTCAAGGATTTTTTGGGCTTTAGAAAATAGCAACATCTCATCGGTTTGAGTGTTGTTTTCTTTCAAAGCATAAAACAAGTCCACACGCAGTTTTTTATAGGTGTCGTAAAACTCGTTTGTTATTTCTGCCTGCGCCTGTTCGTTATCATCATACAGTCTATCTACAAGGGATTTCCCCGATTTTTCAATGAGGTTTTCTTGGCACAGCAAGAAATACAATCGTTTGAACTCATCCTCGTTGTCCATATCAGTGATTAAAAATCTTTCATATTCCAGCGAACTCAGGCTCTTGTACAATCTGATTTCCCGAAAGTTTGACACAATGACCCAACCGCAGGAAGAACCGTTTTTATGGGCATAGCTGAACGCCTGCTCAATTGGGGTGAGGTGATTGCTGCGATGCTGTTTTTTGTCAAGATTGGTGTTTGCATCTTTCAGTTCTATAACAGCTTTAACAAGCTCGGTGTTTGCTGTAAAAAATCCCAACGCACCATCGGATGTGGTACTGTCTAATATTGTTTTGGATTCCTGCCGCTGATTCCATTCGCCGCCCTCTAAAAAAGTAGTATATCCTAAGATTTTCTCAAAAACGGACTCTACGAATTTGCCCTGCACAGCGGTTTCTTTCGTTTTTTGGAGGTCGCTGTTCTCAATAGAGGTTTTCCATTTGAGCATTTCGGCGTGTTTTCGGGCATAATCAGCAATCTGTTCACACGAAAATGCAGACATATACTTGTCCATTATTTTATTGTTGAACAGCATCGGAGTGTTGTTCACATCTGCACCTCGCTTTCTTAGTTTTGTCAGTCACAGGATTATACCAAAATTTACAGCATTCAGCAAGCGTTTTTACCGTTTTGACCTAAATCCATACAATCGTTTCAACCGCTCAACAATCTCAAACACAACAGGGCAAACGGATACAGACCCCATAACCCCAAGCAGACTCCACAATCTGCCGGGTTTGTTGGTGTATGGATAGTCCTTACAGTTTTGCGGTTTGCAATCTTCGATTTGACAGATGTTTTCATCTGTCAAAAAACAGCAGGGAGTGTCTTTCAATTCATATCTATCACAGCCATTGTTGGCATATTGCGTTATGAAGTCCTCTTTTGACATCTGCAAAAAAGCTGCAATTGCCTCGGTTTCTGTTTCTTTTAAGATTGCGGCATATTCCTTGCAACAATTTCTGCAATTACTACAATCGTAATTTTCAAACAGCTCATTATGCAACTCTAAAAACTGCCTGTCCAGCTCTTTTTCGTCTGCACGATTTTTAAGAAATGACCGTAATTTGTAATTTTCATCGTCCAGTCTTTCCGCCCTATAATTGACTTCCGATGGTGAAATCATTGTATCCACACTCCAAATCCAAGGTTTGAAAAACACACACATTATTTAGCGTCCCTTGCACGGCTTGACCCATTATACACCATCCCCCTCCAACCGACAAGCATTTATCAGCAAATTCCCAAAAAACCTCACCCCCAGTCACACCTCTCCATATCCACCCGGCCATCCGGCAAAAACACAACACCCTCATCCTCCAACCGAGCCTTACGCATCTCAGAATACACCCCGCCTGTCACCGAGCCATCCGCCATAACCACACGCTGCCAAGGCAAATGCTCCGGGCAGTTCCGCATTGCCCAACCCACCTGTCGAGCCGCCCGAGGTTGCCCCAGCATTCGGGCAATCTGTCCGTAGGACACAACCTTGCCGAGCGGGATTTGTTCTACAATATCATAGACTTGTTTGAAAAACGGATTCACGGCCACACCTCCCAAAAAATCACCCAAAATACCCGTCAATCCACGCTGTAAATTCCTCAACCGTCACTTCCTCGTCCAAGCATCTATCCCGCATCATCACAGCTTCATATTTCCACTTTTTGAAGGCATCGGGCTTGACCGAACCAACTTTCAGCCGTGCGTGGTAACGCTTGTAGGATTTGTTGAAAATCGCCAAGGCAGGGTTGTCTTTCACTTTTTGTGCATACTTCGCCGTGGCACTGATAGCCTGACAATTCTGCGTTTCGCCATCTGGAATACGGTCGCAGTATTCGGTCTGATAATTGCCTTTGAGGATGAAATACCGGTTGCAGTTTTTACACCGTTTAATCTGCATATCCAGTTCCAGCATTTTTTCAAATTCTAGGTAGAGTATTTCATCTAATGACTGGCATCTATACGAGGAAACGATAGGAACAGGCATAATGCGGGCTAACTCTGTCTGGATGGGATTGATGTTGAACCGTTGCTCAAATGCGTTTGGCTCTCTTTTCTGAATTTGCAACTTTTTGGCAGGATTCTTCTTAAATTCTTCGTATGCTTGTTTATCTCGAACGGGCATTGAGGCATTTCCAAAACCAGAACGCAGAAAACGAAATGATATATTCATCGACCGAATGGGAGCAACCGGAGCGACTTCGCAATACAGCGTAAATCGTGAAGCAGCAGTGATTCCCGCCAGTTCTTCTTTGTAAAAATCCGCATTGAAGCAGAAATCCAGCAACTGCCGATATTCTTTTTGCAAAGAGCGGAGATACAGAAAATACGCTTTGCACATCTCAAGCGACCGCTTATAGATAAGCGGCGGAAAAATGTGAACATACAGATTGGAACGCATCACATCCTCGGCAATTCCTGCAAAATATTCGTAATTGTCATAATAATGCAAATATTGGTCTTTCTGTTCGGTCTTTTTTTCCTCTTTTGAGAATATAGACATCATCGAAAGCGTAAATTTCATATGCTGCTCAATATCCGCCTCGCAAAACTCAATCAACTGTTCCCCAACAGGACTTGTAACCACCATTCCGGCTTGCGGCAGGAGCGGATGCTCCCAGTCCTCTGGTTTTTCGTCCTCGTCCAGCTTTTCTTCTATATCTATAAAATGGTCGTCAACCGCAATCGCCAGCTCACGCTTGTCCAAATCAACGCTGACATAGTTTGCAAGATACGAGAAAGAAACTTCGTCAGTACCTTCTCGGATTTTTCTGTATTTATCTTTTGCGGTAAACTCAAACACGAAAACCTCTCCCTTGTTTGGAAAATATGGATTCGCCCGATATTTGAAAATCCACATAACTCTAAAAAACATTGTACAATTCTATTGCTTTTTTGTCAAGCGTGAATTACAATGGGTTCAGATAATCCAAACGAAATTCAAAAAGATTATCTAAATAATTTTAGGAGGTCGCCTATGAAACAACGCTACACATCCATCGAGCAGCTCCCCGTGTCCCTTTCCGCCCCGGAGGTGGCACAATTCCTCGGCATATCCAGAGCCGGAGCGTACAATCTGCTCCTCAGCCGGGATGTCGGGCAAGCTGAAAAACGGCGATATTGTTAGTATTTTGGTAACGGAAAAAGATGGCGGCATCGCTGAAATCCCCCCGGAATTAACATACATCCGTGTCATTACCGCCACGTCATCCAACGGGAATGATGCAGAACAAATCGCCCAAGATGAGGAAAACAACGAACAGCCGTCTACTGTTACGCTGTTGGTCAACGAGGCACAAGGCAAGCTGTTGGCCGGTTACGAAAAGAGTGTGCATATGCACATTGCGTTGGTCTGCCGGGACGATGAAGCCAAGGCTGAAAAACTCTTAAATTCACAAAAAAAGGTATTTTCAAAGAGAAAGGCGGAGGACAGCAATGGGTAGGGTCATCACAATTTGGGGGTCGCCCAACAGCGGCAGAAGCACCTTTGCCATCAAATTGGCACGGGAGATTTATGAAACAAAAAAAGAGATGGTCATTTGTATTTTTACAGACAACCAAACCCCCACGCTCCCCGTTTTGTTTCCGCATCACAGAAAAGACAACCTGCCGTCAATCGGGTCGCTGCTGGCCAAGCCGGCAATCACAACCCATGAACTTCTGACTCACATGGTTCCGGCTGACAATATGGCAGGCACAGGCTTTTTGGGATACACAGGCAGAGATAACAGATATACCCACCCTGAACCCCTGAAAGAACACGCCAATCTGATGATAGAACTAGCCGCACAATCGGCCGACACAGTGATTATTGACTGTGCCGGAAACTTAGACTGGACACTCAATCAGGCGGCTGTGCTTCGAGCGGATACCGTATTTCAGCTGCACAGCCCCACCTTGAAAAGTGTCAGCTTTTTCTCGTCACAGCTCCCGCTTTATCAAAGCTTCTGCAAGCAAAAAGTCAGTTTTTCCGGATTAGTGGAAACAGAACCATGTTCACCGTCCGATCAAGTTAGACATTATTTCCAAAACATCAGCTTTATCATTCCCCACTGCCCGGCTCTCAAATGGCAGATGGCAGAAGGGCAGTTGCTGGCTTCTGTGACCGATCGGAAATGGAACGGCGCAATGAAATCTATTGTTGGGATGGTGACGGCAATTGACAATTGATAATGGACAATTTACAATGAATGGAGGAGGATTTTTTGAAATATGATTTTTGGGGACTGCTGGCATTGGCACAGGAGCATATCACCGCCCATTACGCCGCCGCCCTGAGCGATACGGAGAAGGACGGTCAGTTAAAGTCATACATCCGAAAATACTTGCGTGATGTTGATAAACACATGGACAAAAGCACATTGGAAGACCTGACCGGCCGCCTGTATCGAGAAATGGCAGAGTATTCAATTCTCACGCCGTACCTCGGTTCGCCGCTCTTGGAGGAGATCAATGTAAATTCATGGAACGACATAGCCCTCACCTATACAGACGGACGGATTGAAAAGCTCGATGAGCATTTTCACTCGCCCGGTCACGCAACCGATATTGTCAAGCGGCTGCTTCATAATTCAGGCATGATTATTGACAACAGCACACCCATATCCCAAGGGCATCTGCCCAACAATACCCGGATTACCGCCATCAAGGAGCCGATTATAGACGAGGGTCAAGGCATCGCCGTTTCCATCAGATTGCTGCACCCGCAGCGGGTAACACGGGAAATGCTGTTGGAAAGCGGTTCGGCAACCGAGGAAATGCTGGACTTTTTAGCCATGTGCGTAAGATACGGCGTTTCGGTGGTGTCAGCCGGGGCAACCTCTTCAGGCAAAACCACCCTGCTCAACTGTCTGCTCACTGACATTCCTGACAACAAGCGAATTTTCACTATAGAATCCGGCTCCCGGGAGCTGTCTCTGGTTCGTGAGGCGGAGGGTCGTGTGAGCAACAATGTTGTGCATACCCTGTCGCGTCCATCGGACAATGAAGCCTATGACATTTCACAGGAAAAGTTGGTTATAAGCTCCTTGCGGTTTAACCCGGACATTGTTGTGGTGGGCGAAATGCGGGATGTGGAGTGCTATTCGGCGGTGGAGGCATCCCTCACCGGGCATACCGTGGTCAGCAGCGTTCACGCCGGGGACTGTGCCCGGACACATCTGCGGATTGCCCTGCTGTGCCAAAAGAAATTCCCCATAGATTTCAGCACTTCGCTGATCCAGGCAGCACAGGCATTCCCCATTGTGGTGTTTTGCCATAAGTTAGAGGACAACTCCCGCAAGCTCATGGAAATCGCCGAGGCTGAAATTACTCCGGGCGGTGAACGCAGGTATCGCACACTTTACAGATACAAAATCACAAAAAACACTTACCATAACGGTAAATTCAGCATGGAAGGGAATTTTGAAAAGCCGGAAAGCATATCCGGGGGACTAAAGCAAAAGCTCATGCAATACGGCGTACCGCAGGATATTCTGCGGAAATTCACCATGGGCACAGAGGCAATGTGCAAATAAACGCTTAAATTTTGCAAAAGGCCATTGTATTCAGGCGGAAAATGATGTACAATAAACACTGCCGGAACAATTCCGGCAGCAAAAGGGTAAGACTGAAAACGGCGCAAGCCGGGCGGTTATGCCACCCACCTTTCTACGAAAGGAGGTGGTCGTATGGAAATTGCTTACATAGTATCAATGGCTGTTATTGCTGTTGTCGCTATCATGGCGAATCGAAATATGAAAAAATAACCCCCGCTCGCCAAAAGTAAGGGTTATTTTTTCAAAATAACTAAACTTAAGGCGTAACCGTCAAAGTCTTGCCCTTTCTATTTTTATTATACCTCTATCCAATCCGTCTGTCAATGGCTTTTCAAAAATTTCTCTGAACGCTGTGTGAAACAACACGGCGTTTATTTTTTGCAAAGGAGGTTTCATTTTCGTGATACTTTTACCCGCACTGTCTGCACTTTTGTTCGCCGGGGCAATCGCTCTCTTGCTGAACCTGACACCCGAACAGATTTCCGATGATATTTTGAAAATGATGTCACCCAAACAGAGCCTACGCAAGCAAATCAAGGAGGCCATGGGTAAAAAGAAAAAAAGCTTGATTGCCATTGAGATACGGAACATTCACAATGCGTTGGTGTCAACCGGCAAGGAAAATATGTTTACCGCCGTCTGCGTTGTGTCAATAACCCTGTTCGTCATGGGCGGGGTATTGGCCGGACTGATTGGCAACCTATTTTTAGCACCGATTTCAGCCGTTGCAATGGCTCTGATTCCCTTTGTTTACGCAAAATCCAACTTGTCATATTATGACAAGCACGTCAAGGAGGAGCTGGAAACGGCACTGAGCATCGTTACAACCTCGTATATGCGCAATGACAATATCGTGGCGGCCATACGGGAAAACCTCGACTACATCAAGCCTCCGGTGCGGGATATTTTCAAGAGGTTTATTGCGGAAGCGACTGTCATCAACGCTGATATTCCGTTAGGTTTACAGCATTTGAGGGAACGTATTGACAATCAGATTTACTACGAATGGTGTGACACGCTCATAGCCTGCCAGAATGACCGCACCCAGAAAAACTCCCTCATGCCGGTGGCGGGCAAACTCACCGATGTACGCTTGGTCAACAGTGAACTCAAGACCCTGCTCATGGAACCCCGCAAGGAATACTGGACTATGGCGGCAATGGTTGCGGGCAATATTCCATTGCTCTACTTAATTAACAAAGACTGGTTTCATACCATGCTGTTCAGCTTGCCGGGTAAAATCGTGCTTGCACTTTCAGCCGGGGTCATATTGGTAACGGCTGCGTTCATGTTCAAATATACCAAACCCATTGAATACAAACGCTAGGATAGGAGGCGGATTTATGACGATTATAACAGGGATTTTAGTGGGCTTGGCACTGTATTTTATTTTAGCGGACACTTTGGGGCTGCCTACGATGAGGGCATCGAGGGCTATCTACAATTTGTCTAAAAATCAAGCAAAGGGGATGGTCGGTCTAGAGCTTGGAATACACAAATTGGCTGTCCGGCTGTCTAAATGGGTACGCATCAATGAATTTAAAAGGCTTCAGCTCGTGTCTGACTTGCAGACGGCGGGTCTCAATATTTCGCCTGAGCTTCACATAGCCAAAGGGTTGGTCGTGGGCTTGGCGGCGGGCATGACAGCGATCCCCTTCTTTTTTATTTTCCCAATACTCTCGCCGGTGTTCATTATTTTGGGCTTCATGGTGTATTTGAAGGAGATCGGCAGTGTCAGGGAACGCATCAAAGACAAGCGTAGTGCTATTGAATTTGAATTGCCCCGATTTGTTGCATTTATAGAGAAAACTTTACAGCATAACCGCAGTGTCCTCTCGATTTTAGAGGATTACAGAAAGTCAACAGTCAAGGAATTTCAGCACGAGCTGAACATCACGGTAGCCGATATGCACTCAGGGAACTATGAAGCGGCTCTTACCCGATTAGAGGGCAGGGTGGGAAGTCCCATGTTGTCCGATGTTATCAGGGGTCTGATTAGTGTCATCCAAGGCGATGAAACCGATATGTACTGGACGGTTCTATCCGTTCGGTTTGCCGATATAGGCCGTCAGATGCTCCGTCAGCGTGCATTAAAGGTCCCTCCCAAGGTAAAACGGCTCTCTATGAGCTTGCTTTTTTGCTTTATGATGTCTTATGTGGTGATTATTGTTGTTGAGGTTTTATCCTCGATGAGTGCTATGTTCGGAGGGGGATGACAATGGACAATTTAGGACGAAAACACGGCGTAAAAAATTTTCTCCTTACCCGCAGGGGCGAGGGGTACATTGATGTCATAGTAACAGTTCTGGCTGCTATGATGCTGTTGGTTTTAGCCTTGAACACCTTTAGCTTCATAGCCTTGCAGCTCAACATGGATCACTTCACAAAAAAGCTGCTGGCGGAAGCAACCGCAGAGGGACGGCTCTCAGTGAACATAACAAATAGACAGGAAGAATTAAGGCTCGAGGCGGGTCTGCCCGCAATGACTGTACGCTGGGATGCCGTGTACTTTAACCCAACACAAAAAACCGTGCAGTTAGGGGAAAAAATGGAGCTGACTGTAACCTGTCTTACAGCATTCAAGGGAATCGGATTGTTCAATATCCCAATAACAATCACGACCCGGCACACAGGTTTGTCACAGCGTTATTGGAAATGAGGTGATAAAATTTGGACGCTTTGACAAACAAAAAAGGAAATTCCTCGTTCTGGACGGCTATTATGGTTGTAGGCATCAGCATGATTTTTCTGGCAGTTTTAACCTACTCATCACTGATTACATCCCTCCGCATGGCAAGGGAAACCACACAATTGACACTGGACAGTTTTTTGATTGAAAACGCCGTCATCATCTACCAGTCAATCAAAAACGGCCACAATGAAACCAACCTTACGGAATATGACCAAGCCTTTACAGAGCAGCTTCTCCAAGAGCTTGATGTTGTAAAAAATGGTTCCGCACTATATCATACCGGCAGTGAAGGGGGCATTATTTATACCTACAGAGGCCCCCTCACCCAAACTCTAAATGGGGATATACTGGAGCTAAAAACGACATTTGAGCTAACCCTTCCGGTACGCTTCGCAGGACAAAATCTTATGGATTTGCGTGTGCCGCAGGAGGTACGTTCCCTATATGTATTAAAATATTAGAAAAAGGAGGATTTTACCCTTGACGAACAAAACCAAAGCAGTCATAATTTGTGCTGTGTGCCTGGGCATCATTTTGAGTTTAGCACTAATCGCATCGTTCCGGGGCGGCGTTGAAGAACCCGCAGCATCCCCAACCTCGGCAACTCCAGAGGTAAGTGACGATTCAGCCGAGATGGACGAACCCATAATTGAACTGCCTGACGAAAAACCTGAAAATCAGGACAGCGAGCTTCATATCGGCATAGGCGATGAACCCCCCGGAGCAAACGGCGGCCAACTGGAAAAACTCACGCTAAACAAAGACAAACTGACCCTCACCAAAGGCAATACCTATAAAATGCAGGTCAATGTTTCGCCGGACTCCATCACTTGGAGCAGCAGCAACACAAAAACCGCCGAAGTCTCAGAAAACGGCACTATCACAGGCATAGAGGCGGGCACGGCGACAATTACTGCCAAAACCCCGGACGGCAAAACTGCTCAATGCACTGTGACTGTAAAAACCCCACTAAAATAAGGAGGCTGAACGCCATGTATAAAAAAATCATAAGCATAGCACTTATTTTAGTGCTTGCCCTGCCGCTGGCAAGTGCCGCAACCGGTGAAACCAACCCCGCCGCCCCCAAAAGCTTCAAGGCAACAAACGGCATGGCACGGCAGATTGACATCCGGTTCAAAACCGTAAAAGGTGTTGACGGCTACCAAATTGCTGTGTCGAGGAGCAAAAAGTTTGCCAAAGGCAAAACCTCAATGCTCAACCACAAAGGCAACAAAACCGGGCGTACCTCCAAGGCACTCCGTAACGTAAAAGGACACACTATCAAGAAGTGTAAGGGCAAAAAACTGACAGCCGGAAAGACCTACCACATCCGTATTCGTGCCTATAAGACTGCCGATGATAAAACGGTATACGGCAGTTGGACGAAGCCTAAAAGCGCAAAGGTGTCTGGGAAAAACCACTGGCCGAAAACCAAAACCATCCGCTATCAAGGCAAGACGTGGACATACAAAAGGGTAGATTCTTACACCATACCGGACGGCTTCGGCGGGAAGAAAACAATTGAATACCACTGCCGGTATCACTACAATAACAGAACTGGCAAGAGTACGAAAAACTGCATAGGCCGCCGATATGGTAACATCTTCTGTGCTAAAAAGGAAAAGCAAATCATCGAAAGTCTATGCTCTAAGTGTACCAGACAGAGATGTGCCAAGATGATCACCTGCAAAAACTGCGACAAATGCCATGGAGGTGCCATTAACGGATGGGAGAATTGCTACAAAACCAAAACCATAAAATGGTGACAAATCAATAAACCGAACGAGCCGGGAGTGTCCCGGTTCGTTTTATTTTGGAAAGGATAGGATGTACTATGTTTAAGCGTTTTCTAAGCATTTTTTTAATCTGCTTCTCGTTGCTGTCGCTTTTGGCAACCCCTACCGGAGCGATAACGATTGATGTTGGCGGTGGTGGTAGCGTTTCCCCCGGAGGGGTTTTGAGCAGGGACAATTACCACCCCAACGCCAACAACGCCATCAAGGTATCCAAGATTTCATCTAACGGAAAAACATTGCACAAACAATGGATTATCCGTTCATCAAGTACCCAAACGCCATCTAATTATTATTATTTTAAGAACAGCCACAAGGTATGGCACAAGCAAAATTCAGGGAAAAGCAATGTACCAAGTATCCAACAAGGTACATCGGGCTTCAACATAATTACCGATTCCGGCGTACCCCTGACACATACGATTGTAAACGGCAGTATTACCGCAAGTTCGAACTTTGCCTCATCTGCAAAAACGTATTTTGCGGAAATTGTAAAAGGCAATAAGCTCGAATCTAAAAGTGTTTTTGTCAAGGAAAAAGTGTAGCAAAAACTAATGAATTTTTGTAGCACCTAATGAGCCAGAAACATCCATTTTACATTTGGTAATTATGTAATGTCCCTC
>WRLU01000034.1 GCA_009777475.1 Oscillospiraceae bacterium | reverse complement strand
GACAAGACATATGTCAACGGTGTACTGTATACAAAAAAGGCAGAGTTTACACTGAACGCAGGGGATCAGGTGTGGCATGGTGCTACGGCGAAGAAAGCGGCGAGTGCTAGGCAGACGGTGGGTTGAGGAGCAGGTCTACAAAATCCACCTGAAATTTTACCGCAAAACTTGAAAACCCCTCTTTTCAGGTCGTGTCCCAGTGTGTTATAATCAGTCATGTGCAAAATCTCCGTTTTTGTTGATATAACTATGGATTGTAGCGATTCTAGCATATCACATTCCGGTGGGTTTTGCACTCCTTTTTTGTGTCGATTTCAACCGCCAAAAGCTGATTTCCATTGCGAGGTCAATGGGTTGCGCTATTTGGCAATGGCGTTTTGGGGAAACCCAAAAGCTAGGGCAATTTTTTTGGGGATATGGCACGTGCAGGGACTATTTCATCAGGGATTTTCAGATAATTATCGGTTGTGTTTTTTCAATGTGTCTTCTAGGATTGCGCGGATGCACGGTGAAATTTTGACAAAGCACTTGATTTCTTTACAGTTATGGGGTTATACTGTATACAGGCTCGAAAGAATAAATGCCATTCGCGTTTTGTGGACGGACGATGTTGCCGGGGCAAATGGTACTCGCGCCTGCGCGGTGGCGGCGGTGTATAGAAAGAAGGAATTATTTTGACAAGACGGAATAAACAGGAAATCAGAACGCCTTATGACGCTATACGGTTTTTCTCTGCCCTGACCCATGGTATAGGATTTTGGCTGGCGAGCGGCGGGACGGCAGTACTGATTGTTTTGGCGGCACTGGTTGGCAACACTTGGGAGATTGTGAGCTTTTCAGTCTATGGGGCGGCATTAGTGGGGTTGTATGCCTCCTCCACCCTCTACCATTGCCTTAAGGTAAAGCCGGATAATCGCTATGCCCTGCGTACGCTCGACCATATTATGATATATTTTTTAATCGCCGGGACATATACGCCGATTTGCCTTGTCACCCTGCGCCAAACAGGGGCATGGGGCTGGACGTTGTTCGGTATCATCTGGGGCTTGGCGATAGCTGGCACAGTAATTAAGATTTTTTGGAACGCTCCGCCCCGATGGGTTTCAGCGGCATCTTATGCCGGAATGGGTTGGTTAGTTATTGGTGCCATGATTCCCCTTGTAGATGTCATGGAGTTCACAGGGCTTGTATTTTTGTTTACTGGCGGGGGATTTTATACAATAGGCGGTCTTTTATATGCATTGCGTTGGCCCGGCAGAGATTGCAAACGATTTGGGTTCCATGAAGTATTTCATATTTTTGTATTGATGGGAAGCATTTGCCATTTTGGCATGATGATTTGCATTCTGAATATATCTTAAAAGAGGTATTGTTATGCGTATATTTTTGTGCGTATGCTTTGTTATCGTTGGCTTTTTTCTGTTTTCATCCTGCGATAATGACTTTTTTCTCCCAGGTTTTTTTGAGCCTAAGCAACTGGAACATCCCACGGCAGTTCCCGGTAAGTCAGATGAAATTTCAAACGAACAAGAGAGTCATCCGGCTCATTATATACCGAAAAACGCCGAGAGATATACAGAATACATCAGCAAATACACCGATATTCCGTATGAAACGGCGATAGCGTATGTAAACGCTGGGGTTGATTGCAAAAACATATTCACAGTGGATAACCCCGACAGCATATTAGTGTTGCTTAATAAGTCACACGCCCTGCCTATGGGCTTTATTCCAAAAAAATTAAATTATATTTCGGGAACAGAATACCGTATGACAGTTGAAGCCGCCCATTCATTTGAGCAAATGAGGAACGAGATGGCAAAGCAGGGGTTAGCCCTTTCCGTTCAAAGTGCCTACCGAAGCTATAGCCGTCAGGCCAGCTTATTCGGGAGGGAGCTTTCCCAAGGAGACAGGCAGGCCCACCCTTCTGTTTCCGGTGCCGGCCATTCCGAACACCAGACAGGGCTAGCTGTAGATGTCTTACATCAGGGAGGGTTTTCCCGACTGGAGAAGGCGGAGTTTGAAGCTACCCGGCAGTATCAATGGATGATTGAAAATGCGCATAAATACGGATATATACTCCGATACCCCGAAGGCCTTGAACATATCACAGGGTTTCGCTTTGAGCCGTGGCATTGGAGGTACGTAGGGGCTAAAGCCGCCGAGGATATGAGAAAACATGGGATTTCGGCATTTGAGGAATATTGGGGACGGTATTTGGTTAACCCTTAAGATAACATGAGGTTCTTGCGGATTTTTTTGCCAAACAAATTCGTTATTTCCGCTCAGGAACGCTTAGAACCCAAAATACGGTACAACGTGGCAAGGCTTATACCGAGCTTTTCGGCGGCCTTCTTCTTGCCGGCAACCGAGTTGCCGTAAATATCAAGCATCGAGCGTATATGATCACGCCCGTAGGCATCACGCATTTTCTTCAATGGTCCGCCTGCTACACCTTGACCAGGCAGACGCAACGTGCCGAGATATGACGGAAGGATAAGCCCTCCCGGACAGTCTCTCACTGCGGATATTACTACTTTTTCCAACTCCTTGACATTGCCCTGCCAGTTATATTCGAGCAGAGCCTTCCGGGAGTCCTCTGAAAACCCTTGTATTTTTTTTCCGGAGAGCTTCGCCTCGGCACTAACGTATTTTTCCGCCGCTGGAAGTATATCCTCCCGACGGTCACGCAGAGGGGGGATGGTGATGGGCATAAGGCTCATCCTTGCGTATAAATCAGGAGGGAATTCTCCTGCTAGTTGGCGTTCAGCTATATCCGTGGCAGAGGATGCCATCAGACGAGCGGTAAGAGTAACTGTCCCCGAATCACCAGCAATACGCTTTGAGGCGTACAGCAGGGATGCCTCCTGCAAGAGAACACCCTTCCACAAGTCAATGCGCTTGCAGAACAGTGTGCCATTTTCAGCCTCCGATACTGCCCGGAGCAACTGCTCTGGATTATCTGACGGAGTTACCGTAACAAAGGGAGCCTCGCCCTTTTGTTTAGACGAGAGACGGTGCAGAGCCCGCGCAAAATCGGTTTTACCCACACCTTCCTCGCCCATAAACAGGGCTGGCGTGTTAAGCAGGGAAATTCTCTGCATCTTTTCCCACGCGGCACTTATTGCGTTGCTGGCTGTGGGAAGGGAATCGATTGTCAGAACTTCCTTGGCCGGGTCAGGAGAAAAGATACATAGAGCACCGAGCATGGTTCCTTCGTCCTGAACATGATGTAACTCCAAGGTACCGGAAACGCCGTTGCCATTTCCGCGCAATTCGGTACGGAAAGAGGTCTGGGCAGTTCCGCTGAGGGCGATTCTCACCTCGGGAACTGCTGAAAAATCAACAAGGCTTAGATCTAGTGGGCAGACTCGCTCGTTTACATATACTGTCTGACCGCTTCGATTAAGCAAAACAGTTGGGTTGGGCAATGCGTCAAGCACATAAAAAAGGAGATCCTGCTCCGCTTGCCTGTAATTATCGCTCATATTAGGTACTGTCCTTTCAGTTGTTGGGTTGAAATTATCAGTATTATACATGAGCCTCTGCTTTTTGTCAAACTTCTCATACCGGCGGTACTTATTTCTTATGCGGATGACCTGCTCCGGGGAAAGAAGGAGGATCGCAGGCTTGCCGCCCTGCCGCAAACAAAAAAATGTCATATGGGGACTCACGTCCCTGTGCGTTGCTAAAATCGCGTTATTCTATCTGCCACTATTTCTAACTGTCTTAGTAAAAACATCAAAATTTTTCTTCTACCAATAGTACGCGAAAGGGTTTATTCTGCTTTATGCAGGTCATAATAACATTCATTGAGCCGCGTGAAATGCCATCCCACAAAATCAGGACATAGTCCGCTGAATTGCAAATTTCACTATTTCTAATCAGCGGCGCGTGACGGTCATATAGTTTGTAATCCGGGCGTATTACCGTCATAGCCAAACCGTGTTCTTGAGCGTAACGCTCGGCAAGGGAATCAATACCCTCTGCGCCGCCGCTGATAATTTCACTGGTACCCTTGGGAACGTATCTCTCCAATGACGAATAACAGTTTTCAGATAGGCTTCTGGATCCTACAATAGCAGTTTTCAAAATACTATGCCTCCCTTATTATTCCGTATTTTATTTTCCATAACTAATTATATCACTGCCTGGGGCGTGGTGACAATATTAAGCCTAAAAAATGAAAAAGTGCAAATTCCTCCAAATGCTCATAGATGTTCCGCATTTGTCCTCAGAAACGCAAGGGTGCGGTCAGAGACGAATTTTAACAAGGCAGAGCTAACTCTTTTTGGCGTGTGCAAGACGGTTTTAATTTTGCCCTGCGAGACATATTATTACCCCTGGCAGTTGTGCCGTGCTTAAAAATGAAGAAAAATAGGTTTTGGCGCAATACGGCTAACTGCTGGACATCCTTCTTAAATGCGAGGTAAATTTGTGAAGAAAATACTTTCAATACTTGTATGCATTGTATTTGCAGCCGTACCGGTTTGGGCGGCGTTCCCTGATGAGGTTGTTCCGGGAGGACACACAATAGGAGTAAAAATAAACACACAAGGGCTTTTACTGGTATGCGCAGCTCCGGTAAAAACGGCAGATGGCGAAAGCAACCCTGCTCAAGCGGCGGGTCTTGTCCCCGGCGATATGATTACCCTTATAAACGATGAAGCAATGACAGAAACAACACAATTAACCGAATTTGCCGAAACATTAGACGGCAAGGCCCTGCAAATCACTTATGTGCGTGACGGTGTTACTATGAAAACACTGCTAACTCCGGCAAAATCGGAGCCTGACGGTCGATACAGACTAGGCCTTTGGGTAAGGGACAATATGGCGGGAATAGGTACTGTGACCTATTACGACCCTGAGAGCGGGCTGTTTGGATCTTTGGGGCACGGAGTCAACGGCGGCGAAAGCGGAAATCCACTGCCTTTAGAATCCGGGCAGGTAATTTATTCCGAGGTTGAGTCTGTCCGACCGGGAGAATCGGGCAAACCGGGAGAGCTGAGGGGAAAATTCCGCAACAACGGCAGCTATGGTTCACTGAAGAGAAATACCAAGTGTGGGCTGTTTGGCATTTTGCATGACGAGAGTGTTTTAGGCGACAGCCTGCACCGTGTCGTCCCCGTTGCAAACGAAAATGACATCAGTGAAGGTAAGGCGTATATTTTATCAAATATAGAGGGCGGCAAGGTAGAAAAGTACGATATAGAGATCCTGAAGATATATGGTCTTGACCACCAAACCAGAAATTTTATGATCCGTGTAACAGACCCTGATCTCTTAAAAAAAACGGCAGGGATTGTTCAGGGCATGAGCGGCAGCCCTATATTGCAAAATGGAAAAATTGTGGGGGCAGTGACCCATGTGCTGGTAAACGACCCCGAAAGAGGATATGGAATATTCATCGAAAACATGATTAAAGAGGGTCTGGATGTTATCATGGGGCAAGAAAAGCTTGCGGCATAGCAGTACCGCTCCCCCTCCGGCACTCGCGGGTGCCGGAGGGGCTTCCTTCATCATGTGAATATTATAACTTAAATTTCTCAAAAAAGCCTTTGCTTTTGGGGTGGTTTTTACCGTCACAAAGCTCTTCTAGCCTTGAAATAGCTTCTTTTTGTTTTTTTGTAAGGTGACGCGGGATTTCTACCGTGATATGCACGAGCTGATCCCCTCTGCCCTTCCCGGATAGCGATGGAACACCTTTGTTTCTGAGTCGGAATGTCGCGCCTGGCTGGGTACCTTCAGGCACCGAATATTTTACCTTGCCGTCAAGGGTGGGTACCTCAAGCTCACATCCCAAAGCCGCCTGGGTGAAAGTGATAGGAACCTCGCAATGCACGGTAAAGCCTTCTCTGATAAAAAAAGGATGGGGGCGTATGGATATGCTGACAAAAAGGTCGCCCGCTGGGCCACCGTTCAATCCCTTGTCCCCTTGGCCGCGCAGGGACACCGACTGCCTTTCATCTATCCCGGCAGGAATTTTTACGCTAATGCTTGTCTGGCGGCGCACCAAACCGGTTCCCTTACAGTCATAACAGGGGTTTTTAACGATTTTCCCTTTCCCTTTGCAGGCAGAACACACTTCGCTTGTTGGGAATATACCGACAGGTGTACGACGATTAGTACGTATCTGCCCCGCACCGCGGCATGCAGAACAAGCATCGGGCTGTTTACCGTCCGAGGTACAGGTACCCCCGCATGAAGCGCAATCCTCAACTCGTGAAATTTTAATTTCCTTTTCACATCCAAATGCCGCCTCTTCAAAATTCAAGGTTACGGAGGCTTTTATACTTTCGCCGCGGCGCGGTCCCGAGCTTCTAGAGGGGGATGAGCCAAAACCGCCGAAAAAGCTCTCGAAAATATTGCCTATGTCAATATCCTCGAAACCAAAGCCGCCGCTACCACGACCTGCCCCCGCCCCATAAGAGGGATCAACCCCCGCGTGACCGTATCGGTCATAGGCAGATTTTTTTTGACTGTCTGAAAGAATCTCGTATGCCTCGTTAGCTTCTTTAAATTTGAGTTCTTTGTTTTTGTCTCCCGGGTTGAGGTCGGGATGGCACTCTTTAGCGATTTTTCGGTAGGCTTTTTTGATCTCAGACTCTTCAGCAGATTTAGGAACCCCTAATATTTCGTAATAATCACGTTTTGATTCAGCCATAGAATGATGCGCCTCTCCTCATACTAATGTAAACTGACTCATTTGCCAAAAGAAAAAAAACAAGCTGACAAACAATCAACAATTTATATATATACCATACCGGACAAAAGAATGCAATAGCGAAATGCAAAATAGCAGAGCAAACACATTTAGCGTTTGCCGTGAAAAGCCTCCGTTTAGGACTTGTTATTCCTGCCGACTTGTGATATACTTGCGCCAGGTGATTATATTGGAGGCTGTTCCTATTGATAGAGCAAACAGTAAATGTAGAGCGATTGGAGCAGGTTATTGCGTTATTTGGGTCATTTGATGAGAATATCAAGCTCATAGAGCAGGTCATGGGGGTAAGTGTCCTCAGTCGTGATACCGAGCTTAAGGTGACCGGTGAGGCCGAGAATGTCCTCGGGGCGGTTGAGGTAATTGATGGGTTGCTGTCAGTGGCTTCGCGAGGAGAAATTATAAACGAGCAGAGTGTGAGATATATCATCAGCCTGGTACAGGATGGTTCTGGAGAAAAAATTTCCCAGTTAGGGCAGGGTGTTGTGTGTGTCACGGCTCGCGGAAAACCCATCAAGGCCAAAACCATAGGGCAGAAAAAGTATATTGAGGCTATAGACAATAACACCATAACCATAGGTGCCGGTCCTGCCGGCACCGGAAAAACCTATCTTGCCGTGGCGCAGGCCGTTACTGCCTTCAGGCAAAAAATCGTAACCCGCATTATATTAACACGCCCAGCCGTTGAAGCTGGTGAAAGCTTGGGCTTTTTGCCAGGTGATTTGCAAAACAAGGTGGATCCCTATCTGCGCCCCCTGTACGATGCACTGCTTGAAATGTTGGGAGGAGAAGGATTTCACAAATTTTTGGAACGCGGTCAAATTGAAGTCGCTCCTCTTGCTTATATGCGGGGGAGAACACTGGAAGACTCTTTTATTATCCTTGATGAGGCACAAAACACATCAAAAGAGCAAATGAAAATGTTTTTAACCCGGCTAGGCTTTAATTCTAAAATAGTGATTACCGGTGATATGACACAAATTGACTTACCAAAGGACAAAGCCAGCGGCTTAAAGGAAGCAGTCAGGGTGCTGGAGGGCATTGATGATATTGCAATTTGCAAATTAACTGCAAGGGATGTGGTACGCCATGCCTTAGTGCAGAGAATTGTAAAAGCGTATGAGTCTTACGAAGATAGTAAGCACTCCCGAAAGGAGTATTCCTGATGCGTTGCCGTGTAGGCTTGAAAAACAGTAGAAATCTCTCTAAAGAAGAACGAGGCTGTATACGCGGGTGTGTACGGCTCTGTCTGCGTAGCGAAGCTGAAAAAATCGGGTTTTCAACCCGGGTGGATTTGTTTGTTGTCAGAGACAGTGAGATGAGGGAAATCAACCTAGCCACACGCAAGCAGAACAAAACCACAGATGTTCTCTCTTTTCCCGCTATAGATTTTTCCCATGGGGATAAATCTATAGCCGACCCAACGGACGGTAAAGTTTTTCTAGGGGATATTATTATCTCAATTGACAGGGCGCGGCTTCAAGCGCAGGAATATGGACATAGCATATCCCGCGAGCTGGGCTTTTTGGCAACCCACGCAGCTTTGCATTTGTTAGGATATGACCACCAAACCCCGCAAGAATATGCGCATATGCGTCTTCAAGAGGAAAAAATGCTAAAAAAACGAGGCCTGGTAAGATGAAAAAGACTATTGGCATACGCTATGCCCTGCGAGGCCTATGGGAGGCCATACGTTACGAGCGTAATATGCGTATTCATATTACAGCCGCCTTTTATGTGATTGCTTATGCTTGGATCGGTCAAGTCCAACGCTGGGCCTTGTGTGCTATATTTTTATGCTTGGGGCTTGTTATGGCTGCGGAATTGTTCAATGCCTCTATTGAGCGGATGGGCGATGAGGTTTCCAAGGAAAACCGCCCATTAATAGGCATGGCCAAGGATATGGGTGCCGGGGCGGTGTTAATTGCGGCTGTGTTCTCTGTTTTCTCTGGGGCATTAATTTTTGGACAACATGAGGTTATGGGTCAAATTGCTGCTTCTCCTCGTTCATGGCAGATACTTTTAGCCCTGCCTGTATTTGCAGCTTTCGTGTTCGCGGCGGGAAAAAAAGGATAAGGGGTAATATTGTATGAATATAACACATTCCGGAATGACCGCCGTAATCGGAAGGCCTAACTCCGGAAAGTCAACGCTGATAAACAAGATGATAGGGGAAAAGGCGGCAATTGTCACTGCAAAGCCGCAAACAACCCGGCGGCGGCTCTGTGCTGTTCTTAGCCGCGGTCATGTGCAGGTTGTACTTCAGGATACCCCCGGTTTCCACAAATCCCGCACCCGCCTGGGCGACTATATGGTCGGCGTGGTTAAGCGAAGCCTTGATGGAGTGGATGCGGTTTTATTTTTAGTCGAGCCTGTTCCCCTGCCGGGTGACATAGAGCGGGAGCTAATTGCCAGCTGTAGAACCCAAAAAGCACCTGTTATTTTGCTGATAAATAAAATAGATGCCTTGCCTAAAGAGGACTTGCTTGCTGTTATAGATTCCTACCGTAATGAGATGAGCTTCAAGGCGATCCTGCCTATATCCGCAAAAACAGGTGATGGGTTGGACGAATTGATGGAATTGCTCCTGACGCTTATGCCCGCCGGGCAGGCTCTCTTTCCCGAGGGGCAGATAACCGACCAGAGCGATGATGAGCTTTTGAGTGAGGTTATACGCGAAAAGCTGCTGATTTGTCTTGACCAAGAGATTCCTCACGGCACGGCGGTATCTATTGAAAAATTAAGCGAGCGTCCCAATGGCCTTGTTGACATTGAAGCTGTAATTACCTGTGAAAAAGAAAGCCACAAGGGAATTATAATCGGCTCCAAAGGGGCAATGCTCAAAAAAATCGGCACACTTTGCCGCAAGGAGCTTGAGGATATGTACTCTGGCCAAGTAAATATCCGGCTCTGGGTCCGGGTACGAGGAAAATGGCGGGACAACCCGGCACAGCTTAAAAATTTTGGCTACTATTAATTAGCCCTTTTAACCAGTGTCCTAGAGGTTACATAAACCTGAAGGAGCAGAAATGGAGGATGTTATGAGCTGTAGTCATTTGAAAAGAATCACCGCAATTTTGCTTGCTTTGTGCCTAACGGCATCCTTAGCCCAGGCCGCGGCAAAGGGGCTGTACTCCCTGACTGTCAGGGGGACGCAGAGATACGACCTTGCCTTTGCCGTTTTAGCATTGGTCAACAAGGAACGAAAAGCCCTGAAGCTAAAGCCGCTGATTATGGATAAAAAATTACTCGGCCGTGCCATGTTGCGAAGTGCCGAGCTTGAGGTTTACTACTCTCATACCCGGCCCGATGGCAGCAGCTGTTTTACCGCCTTTCCGTCAAGCTCTGTGCGCGGTGAAAATATAGGAATTGGTTTTTCTGCGTCAAAAGCGATTTTTGATGCATGGAAGGCGTCACCGGGTCACTATGCCAATATCAAAGAGCCCAGCTTTGGCTCAACCGGAATCGGATGCTTCAAAGGCTCCGATGGCACGCTCTATTGGGCGCATTTGTTTTCATCGGCTCCGGCTAATCATATTAGCTCTAAATCTAACAAAAAGAAATCATTTACAGTAAAAGCAACGAAATCAAATGTGAGGCTCTTTCATCCGCCGATTGAGTTTTCAACACGCTTTCCGCTGGCGCAAAAAGCCCTGCTGACATCTGTCAACAGAGGATTTAGGACATCCTCTTATGTTTTCCCTGCTGATGATGTAAATTACAGCATCAAAAACCCCAACGTAGCCAAGGTAAGCACCAAGGGCAAGGTCACACCTCTTGCCAATGGGAGGACTTCTTTAACGATGACGGTCAAGGGATACCCCGGCCTAAGGCTTGTGTCAAATGTAAGCGTTAACATTGATGGTCTCCCTGCTGCCGCACCATACGCACCGCCCCCGGCAAGGGTCAAGCTAAAAAAAACCGGGCGGCTGTCTAAACGGAAAATCAGCGTGTCGTGGAAAAGGGTGAATAAGGCCGATGGGTATGAGGTGCAATATTCAACCGGAAAAAAATTCTCTTCTAAAAAAACAGTGACTGTCACAGACGCTGGCACAACAGCCGCCGTTTTGACAAGGCTTAAAAAGAATAAGCTATATTATGTGCGTGTCAGAGCGTACAGAATAGAGGGCAAACAGATAATACGAGGGGATTTCAGCGCGAAAAAAGCCGTAGCACCCAAATGACAGCAGGCATCTCCGGAAATTAAAGTGCGGGGAGGCCTGGCTGTCCTTGTTTTCCCTATGGAATAAAATACTCATTTTGGCGTTATCCTAAGCAAGGGGCGGTGCTGAAAAATGCTGGTTGATGATATGTTTTTCAACGCTCCCAAAGTAATTAAGATGAGGTGAGAGTTCCGTATGGGCGAAAAAAAGAACATCAATGAGTCAAGAACAGTCAAGGAAAGCAAGGCACAGCGGCAGTCCAGGCGGGGATCCGGGACAATGAGCAGCGGTGATTTTGCAAAAAACGCCGTGGGCGTACACCCAGCCCCAACCAAGGAGCCTGCTATGCCGGACGAGGTATACTACAACAGGATGTCACTCGAGGACTGAAGGGCATTACAGACAGCCAGGGAGACACCTTCGTCAAGATTTTTGCATCAATAAAGCCAGCTGGTTACCGGTTGGCTTTATTGATGCTGTCTGCATTATAGCTCAAAAAGCTTTACCAAAAAGCTTTGCCGTAAAAAATCCGCTTGACTTTTGAATGCGTCCAGAGTAAAATTAACTATACTGGGAGACTTTCAGTTTTATCTGGGAGACTTTCAGTTTTATCTGGGAGACTTTCAGTTTTATCTGGGAGACTTTTCCAAAAAAGAAAGGATGGTTAAAAACCATGAAGACACGTGTATCTCCCCCCTGTAGGAAAATTTTCTCTCTTGCGCTGGCACTCGCCATGTTACTTACTCTGTTCCCCATACTCCCGGCACAGGCCGCCGGAGAAAGTTTTTCAGATCCCCTGACGGCAGGTCTGGACACGGGAATCTATGGTAGCACTGCGACTGCGTCCCAAGAGCTGTATTATAGATTTACAGCAAGCGTTACAGGCTCATATTACTTTGAAAAGCTGGCTACCCCAATCAACAGAATTTCGAGAATGGTTATATGCAATGATGCCACAGTTCAGATTGGCTCGGGTTATTCAATTGCCGCAGTTTTCCTTGATGCCGAAGAGGAATACTACGTTAAACTGGAAACCAGCAACACTCCGGGCGCTTTTGCCTTCAAAATCACAAGTCCGTATAATGTTGAGGGGAACGGTGCTGATTTCGACATTGCTATCCCCGAGGGTCTCAACAAAAATATTACCGGGATCTCCACAGTCCCTGAACAGGATATTTTTTATAAATTTACAGCAAGCGTTACAGGCTCATATCACTTTGCAACTCTGGGCATATCACCCAATGCAGTTTGGGAGATGATTATATGCAGTGATGACACAGTTAAAATCGGCTCGGGTTATTCAAGTGCTACTGTTTCACTTGTTGCCGGCAAGGTATACTACGTTAGAATAAGAACCAGCAGCACTCCCGGACAATTCGGCTTCAGAATCACAAGCCCATATAATGTTGATGGGAACGGTGCTAACTTCAACATGGCTATTCCTGCCGCACTAAACGCAGAAATTAAAGGCATAACCACAGTTACGGGTCAGGTGCTTCATTATAAATTCACAGCACCTGTAAGCGGGATTTATGCGTTTAACAAGTCAAGTATGTCGCCTAATGCAGTTTGGGAAATGGTCATATGCAATGATGCCACAGTTAAAATCGGATCGGGTTATTCGAGTGCCACGGCCACCCTTTCTGCCGGAAAGGTATACTACGTTAAGCTGGAAACCAGCAGCACCCCCGGACAATTCGGCTTTAGAATCACAGTGCCGGGTACACCCGGAACTAACGCCCTTGCACCAAAAATCACCACGCAGCCCAAAGGGAAAACAACGGTAAATGTAGGCAGTTATGTCTGGATTTCGGTTGCCGCCACTCGTTCGGATAACAGCGGTTCACTTAGCTATCAGTGGTACTCAAACACAAAAAACAGAAACTCAGGCGGAAAGTCCATCTCAGGTGCTACCGGCTCATCGTATACGGTACCGAGCAAAAAAGCCGGAACAATGTATTATTACTGTGTTGTCACAGTTACCGACACCAGCAAAACCGGGACCAAAACAGCCCGGACTGTTTCAAAGACCGCCGCAATCAAGCTCAATGCTGTACCGACTAAGGTTAAGCTAAGCAAGAAAAAGCTGACCCTGAGAACCAGAGGGAAAAACAAAAAGGCTACCCTCAAGGCCACTGTCTCCCCAAAAAATGCCGCCAATAAAAAGGTTAGATGGCACTCCTCAAACCCCTGGGTTGCTACCGTCAGCAAAAAAGGCGTTGTCACCGCGAAAAGGAAGGGGACAGCGAATATATGGGCAACCACCCGGCAGGGCTCCAAAATGGCAAGGTGCAAGGTAACGGTTAAATAGAACATTCTTATGCTAAGCAAACAAGGCATTGTAGGATTCCGGTGTTCCGCCAAGGGATACCGGAGTCTGCCGCCTCAGGCGGAGGCAAAAATTCTCAGCTGATCGTGCTTGATTTCCGGGGAGGTTTAATAGACAGTGAACAATGATATGCTTGCTCTTTTGAACAAGGTGAAATCAGGTGAGGTTTCTCCTCACCAGGCACTTTTGTCGCTTAAAATGGAGCCGTTTGCCGATTTAGGCTACGCCAAGGCGGATTTGCACCGAAGCCTGAGGCAGGGAGCGGATGAGGTAATATACGGCGAGGGCAAGACTCCGGAACAGATTACGGGCATTATCACTGCAATGAGGGAAAGGTCATTTGAGAACATTTTAGTAACTCGTATCCAACAGGAGACTGCAGATTACATACACGGCAAAACAGATGATTTTATATATCATCCCATCGCGAGGTTAGGTGTAGCGTATTCCCGTAGTCGTGACCCTTTAGGCTCCGTGGTAATAGCATCGGGCGGCACAAGCGATATCCCGGTCTGTGAAGAGGCTGCGTTGACCGCAGAGACATTGGGGAGCCGGGTTACCCGGCTGTATGATGTGGGCGTTGCCGGATTACACCGCTTGCTTTCCAATTCCGGGGTTCTGATGGATGCCAAGGCCGTGGTAGCAGTTGCCGGAATGGAAGGGGCACTTGCGAGCGTCATAGGAGGGCTGTGCGATTGCCCTGTCATCGCCGTCCCGACCAGCGTGGGGTACGGTGCCAGCTTTGGGGGGCTCTCGGCTTTGCTCTGTATGCTCAATTCCTGCGCCTCCGGCGTATCGGTTGTCAACATAGATAATGGCTTTGGCGGCGGTTATTTGGCGGCTATGATTAACCGGCAGGCTTCCGTTACTTTAGGGTGATTTACACCCTAAAGGCAATCTCTAAAAATTGGAGGTTGAAATTTTTTCAGCTTTGTGTTATCTTGTCTTATGTGTAAGAGAGGCGGCGAGTTCTATGTTTATGAAAAATAAAATTATCCCTTTGTGCCTGGCGGCAGTTTTGCTATTGCAGGGCGGCTGTGATTTTTTCGCACAGCCGGTTCAGCCCGCAACGGAGATCCCCCGGCTTTTCACTCAGCCCACCGCGCCTTCATCGGAAATTGCCGTGAGTACCCCTGTCCCATATACTCCATCCTCAGGTACATCAAGTGCTTCGGCTAGCCCTCGCCCTATTTCCTCGGGCAAGAGGCTTTTGGCGGTTCTTCCGGATGAGGTTTTTGTCCGGCTTGACAGTGAAACCTTTACCAACATTGACAGCGGGGACGTATATTCTGTGAAGGACGTTTACCCGGCAGGAGATAACAGAGAATTGGTTGTAGTAGAGAAATCAAGTCAATTTGACTCATTGGGCTTCATATCTTACTATGTGGCCTTGATTGACGTTACCGAATTAGTTCCGGTCAGTGATGTTTTAGCTCTGCCTGGAACAGATTTACCCAAGCATGAAAGCCCCTCATCCGGGGAGGAGTTTTCCTCACGCAACGCAAGGCTGCTCGTTGAGGGCGACCAGAATAATTTCTCGCTTATGTACTCCCTCAGCCAAAGCGGGGCAAAGGGCAAAACATATGAGGCAGGGTTTTGGAGGCTATCCCCTCAAAATCCAGTCTGGAGCATGGTCTGGCCTGAGCATATGACATACGGCGATAAGGGCTATCGCCGCTACTGGAAGGGCAAAAGGGCAAAAATGAGTGTTAAAAACAGAAGCATCACCGTATCCACCCGACCGTCGGGTTCAGGCAAATGGCAGGACGATGCGGTTATTTATTTTGACCAAATGAGTGCTGTGCCACCGGCAGGGGGCGGCTATCCGGGCAGTTACCAGGACCCAGGCCAAAGCACAGCACATGGCACCACACCTCAGGATAGTGTAGCACCTCAGGAGAACGTATATGGTGAGCCTCAGCAGGTCTCCCCCCAGTTGCCCAATAACCCCTATGCACAGCAAAGCTGACGTATTACTTCACTCTTGCTGCGCCCCATGTGCTACAGAGTGTGCGGATGCCTTTTACAACGAAGGGTTGAGTCCGGTTTTGTTTTGGGATAACCCAAATATTCACCCATTAGACGAATACCAAAAAAGAAAGGATACGCTTATGGCCTATGCCCAAAGCCGGGGTGTTGGGCTGGTTTGTCATGGTGAATATGGCTTGGAAAAATTCACAGGCAGGGAATTTGCCAATACTGCCGAGCGGTGTGGTTTTTGCTATAGGATTCGCCTGGAGGCGGCGGCGGAATATTCCGCAAAGCATGGGTTTTCAGGCTTTTCTACTACACTTCTTATAAGCCCGTATCAAAACCATGAGTTGCTTTTGCAAACAGGTCAAGAGGCTGCAGGGCTGCACGGCACTTCTTTTATATACCAAGATTTCCGTCACCTTTTCCGCAAATCACAGAACACAGCCCGCCAGCTAGGACTGTACAGGCAAAAATACTGCGGCTGTATTTTCAGTCGTGACGAACGCTTTTCCAGAGGCACCCTAAAAGACTAGACTTTATTAGAGTTTTTTCCTGAT
Source organism: Oscillospiraceae bacterium (assembly GCA_009777475.1). Taxonomy (GTDB): domain Bacteria; phylum Bacillota; class Clostridia; order Oscillospirales; family UBA929; genus UBA929. Next base: position 7,724 of record WRLU01000034.1, on the reverse strand, counting down.
ATAATTGGGATGAAGCGAATGAATTGTTCGCAAATCTGAATTATACAGGAGGCAAACAGTATGTCAAACAGCAAAAAATCAGAAATCGGTACAGGCAAATATTTTACAGAAATCAGCAAGAGTACTATTTTCAACGGAGTGAATGCAGCCGGCTCGGCACCCTTTGCCGGCAGGGTAAAGGAAATCTCAAAAAATGCGGCACAGTCGCTCCGGCAGCTTTACGATGATTTGGAGAAAAACCAAGCCGCGGTGTGTTTTTTAGGCAGAATGGAAATTCAAGCAATAGAAGCCCTTGCCCATAATTTGCACAAAACAGCCAAACTTATGAACGCAAGTACAACCAAAACGTCAAGCGATATAGCGAGCCTTATCAAAAAAAGCACGTTGCCATCTAAATACAGAATGCGCGAAGTAGAAGAAATGGCAAAAATCTTGGAGAAAAATAGGCTCGACAAGCTCAGCGGCAGTCAGCGCAAGAGTAAAATGAAAAATATGCCGCTGAAAAACAAGAGCGATGAGCTTGTGGACTTCGCACTGAAGTATATCGTTGCAAAGAAGGGCAAAGCTGTTGGTAGGAATAGGTTTGAAATTGGTGGAGATAAATATATCCGTTGGTTTGATGGCGTTGTGTTCCCTTGGGTGAAATTCACAAAAAAGGTTGAAGATTATACTAAGATTAAAGAAGATACGTTGTATCTTATAAAGAAAATTGAGGATGATTTAAAACGCAAGCACAAAACCTGCGAATACATCGAAGACAAAGAACGCAAGAAAACCTTAGAGGTTTACAAGGAACTCTGCAAACTCGGCGGGAAGAGCTATTATAGTTCCTTTGAGAAGGATGTGCTTGGCAAGATTCCAGCTGAGAGGCACAACGAACAAGATGCTTGTGAGCTGGAACTCACTCGCGATGATAAAGATGCAGGCGTTGTTCATGTAAGGGTTGACGGAAAGTGGTATAAAGATTATACTGTTCCTGTAAACGCGGCATTGGCAAGAATAGCAAGGAAGGCAGAGAGAAGAAAAGTCCAAGTTGAAGGGCTAGACTGGAAAAATGCAGCTGGTGCTATGGTTGGAAGCCTTGCTGGGCGTGGTCTGTCGTCAGGAAGCATCTTAGCTGATAGATTAGGTGCTAAGTATGGTTATGAGCTTGGAGATAGAATTCCAGATTTGAAGTGGTTTTATGATCAAGTGAAAACGGAGGGTCCTTGGGATATTAAACTCCCTGAAAAATGGGACGAAACTATTGCCGAAGGTACTTACCCGGGGCATTTTTCAACAAAAATTATTTATAACGGCGAGGTAAAAACACCTGAGGAATTGGGAAATTACACATATGGTTACATAGGAGCCGCTTTGGGCTTTCCTTTGGAGGTTTTAGTTGGAGGTTCGGTTTTTGCCCATGTGATATCGAATAAAATGAAATCTTTTGTATGGGATAAGATAAAAAATGAATTCAATGATTGGCCTGAAATCAAAAAGGGTTATGATGCTTACAGGAGGTAGGGATTATGGTAAAAAAGGTGCTGGCATACACTGGTATGGTTGTTTACGCGGTAATCATGATTTATAGCGCAATTTTTATAGGCAAGTATGTTACGCCATGGATTTTTGGGGTAGGAATCCCAACTATCACCGCAAAAAGTGCTGAGAGATATTTAGAGAAAGACTTTGAGTCTTTCTCTAAAGTTGCTGAATATCTCGAAAGTCTTGAAGGAAATAGCATAGATATTTGGGCATCTAAAAGAACAAATACAATTATTGTTGAAGGAGAAGAAGTCAAAGCCCCAACAATATTCAAAGATTTGGCTCTTCTTGAAAAGCGAGGCTATCTTATAAGCAAAAAAAGTGGTGGTGTAATTACTTTTATGAAATGGATATCATGGAATCAAAGCAAGGGAATTGCCTACTCTATAGATGGCAGTGATCAAGTAGAAGATTTTCTTGTCGATGTAAAGCCTCTATCGAAACGAAATTGGTACTATTATGAGGAAAACTCCGATGAATACAAAAAAGGGAAAAGACCAGAGCCGTATGATATTCCAAAGGAATGGGGTTATGAATGAGAACACCTGAAGAATTGGGCAACTATACCTATGGTTACATAGGAGCCGCTTTAGGGTTTCCTCTGGAGGTTTTGTATGCTGGCTCATTTGTAGCTGCCGATAAAAGTACGTCAGAAAAATTGCAAAATGAATTTAATGACTGGGGCGAAATTAAAAAAGGGTATGGTGCCTATCGATAGGAGGCTGTTGCTAATATGCGAGAACCGCAAGATATTGTACGCGGCATAATATTGGCGTTTATTCGTGTGGGCTTAACAATAGTAGTGATTTTAATTATCGCTTTTCTTTTAGCTGCACTTTATCTTGGTGGGGTACTACATGCTCCAACGACCGAATCCGATACTGATGATTGGTTCATATCTCCGCAACCATCAACGGCAATAATTGAATATGAGGAATTGTTGGAGCTAGAATAAGGCTGAAGTATATCGTTGCAAAGAAGGGCAAGGCTGTTGGCAGGAATAGGCTGCTAGTCGGAAACAGCAAATATATCAAGCAAATTGAGGGAGTTGTTTTCTGCGGGCTGAACTTTTCCCCCGCCGTTAGTGACTATCCCAAGGAAATCAATGCACAGGTCACTAAGATTATAAAGAAAATTGAGGATGACTTGAAACGCAAACACAAAACCTGCGAATATATCGAAGACAAAGAACGCAAGAAAATCTTAGAGATTTACAAAGAACTCTGCAAGCTCGGCGGGAAGAGCTATTATAGTTCGTTTGAGAAGGATGTGCTTGGCAAGATTCCAGCTGTGCCGGAGCCTGTTCCGGGGCCAGCTCCTGATGTAACGCCTGAACCAACGCTTAAAATATCATCGTCATCTATGTTTTGTAGCAGCTATAAGGAAGCGGTCGAAAGGTGGGCAGCAACATATGCGCCAAAGAGTGATGGCATTGAGTACGGTTGTACAATATACCATCTCAAGGTATTGGAAAGAGATTTTTATTTCACAGGAGAAACCTATAAAGGGTTTAACACAAAGAACTGGCACACTGTCATAAACGGATTGGGTGCAGGAAATCTCACTGGAGCGGGTATGAAAATCGTTGTAAACAGATTTTCGCCCATTACCAAGTTGAATATAATAGGCTTTGCACATACGCATCCTGTTAAAAGTCGGAATGGTACGGAACCATCGGAACCCGATAAGCTAATGAAAAGGATAGGGTTCTTTGTTGGGCAAAAAGTGTTTCCCATTGCTCATTATAAAGATGGGAGAGTCAGTGTAGACTATTTTTAGTTGCGATTAATTACACCTATGAGTTTGTAGTATTTTACCTAAAAACAGTAAAGAGGTGAAAAGTTAATGTTAAAGCGAATGTCCTTGATGTGGATTGTATTGTTATATATTGTCACAATAGCAGGCTGTGACCCGATATATCCAATAAAAAACCTAAAGATTGAGTATGCACCGGCCCCATTGCCAATCGGCACTTTTGCAGAGATAAAAATCACCCACCCAAATGATGGGATAGCAGAAATAGTTTGGGATAATCAGCAGATTGAAATTGTCAGCGGAGCCGATGTTCTTGAAATTTCTGGGCTATATATTAAAGGGTTAAAAGCAGGGACTGCTATTTTGGAAATAACATCAACTGCGAAACTTGTCTATGAAATCTCTGGCACACCAGATGAAAGGGTGTATACTAAAAGATTAAAAGTTAAAGTAAAATAAATTCCCACACTTTACCTCTGAGAAGGCTGTGCCGGCACCTGTTCCGGGACCAGCCCCTGATTTTAAATCTGGACATAAATGTCATCGAGCAAGTATTGCATGATATGCCAAAAGAAATGCGATATATCTTGCACTGTCTTGAAAAAAACAAATCCAAAGATAAAATTGCAATTGCCCGTTCAGTAAAGGTTGTGCAATACAGCCGTAATGAAGACGGCTCAAAGAGGACGAAAACTACTACTACGAAAGAATATCGGGCATGGTAAGTTAAAATTTGTAAAGCAGGTAAAACCCGCAAATATTCATATGACTATTGCGGTTTTTACCCAGAAAGGTTGATTATGCATGGCAAAAAGCACAAATGTAATTTCAGGAAATGAAACAAACAGGCAGATTAGAAGGATTGCTAGGAAACGAACAATAACCAATTACAAGAAACTTTTGTTTGTCTCTGCGATATCTACAGCCCATGCTTTTTTGTCATATTCTACAATGCTTCTATTTACAAATATGTTCCTTATTACTGCAATCAAATATTTGATAGGTTTTATTTTCACTCCCATGTCAATTGGCATTACACTCTTTTTCTATGAGATGTATGTCCATGGCGAAGCAAAGCTAAGCAGGCTTTTCTATTTCTATACAACGAGAAAACTGCTTATAACATCTGCTGTGCTTGGGCTTCTTAACCTCGCTTTTTCACTACTAAATTCGCAAATCAGTCAATACATAGATTTTCTTAAAGAAAGCACGTTTCTGTTTATGTCATTAAACTTTTTTGCGATAATCATATATAGCTATCTGGTCTTTCGCTTATTTCTTAGATATTATATATTCGGGCTGAATGAGGATGAAAATGCCCGGACTATAATTTTAAAAAGCTTTCGCTATACAAAACGTAGATTCCTTGAGGTTTTATGGTTTTTAATAACTGTTGTATGGTGGCTGGTATTTTTGTCGATTCTTTCGTTTGTACTATTTTCCCCATTTGTTCCGCCTGAATTTTATTTATTTACATTTACACCTATTGTTTTCTTTGAACCTTATATTTGGCTTGCCATAGCTGGGTTTGCACACAAGCTTCTGATGTCCACCAAAAAATAGGCAAGCAAATTGAGGATGATTTAAAACGCAAGCACAAAACCTGCGAATACATCGAAGACAAAGAACGCAAGCGGATTTTAACATTGTACAAAGAATTATGTAAAATTAGCGGGAAAAGCTACTACAGTTCGTTTGAGAAACTTCTCAACGAGTGCCGTTTGCTTGAAGACGGCACTGAATGTGACAGTTGCGGAAATAAACTCACTGCTTATGAGAAAAAGGCAGATGTTAAGCTTGTTATTAACCCACTTGACGGAAAGTGGTATAAAGATTATACTGTTCCTGTAAACGCGGCATTGGCGAAGATTGTTCGGGATGCGGAGGATATGCGAGGGAATATACATCTTAAATTGCCGATGGTTGATTTGGGTCTGGAAGCAAGTGTTAATGCCGCAAGGGTCGCCGGAAACATCGCTTGGTTTTATGATCAAGTTAACCATAATGCTGACTGGGATATAAAAAGAGAGGCATTACCAAAAGACTCAATAAAAGATGAACTGCCTTGGGACAGAACGATAGCACCAAACACTTACCCTGGCCACATTAACACCCTAATTTACTGCAACGGCGAAGTAACAACACCTGAAAGGCTTGGAAATTACACATATGGTTACATAGGCAGGGCATTAGGGCTTCCTCTGGGGCTTTTGTATGCTGGCTCATTTGTAGCTGCCGATAAAAGTACGTTGGAAAAATTGCAAAATGAATTCAATGATTGGCCTGAAATCAAAAAGGGGTATTATGCCTACAGGAGGTAGGGATTATGGTAAAGAAGGTTCTGGCATACACTGGTATGGTTGTTTACGCGGTAATCATGGTTTATAGCGTAATTTTTATGTGCAATTATGTTACACCATGGCTTTTTGGGGTAGGTATCCCAACTATCACCGCAAAAAGTGCTGAAAGATATTTAGAGAAAGACTTTGAGTCTTTCTCTAAAGTTGCTGAATATCTCGAAAGTCTTGAAGGCGATAATGTAAGAGCTTGGGCTTCTGAGAAGACCAACGTAATGAGAGTAGGTGGAGAGGAAGTGGATACAAAAAATTCACCAGTATTTAAACATTTATCCGCGATTTGCGATAAAGGGTATGTTATAAATAAAAAGGGTGGTGGTGGTGTAATTACTTTTATGAAATGGGCATCATGGACTCAAAGTCACGGAATCGCTTACTCTATAGATGGCAGTGGTAAAGTAGGAGATTTTCTTGTCGATGTAAAGCCTCTATCGAAACGAAACTGGTATTATTACAAAAAAAGTCACAATGAATACGAAAAAGGGAAAAGGCCTGAGCCGTATGATATTCCCAAAGAGTGGGGTTATGAATCGGATTACAAAAAGTACGAAAGAGGGGAACTATATGAAACTCCAAAAGAGTGGAGTTATGGGTGAAAACACCTGAGTAATTGGGCAATTATACCTATGGTTACATAGGGGCCGCATTAGGGGTTCCTCTGGGACTTTTGAAGACAGGATCCTTTGGTGCCCATGTTATGGGAAACGGAATGGATGCCTTCAAGTTGGAAAAACTAGGAAACGAGTTCAACGACTGGGATGAAATTGAAAAAGGCTATAATGCCTATAGGAGGTAAGATTCATGACTAACAAAAAGAAGCTTGTTGTTGGCACAGTAGTTTTAGCTGTATCTGGTATAATATACTTTTTTTGGGCAATAGGATTTGTTGCTTTTTTTGGCATCGGCATCCCTTCGATAAACGCTGAAAATGCCGAAAAACAATTGGCTAAAGATTATGAATCAATGGCTATTGTTGCTGAATATCTAGGCGAAGAAAATGGAATGGGCATAGATATTAGCGCTTGCAAGAAAACAGGGAAAATCCTTCTATCGAGAGGGCGGCGGAGCGATGAGAATCAAAGAGTATTTGCGGCATTGGTAGACATTGAGAAAAAAGGCTATTACCATATAGAGTTGGGTTGGGATGCCGTATGTTTCTTAAAGTGGGGCAATCCCCTTATTAGTGAGCGAGGGATTCTTTTTTCCACAGATGATAGGAAATTAGACTTCAGCAATGTGTTTGCAAATAGTATCGTTGAATTAAAGCCTCTTTCAAGGAAAAATTGGTATTATTACAGGAAAAACTCCGATGAATATGAGAATGGGAAAAGACCAGAGCCGTATGACATTCCCAAAGAGTGGGGTTATGAATGAGAACACCTGAAAAATTGGGAAATTACACATATGGTTACATAGGGAAGGCCTTGGGTGTACCATTTAAAGTACTAATCGGCGGTTCCTGGTATGCAGATGGATTTACCTTCACGAAAAACGAATTTAACGATTGGAAAGAAATCAAAAAGGGTTATGATGCCTATAGGAGGTAAGGGTTTGTGGTAAAGAAATGGCTGAAGTATACCGTCATTGCCATGACAATAGCGGCTGGGGGCGTATTTCTGCTTTTTATTATAGCTTATGCAAATACTTATGTTACACCATGGCTTTTTAATATAGGAATCCCAACTATTACCGCAAAAAGTGCTGAGAGATATTTAGAGAAAGACTTTGAGTCTTTCTCTAAAGTTGCTGAATATCTCGAAAATCTTGAAGGAAATAGCATAGATATTTGGGCATCTAAAAGAACAAATACAATCATTGTTGAAGGAGAAGAAGTCAAAGCCCCAACAATATTCAAAGATTTGGCTCTTCTTGAAAAGCGAGGCTATCTTATAAGCAAAAAAAGTGGTGGTGTAATTACTTTTATGAAATGGGCATCATGGACTCAAAGTCACGGAATTGCTTACTCTATAGATGGCAGTGGTAAAGTAGGAGATTTTCTTGTCGATGTAAAGCCTCTATCGAAACGAAACTGGTATTATTACAAAAAAAGTCACAATGAATACGAAAAAGGGAAAAGGCCTGAGC
>WRLU01000033.1 GCA_009777475.1 Oscillospiraceae bacterium | reverse complement strand
ACGCCTTATACAGTGGTGTATAATGGAAACTCAGTGCTTACTGATATTCTGTACAGCAAGGACGGCGATGGCACAGTTCATGGGTGCAGTGCAAAGGGACAGAAACACGGCACAATTTCACCGTTGCCCTTTGAGAATTTCACCAAAATGGACCACGGTAAATTGTCTAACAACAAGCGTGTATTGACTTTGGTATGCAATACAATTTCTGGGGCTGTAGGGGTACCGTATATGGATTCTGACGAGGGCGAGGAAGAGGAAGAAGAAGAAGACGCCAGCATATCAGATCTGATAAAAATACGCTACTCCGGCAATGCCGCCGTAACTGCCACTATTTATGATGCTGTTGGTAACGTTGTCGCGACAGCCAACAATATTGAGGATGACGGATTTGATGGGAATGACTTCATCTACGATTCATTTTCTGAGGACGAAAATTCTACAGAAGGCTCAATTTACATGCCGAACCAGGGCTATAAGCTCGTGTTCTCATTTGGCACAAACGCGGGCAGCTTTGTAGACTTTACGGCTGAAGTCTCAACCTTGGTTGACGAAGGCTTGAAGGATACAAGTGTGATTCATACAGCAAATATAACAACAACAGGGGGTACTGTAGCAACAGTTGACGGAACAGGTCAGGCGATAAAGAATAATACCATTTCCACATTGATTGACGGAAATGTAATAATACATCCATAATAATAATATGATAAACCATAGGCCCATTAAATGTGCCTATGGTTTTAATTTTGAAAGGAAAATGTAATAATGAAAGTAGTTATTTATAATTTGTTACTTGTGGCAGTGGTATTTGCAACCTTTTTTTTCTATTGCTTGTATTGAGGTTTTGTTTCTCGGGTGACGTTATAACCACAGTTTTTGTAGGGTCTGGCATATTGGCAGGAGCTTTAGCCATTGTTTTAAGAAATAAAAAAATAATGAAAATAACAACTTATAATGTGTTGCTTGCGGCAATGGCAATTGTAGCCTTTTTTTTTCTACTGCTTATATTGAGATTTTTTTATTTCTCGGGTGACGTTGTAGGCACAGCTTTTGCAGTGTGTGGAATATTGGCAGAAGCTTTAGTTGTTGTTTTCAGAAACAAAAAGATAATGAAAATAATAACTTATAATGTGTTGCTTGCGGCAATGGCAATTGTAGCCTTTTTTTTCTATTGTTTATAATGGAATTCCTTTTTCAGAATAATCTTGATGAATTTCTTCTATCAGTTCTATTTGAACTATTAGCTGGAATTTTAGTTCTTATTTTTGGAAGTAAAAGGATATACAAAAAAAACAAAGTAAAATTAGGGCTGTCACCGTTAAAATATACTTGCACAGTTATCATAACATATGCTATACTTGCAGTACCGACTTATTACATAATTGGTATGCTTGAATTTTAATTTGAAGAGGCAAAGGACAATGAAACGAATCCGCCCCGCCCAAAGCACAGCAGTATACATAATATGGTACCCGGGGGCCTGGTACGGCCCCGGGCTGGGGCAACGGAGGACGATGAGCCTCACCCAGGCGACAACTACGCTGTATGCAATCTGGGATATTCCTGTTGAGCGCATTGAAATCACCCCTCAGCGCATAGTATTGTATCCCGGTCAGCTTTACCGTCCTCAGGTGGAAATTTTCCCGGCAAACGCCACCAACCAAACGCTCAGCTGGCGGACAGGCAACAAATCCACCGTGGTCTCGGTCAGTGCCAGCGGGCTGATTACCGCAAACAGGGTTGGTGGTTTAGGTTTATATTATTGGAATTGAGTTGATTAAGTGAGCCTCAGAAACAACATATATAATTTTTTGGTCAATATAGCTTGCATGATATTATTGGTAGGTAATTTAGTATACCTGATAGCTGTCTGGGGCGGTCTGCCTGAGCAGATTCCTGCGCATTTTGACAGTGCCGGAAACATCACCAGCTACAGTGGGAAAGGCACATTACTCATCATGCCAATAGTGAATTGGGCAATGTTCATAGGCATATCGGTCATAGAACGGTTTCCACAAATATGGAACACAGGCGTAAGAGTTACAAAGGAAAACAAATGGAGGGTTTATAGAATCATAAAGAACATGATTGTTACAACAAAATTTACAATGGTCGCGCCATTCGTGTTTATTTCAGTAAACCAGTCACTAGGAACGAATCTACCAATATGGTTTCTTCCTGTCTTTCTTTTCGTGTGTTTTGCGTCACTTGTGTTTTTCATTATAAATCTGATTAGAGCGCGGTAAACCGATTTGCAGTGAGCTAACCTAAGCAACACTAGGCAATTTCCCGAAACCTTTCAAAAAAGGTGCTGCTTCGTGATTAGCCGCATTAGCTGACATGAATTGAGCTTTGTGAAAAATAACTATTGACACAGGCATTGATACAGTGGTTTAATTATGCAGTAATTCAGCGAGGAGGGTCTGTTTATGAAAATTGATGAAAAGCTCCTTTCGTACCTGGAGGATTTGTCCTACCTTGTGCTTTCGGAGGAAGAAAAGCTGCGGCTGGCAGGTGACTTAGAAAATATTCTCAATGGCATAGCGCGTTTAGCTGAGCTGGATACAGCCGGAGTAAGTGAGAGCAGTCACCCCTTTGACTATGTAAACGCCTTTCGGGAGGATGAAGCCTATGAATCTGTGGACAGAGAGTTAATTCTCAGAAACGCGCCTGAAAAGAGCGATGAAACGTTTATCGCTCCCAGAACAGTTGAGGGGTGAATGATATGTTTGACATGAGCGGGCTGAAGCTGTCAAGGGCAATAAAAGCCGGAGAATTGAGCTCAGAGGAGGCAACGGCTTCTTATATAAAACGCATAGAGAAAACAGATGGTCTGCTAAATGCTTTTGTTAGGCTGTGTGCTGAAAAAGCAATCGTCAGATCCAGAGAGGTTCAAAAACAAATTGATGACGGAAATATACCCTCTGATTTGGCAGGAGTGCCTATCGCCCTGAAGGATAACATCTCAACAGCAGATATCGAAACTAGCTGTGCCTCGAAAATGCTTAAGGGCTATAAGCCTGTATTTAATGCCACTGTGGTTGATAAATTAGAGCGAGCGGGAATGATTGTTATCGGCAAGCTCAATATGGACGAGTTTGCCATGGGAGGTTCCAGTGAAACAGGGGTGTTTGGTGAGGTACACAATCCATGGGATGTGTCGCGTGTTGCGGGAGGCTCCTCCGGCGGCAGTGCTGCTGCCGTTGCCGCTAGGGAGATACCCGTTTCTCTTGGTACAGATACTGGCGGCAGCATACGGCAGCCATGTTCATTTTGCGGTGTTACCGGAATTAAGCCGACATACGGTGCGGTATCGCGTTACGGCGCAGTGGCTTTCGCATCCTCTCTTGACCAAATAGGTCCGTTAGGCAGGGATATAGACGACTGCGCGGCTCTTTTGTCGATTATTTCAGGCCCAGATGAGAAGGACAGTACCTGCGTTATAGAAAAACCGTTTAATTTCAGCAACACCGGCAATAACCGGTTAAACGGCATCGCCATTGGAATCCCCCGGAATTATTTTGCTAGCGGCATCGACCCCGAGGTCAAGGATGCTGTTCTGATGGCGGCAGGAGAGATAGAGGCGGCAGGCGGCCATGTTGAAGAATTTGAAATGCCCTTGGCAGACTACGTAATTCCTGCGTATTATATCATAGGCTCTGCCGAGGCCTCTTCCAACCTTTTGCGGTTTGACGGCTTGAAGTATGGATACCGCGCCAAAAACGCAAAAACCCTCAATGATGTTTACCGTATTTCACGAAGCGAGGGTTTTGGCATTGAAGTAAAGCGAAGGATTATGATGGGGTCATTTGTGCTTTCCTCAGGATATTACGATGCTTATTACAAAAAAGCACTTCAGGCACGTAGTCTGATTAAAAACGCTTACAGCAAGCTGTTTGAGAAATTTGATATGATACTTTCTCCAACCGCTCCTTCCACAGCATATAAGATAGGTGAAAATATCGACGATCCCATGAAGATGTATATGGGGGATATGTATACAGCCTCTGTTAATATGGCAGGGCTTCCGTCAATAGCTCTCCCCTGCGGGTTTGACAGACTAGGCATGCCAATAGGATTTCAGCTTATAGGAAACGCTTTTTCAGAAGAAAAGCTTATCGGTGTAGGGCGAATATATCAATCCCGCACCGATTATCATGCAAAAATTCCGGGGGGTGTGCTGCTTTGAACTGGGAAATTGTTATGGGACTGGAGGTCCATGCCGAGCTTTCGGCAAAATCCAAGCTTTTCTGTTCCTGCACCACCGCTTTTGGCGGTGAGCCTAATACCCACGTATGTCCGGTTTGCTCGGGAATGCCGGGTACCTTGCCAAGGCTCAATCGGGCAGTGGTGGAATATGCAGTTCTCACAGGGCTTGCCTTAAACTGTGAAATTGCACAAAGCTGCAAATTCGACCGCAAGCACTATTTTTATCCAGATTTGCCAAAGGCCTTTCAAGTATCGCAGCTATACTCCCCTATTTGCTGTAATGGGCATATGGAAATTGAATCGGATGGTGTAAAGAAAACTATTAATATACGTCAAATACACATGGAAGAGGATGCGGGAAAGCTCATACATGATGCCAGAACCGGCAGTACCCTGATGGACTTTAACCGCTCCTGCGTGCCCCTGCTGGAAATAGTATCACAGCCGGATTTCCGCACGGCAGGAGAAGTAATATCTTATCTTGAAAAGCTCAGGGAAACGCTCTTGTATCTCGGTGTGTGCGACTGCAAGATGCAGGAGGGTTCCATCCGGGCCGATGTTAACCTTTCGGTTCGCAAGCCAGGCGGACACTTAGGTGTACGCACCGAGATGAAAAACCTAAACTCCTTCAAGGCTGTTGCGCGGGCAATTGAATATGAATCAGAGCGCCAAATAAATATTTTAGAGTCGGGCGGTCAGATTACGCAGGAAACCCGACGCTGGGACGATGACAAAGGAATATCCTCAGGGATGCGTTCTAAAGAAAATGCCCAGGACTACAGATATTTTCCCGAGCCTGACCTTTTGCCGGTTTGTATAGACGATGCTTGGCTTAGGCAAATAAAAGCTTCATTTCCCGAATTGGCCCACCAAAAACGCGAGAGGTATGTTAAAGAACACGGAGTTTCCGCTGCCCAAGCATCCCTGCTTACCTCTCACAAAAATATTTCCGATTTGTTTGATGCCATTTCAGATAAGAGCAATTGCCCTTTAGAATCTGCGAGCTTGATTACCGGCGAGATTATGCGTCTAATGAACAGTACCGATACTCTTCCGGAGGATTTGTCGGCAGATGCCGATAAGCTTTCGGTATTGGTTATGTTGCTTTCAGAAGGGAAAATAAACCGCAATGCCTACAAGAAAACAGTTGGGGCCGTATTTGTGCATGGGGTTGACCCGGAAAGCTATATCGCCGAAAAAGGACTTCTTATGGTCAGTGACGATAGCGCGGTTACCCATGCCGTGGAATCCGCCATAGCTGAAAACCCCGGTGCCGTTGATGACTGGTATGCCGGCAAGGAAAAAGCTCTCGGTTTTCTCATGGGTCAAGTGATGAAAAAAATGCGCGGAACAGGCAATCCGGAAGTTGTAAAAAAAATATTAAAAAAAATGCTTGACAAATAAATTCTCATGTGCTATCATCTGTCTAACGGCAAAGACGCCGCGAATTTCGATTCGTGGCGTCTTTCTTATTTTGATTTTCCGGAGATCAGGGTACCGCCGTCGGACAGCGTACCGTCCCTGCGGGAGCAAGAGGAAGGACACGCTGAGAAATTTTTAAGGAGAGGAAGATACATATGGATTTTGGCATTTGGTTTTTGCTTGCTGCGGCAATGGTTTTCTTTATGCAGGCGGGGTTTGCGATGGTGGAGGCAGGTTTCACCCGGGCAAAAAACGCCGCCAATATCATAATGAAGAACCTAATGGACTTTTGCGTGGGGACAATTTGCTTTACCTTTATCGGATTTACCATCATGTGTGCCGAGGAATATGTATTGGGCTTCATAGGAATACCAAATCTCGGGATATTTGCTGACTTTGAAAATTTCGATTTTTCGGGGTTTGTTTTCAACCTTGTGTTCTGCGCCACGGCAGCAACCATCGTGTCGGGAGCCATGGCAGAACGGACTAAGTTCAGTGCTTACTTAATCTACACTATTATCATCACCTCTGTTGTATATCCCATTGAGGCAGGCTGGGTGTGGAATGAGGGCGGCTGGTTGGCACAGATGGGCTTTATTGATTTTGCAGGTTCCTCCGCAATCCACATGGTGGGCGGCATCACCGCCTTCGTAGGTGCTGCTATACTAGGTCCCCGCCTTGGCAAATATACTAAAGATGCGAAAACCGGCAAGACAGTTGTCCATGCCATACCGGGTCACTCACTAACATTAGGTGCGCTCGGCTGCTTTATACTCTGGTTCGGATGGTACGGATTCAACGGCGCGGCGGCAGAAAACCTGCCGCAACTTGGATCAATTTTCCTGACTACAACCCTGGCGGCGGGAACCGCGGCTCTGATGACCATGATTTTCACCTGGATTAAAAATGGCAAACCAGACGTATCCATGTCCCTGAATGGGGCGTTGGGTGGACTCGTGGGCATCACGGCGGGCTGCGCCAATGTGGATGCGCTAGGGGCTTTGATTATTGGCGGGATTGCGGGCATTCTGCTAGTTCTTGCGGTTGAGTTTATTGATCTCAAGCTCCATGTTGATGACCCGGTTGGCGCGGTAGCGGTACACGGCGTCTGCGGCATATGGGGTACGTTAGCAGTCGGGCTGTTTGCCAGGCCTATTGAGTCGGCTGGCGAGGTGCTTTCTGGTGCACAGGGATTATTTTACGGCGGAGGTGCCGGTTTGTTGGGGATACAGGCTATCGGTGTGCTGACAATTGCCGCATGGGTCACAGTTGTAATGACCATTACATTTACCCTGGTCAACAAAGCCCACGGACTAAGGGTTTCCGCTGAAGAGGAGATCATGGGCTTGGATGCCACTGAGCATGGAATGGAGCGTGGAAGCTATGCAGACTTTCTTCCGGTTGATGGCCCCGCCTTGCAAGAGGTATTAAATCCCAGTAACAAGGACTCCGGCCCGACTGTCAAGGTTTCGCCTGAAAGGGCGGTAACGATAACCGATGTATCAAGCGGCACTAAGATGACGAAGGTCACCATAATTACCAAACAGAGTAGGTTTGAGGTGCTGAAAAGTGCTTTTGACCAAATCGGAATTACCGGAATCACTGTTACCAACGTTCTAGGGTACGGATTACAGCGCGGAAACCAAATGTACCGCGGTGTACCTGTTGACTCCCAGCTGATGCCGAAAATTCAAATTGACCTGGTTATCAGCAAGGTGCCGCTTGACCTGTTAGTAGATACCGTTAAGAAGGTTCTGTATACCGGAAGCATAGGCGATGGAAAGATATTTGTTTACGATGTGGAAAATGTAATCAAGGTACGTACCGGGGAGGAGGGCTATCACGCCCTGCAGGATTCGGTACCCGGCGATGAGTAGCAGTGTCCAGAATTCCCTCTGCCTGTTGCTTTCTATGCCGCAGGCAGAGGGGGACATTGCAAGCCTAGGATAGGCTCGTGAAAAAATTGAGAGAATACCGTTGCAAGGCAATGGGTTCAAAATAAAAAAGGGGTGTTTGAAAAATGAGCAAATGCAAAGTCACCGAGCTGTTCGGGAGCATGGTGTTCAATGATGCCGCAATGAATACGCGGCTCCCGGAGGACGTTTATAACGCGCTGAAAAAGACTATTTCCCAGGGAACACATCTAGAGCTAGATGTAGCAAACGTGGTTGCCAACGCAATGAAGGATTGGGCAGTGGAAAACGGTGCCACCCACTACACTCACTGGTTTCAGCCTCTGACCGGAATTACGGCGGAAAAGCACGACAGCTTTATAGTACCCAAGGGCGATGGCAGAATTATCATGGAGTTTTCAGGAAAAGAGCTCGTCCGAGGCGAACCTGATGCCTCAAGTCTGCCGTCTGGCGGCTTGAGATCCACCTTTGAAGCTAGAGGGTACACCATTTGGGATACAACATCATATGCCTTTATCAAGGATGGGACGTTGTGCATCCCAACTGCCTTTTGCTCCTACAGCGGGGAAGCTCTTGACAAAAAAACGCCGCTCCTGCGGTCCATGGAGGCACTTAACAAGCAGGCAATGCGTATAGTTAAGCTTTTCGGCAACAGTGAAGTGCAGGGTGTTGTGACCGGAGTCGGTCCTGAGCAGGAATATTTTCTAATTGACAAAGAGCTGTTTTTGGCGCGTCCCGACTTGGTTTATACCGGAAGGACACTGTTCGGTACCAGGCCACCGAAGGGTCAAGAGCTTGAGGATCATTATTTCGGATGTTTAAAATCAAGGGTCTGCGACTTTATGAAGGACATTGACCAAGAGCTGTGGAAGCTTGGTGTTTGCGCCAAAACCAAGCACAACGAGGTGGCCCCTTCACAGCATGAGCTTGCACCGATTTATTCAACCGCCAACATTGCCACCGATCATAACCAAATCACTATGGAACTGCTGAAAAGCGTGGCAAACCGCCATGATTTAGCCTGCCTGCTCCATGAGAAGCCCTTTGCGGGTGTCAATGGTAGCGGCAAACACAATAACTGGTCTATAAGCACTGATACCGGGATCAATTTACTCGAGCCAGGAAACACCCCCCATGAAAATGCCCAGTTTTTACTGTTCTTGGTGGCTGTCATCAAGGCGGTGGATGAATATCAAGATTTGTTACGAGTTTCTTCTGCCAGTGCCGGAAACGACCATAGATTAGGTGCCAACGAGGCTCCTCCTGCAATAATATCCATATTCCTAGGGGAAGAATTGACTGACATCCTCGAATCCATAGATCTCGGTGCTGATTACAAGGGAAAAGAGAAGCAGGCAATGGAAATCGGTGTCACGGTGCTTCCCCACTTCCCAAAGGATACAACCGACCGCAATCGCACCTCACCATTTGCATTTACCGGAAATAAATTCGAATTCCGTATGCTAGGCTCGGCGTTTTCCATCTCAGGACCCAACATTGTGCTTAATACAGCTATTTCAGAGGTTTTGTGCCAGTTTGCCGATGCTTTGGAGAAAACGGATAATTTCAATGCCGCATTGGCTGAACTAGTCAAAAAAACCTATCGGAATCACAAGCGTATTATCTTCAACGGCAACAACTATTCCGATGAATGGGTAGAGGAAGCCCTAAAGCGCGGGCTGTCAAACCTCAAAACCACAGTAGATGCTTTCCCTGAGTTTATTTCAGAGAAAAGCATTGCCCTTTTCACAAAGCACCATGTTTTCGCTGAAACCGAGCTCCGCTCAAGATATGAGATTTTTATGGAGGCCTATTGCAAGGCAATCCACATTGAGGCACTTACTATGGTTGATATGACCAAAGGCTCAATTATTCCTGCCTGCATAAGCTATCAAAATGAATTGGCAGCTCTCTTGAACAGTAAAAATGACAGGACTGAATTTGATTGTTCGCTAGAAAGTCATTTGCTAAGCAAAATATCCTCACTGTCAGGGTGCTTGCTAAAAAAGCTGACTGCTTTGGAGGACGCTGTCTTGGATTCCAAGGAATCAAGGGGAATTTTTGACTGTGCAAGCTTTTACCGTGACAGGGTTTTCACCGCTATGGCTGAAATGCGGCTGATTGTTGACGAGCTTGAAACGCTTGTAGCCGCCAAGTATTGGCCGTTTCCGACATATGCCCAGATGCTTTACAGCGTATTGTAAAGCCCAGAGTGGGGGTTACAAATATTTCTGCGCCGCCAAACCGTAATAAACGGCTGGCGGCGGTTCCCTTTATAGTATTGAGGCAATATGGCAGCACTGAAGCCTGGTGGCACATTTTTCAACTTGTCCACACAGAATACAGATAATATCAGGCAAAGCTGAAAATTTCGCCCCGGACAGCATCTGCGGCAGCGTAGCGCATGGCATCCATTAAATGATCAAAGCCGTATGCCGGAACGTTGATTTTCCTGCCGAAATTATCCTCTCCCCAAGTGTAGTTACTAAGCTCAGTAAGAAAACTCCCACAATTCGGGTGTACAATGATTTTATGCCCCTGGATCAGCTGTATTCCATTGCAAACACTGTCGGGGCCTTTGCGTGCCGGCTGTATGCGCTGCAGCCCAAGCTCCCTTAACTCGTCTATGCTCTTAGGCTCGGCACTGTCTGCCGATATTTTTTCTTTGGAGAATCCCTTGGCCGCAATATGTTGGTACAGCTCTCGGTTAGTCAGGCCCTTTTCATATAGCTCATCGAATACAAATATCTCACGTGATACAGGATCAATTAGCCCGCAAAATAATGCTGAAGGGTCATTTGTGTATCCAAAATCCAAGCCAAAGGCAGATTGCACACCGACACGATTGCGAATCTCGTTCAAATCAAAGGATTGTTCTTCCCAGTTTTCGTAAATTAATCCCTCTGCAATACCCCATTCACCCATGCCGGCTACTTTAAAGCGACGTGGATTCTGTTTTGCCATTGTGTCAAAAACCTCTCTGTCTGCATCATCTAGCCATTCATTGCACAGATAATTTACAGTCATAGCTAATATGTTACCGTCCTGCCTGTCAAAAAACCGTTTTTTAAGCCAGTGCTGTTCATTCCAGGGGTTAAATGTCAGTGTTATCTGTTTAAACATTCCCTCCGGTATTGCACCCCGGATAGATTCATCTAACATATCAAAGTCAGACTCTTTGGAAATTTCGTAGGCTTCTTCAATCCACATCCAGCACAAAACTCCATTAGCAACCGTTATTGAGGTTACTTTTAGCGGATCGTCTAGTCCTCTGAAGTAAATTTTCTGCCCAGTAGGCTTGTATGTCAATTCAAGCGGGGATTCTTTAACCTCCCACCAAGCCTCTGCCTCTAGTCGTTTTATTGCCCACTTCAGCTCTGTAAAGCAGCTGTCCTTGAGTGTGCGGAATACTTTTCTGACCACCAAGGTGTTTGCCGTAGGATATTCCATCATCCGGGTAATAATATTCAGGGCGGTCGTTTTGGATTTTTTAGAAGCGCGCGACCCCTTAACAACCCGATAACGCCCCTTAAACCGCCAGAATGAGCCGTAACCTCTGCCTACAAGAGTGGGTAAATATAATTTTGTCAATGTTCAGCCCCCTTTTTTACAATTAGCCACTTACACCTTAATTTCCGAGGAAATCTATTATACATCCTCCAGGTCATTGTCTCCTGAAATCACTACCGGCTTTATATCTAAGCCGGTGGGCCTTTCGGAAAAAATCCCATACTTTTTACCTAGCAATTCAGCCGCCTTCAAACGTGCTGAGCTGCTTGTGTCCCCGCGCATAACCTCTGTAAGATATTCCACAACCTCCTCTGGTTTGGCTGATTTGCCCGACCTCCTTTTCCTTTTAGCAGCTTCAGAGGTATTCTCTTTCATAATAGCTGGTCACCTCGCTTTAACCCAGAGTTCTTTTTAGCTTATTAGACAGGGTATATTATACCACAAAAAAACTCTAACAAATTCTAATCTTTTTGAAATGCGATGCAAAAGGTTTGACTTTAATGGCAACTGATTGTATAATCAAAAAAAGCTTATTTGGGAGGACGGCAATGTCAACTAAACGAAAGATTATATTATTTGGGGCTGTACCCGGTGCTTTGCTTGTTATCCTTGCATCTGTGTTATGGTTTCAATTCGGTAGCAATCCTTTTCTGATTGATGGTTACGCCATAAAAGTCGATGACTATGAAGTCGATGCTGAAATTTACAAAACGTATGTAATTCAGCAAACCATGTCTGCGCGGACTAAAGTTGCCGGCCCCGGTACAGATTTGTTCTCGCAGGAAATTGACGGTCTCCCGGTCGCCGAATGGATTGAGGAAAGGGCACTATCGCAAATTGTGTACGACTACACTGTCAAAACAGAGTTAGATGCACAAAGGATCAAAATTGGATATGCAGAGGAGGAGTTGCTTGACACCTATCTTTCGCAACGTTGGAAAACGGACAAAGAAATCTTTGAGAGCAATGATTGCCCAAGAGATCTCTTTGACATTGCCCACAGCAGTTTTTTGTACGCAGATCTTCTGTTTGAGAAATATTCCACAGATAATCCAGAGGAAGAAACTATCGGTGATGCTGCCGTAAAGCTCGCATCCGCAAAGTATTTCCTTATCAATAAATACAGCATGGATGGTAAGATATATTCGGATTCGGAGATAGATTCGTTTAAAAGTCTTGCAGAGGAATATGTTTCTATGCTTGAAAAAGGGACATCCATTGACGAGGTATATAAAAACCACCTTATAGAACACAACGATGAATTTCAAGAGTTCCGCCCATTGTCTGTGGCTGTTATATCCTCGGACAATGAAGAATATACTGCAAAAATCCCCAGCTTTGTTGACGAGCTGATGAGGATGGAGGAGGATAAACCCTTTTACACTGAGGATACATACCATATCGCTGTTGGAATACGCCAACATTTATCTGAAAATAGCCCCATCGAGAAGGCGTACTCTGAAAACGAATCGAAAAAATCTGATAGGGTTGAATTTGATAATCATATTAGGACATTGACGGAGAAAGCAAACGTGAAGGTGAACGAGCATATAATTAAAAAGCATTCACCGTTGAATATTGAATTCCCGAAGTGATCACTCAAAGCCTGCTTATTGTAAGATACGTTTTAGAAATGAACCAAAATATAAAATCCTCGGCTCGTAAAGATGTCACGTCAAGACTAACGATTCGCCAAGGTTTAGATTTACTTTCCGTTGGGAGCGAGAATTAACCTTTGTCTTTTTAAAATGCTTGTGATACACTGTAGGAAGAATCGGAGGGGATGTCTTGCCGCGTTATGGGTTTTCCGGACAAATTTCGGATATGAAAAAATTAATTATATATACTCTGGGGCTTCTGCCTGATCCCATCGGGCGGGATGAGCTACAGGTTCTCACGTTGATTGATGACAATGCTAATTATTTCGTCTTTGCTGACGCCTTAGGCAGCCTAATTGAAGCTGAGCAAATTTTAACGGATGAAAACAATTCCCTGTATATTTCACAAGCCGGGGCAGACAATGCCGCTGTTGTAGAAAAAGAGCTGCCCAGCTCACTGCGCCGGGCCTTGCGTGAATCGGCGGCACTCTGGACAGAGAGGCAGAAGCTCAACCGCTGTATTTCAGTTAATGTTGATAATAATCAGGATGGGCTATATTTTGAAGGCAGCTTTACTGATGGCAAGTGTCTCTTGTTTTCCCTGCGAATGATTGCCGGCAATGAAAAACAGGCTGGGATACTGTGTAAAAATTTCAAAAAAAATATTGAAGAGATTTATCAAATAAACATAGAACTACTGACGGCGGATAACGGCGGGCAGTGAGTGTATGCCTTGCGGGAACTATTTCTCCAAATATATCATTAAAACAGTTAAGTCGGCGGGGGATACCCCCGAAATGCGTCCCGCCTGGCCTAAATTGCGCGGACGCACTACACCGAGCTTTTGCCGCGCTTCCAGACGCAGCCCCGAAATATCGTCATAATTCAAGTCGCCGGGTATCCGGCGGCTTTCCATACGCCCAAAGGCCTCTGCTTGTGACTGCTGGCGACTAAGGTACCCTTGATATTTTATACAGATTTCAACACTCTCCCATTCCTGAGCGTTAAGTTCAGGTGCCTCGGGATCAAGTGACGATAATCGTTCCCAGGTCAGCTCGGGCCGGCGGAGCAGATCGGCCATGCGTATTCCGCTAACCGGAATAGGGGAACCGGCTTTTTTTAAAATATGAGAAAGCGATTGAGATGGTGGCAATACTAACCCCTCAGCACGCTTTATCGCAGTATTTATGCGATGATATTTGTCTAATGTTTTTTGAAGCCTTTCTTGTGAAATCAGACCTATTTCAGCCCCTATCGGGGTGAGGCGTATATCGGCATTGTCCTGCCGGAGGAGCAATCGGTATTCACTGCGGGAGGTCATCATGCGGTAGGGCTCATCAGTTCCTTTAGTGACTAAATCGTCAATCAAGGTGCCTGCATAGCTTGTCGAGCGTCCTAAGACAAGCGGCTTCCTTCCAAGCACCCCTAACGCGGCGTTAATTCCAGCACACAAACCTAATGCCGCAGCCTCTTCGTATCCTGAGGAGCCACAAACCTGCCCCGCACCAAACAGACCCGGGATTTTTTTCGTCTCAAGAGAGGGCGACAGACAAAGCGGGTCTAAGCAGTCGTATTCTATCGCGTAACCCGGACGGGTCATCTCGGCATTTTCCAAGCCCGGGACCGAACGGATAACCTCAAGCTGTACGTCCAATGGCATGGATGAGGAAAGTCCTTGCAAATAATATTCTCCGTCATCCACCCCCATCGGCTCGCAAAAAATGGGATGACGATCCTTGTCCGCAAAGCGGACTATTTTATCTTCAATGGATGGGCAGTAACGAGGACCGGTGCCTTCTATAAGTCCGCTATATAGCGGACTCTTGTCAAGATTACGCCGCAAAATTTCATGGGTTTCCGGCGTTGTCCATGTATGCCAGCAGCAAGCTTGATTGCGTACCGTGCCAGTAGCTTCAAAAGAAAACTGTATCGTATCCTCCCCTTGTTGAATTTGCATTTTGTCCCTGTTCAGTGTACGCCCCAAAACGCGGGGAGGCGTACCTGTTTTGAAACGGCGGAGGGGGATCCCCAGGCGTCTTAAGACCTCCGGCAGGGCATAAGCCCCGGCTAAACCGTCCGGCCCTCCTAAAAAAAAATGATTCCCAGTAATTACTCGTCCGCCTAGAAATGTTCCGGTGGCAAGAATGACGGCTTTAACAAAAAACTCCCCTCCAAGGGCAGTAATTACCGATGACACGGCACCGTTATGCGATAGCTTTATATCTGCAATCTCTGCTTGATGCAAGCTGAGATTTTCCTGCTGCTCCAAAACACGCTTCATATATGCCCTGTAGGCTAAACGATCTGCTTGCGCTCTCAAAGAGTGTACTGCCGGCCCCTTGCCCCGGTTGAGCATACGGTACTGTATGCAACAGGCATCGGCGGCTCTGCCCATCTCCCCGCCCAAAGCATCAATTTCCCTTACAAGGTGACCCTTGGCAGTCCCCCCCACCGATGGATTGCAGGGCATATTCCCTATGGCATCCAACTGTGTTGAAAAACAAATCACGCGGCAGCCCAAGCGTGTCCCTGCCAAGGCAGCCTCAATCCCTGCATGACCGCCCCCTATGACGGCAATATCATATGCCCCGGCAAAAAAAACGCTCATAGAAATAATTTCCCAAAAGGCCTGTCAAGAGCTTTTTGCACTCCAGCTAAGATTAAGCCGTATGGGGCAACCAAAGCCGCCCGCCAAGGCAACGCCACCCAAAACGCCGTCTCGAATGAAACCGCGGCAACGCCTTCACCGGTCATTGACCTCCAAAGAGAGGTGAGGGGCAGGGTAATGAGGAGACAGTATGCCCCGGAGGCAAGCAACGCACGCCACAGCCGCGGCTGGCGTTTGTATAAAAGCATACCGCACGCCAACCCCGAAACCAACGCCGTCAGGGTATAGCCGGGGAAAAATGTCCCGGTGCCGCCGGCATTCATCATTGACCCAATCAAATCGCCCGAAACAGCTGACCCTATAGCCCAGCCCGGGCCTAAAAGCCATCCTGCCAGCCCATACCATAAAAACTGCAAGCTCACACGCACCTCAAATGTTCCGGGCGGCATAAATGCCTGGGCAAATAATGTCCGTGTCGTAACAATATCCAATGCGGCAAGCAATGCCGCCATGACCAAGCTGCGGATTTCATTTTTTCGCATAATATACCTCACATACTCCGGGAAGATTTAGAGCAGGCTCTTAACAAGCCCTAAGCTCCTCGGGCATTGTATCACATAGCAGAACCGGCGGCAAGAGTTTTTTTGGGGGGTATCTACCGGGGTTCCTTCGGCCCAAAAATTTTTGGCGAAAAAACGCTTGACAAGAGAGTTTTTATGTGATATTATGCTGAAAATTCAGTTAAAAACATGCAATGAAGGGTGGGCTTGGCTGTGAGTGACAACTTAAAGGGGACAGTAATCTATTTATCAAGGTTTTCATGCAAAGGGCATATGAAAAAATTAGAAAACCAGAAAAAACATCCGGATGCACCTCACATAGCTAGCCATGATATTTATTCAGTATTAGGATACCACTCCTCGCTGACCACGGTGAGCTTTGATGGGATTGATAACTTCTCCCCCAATTCTGACATTATTAAATGTGATTGCCACAGCACGAAGGAGGACTATGAGTGCAGATATAAAATAAAGCTCTTCCGGAGTACTGTGTTCGATAAGCTTATAGAGGATATGAGTTGTGAATCGTTGTTTTGTGAAAGAGAAGCTCATATAGCCGACCTTCCTGGGGATTCCGGCAACGACAAGCCTTTGCTGTCGGTTATATTGCTCGACCTCAAGCGGGATGCTATTAAAAGAGAAAATGCTGATGAAGAGATAACAAAAAGGCTGATGGAGGCCGTTCGCAAAGCGGCGGAAGAGGCAGAAGAAGAGAATTCAAGCGCAAAGGCTCTATTTGATATTCAAAACAGCATCGGCACAGCAGATTATGCTATTTTATGCCGAAGCAATAACTTTTACACGCCACTCAAATTGCTCTACGATTTGAGGGAGCAGGATGGCTTTGTCTCTTCCTCGGTTCTAGTTCCGGCGATTAAAAATGTAGCCACTGCCAAAGAAAGCTGGAAGACGTGCAGTCTGGACAAGGCTAAAGCTGTCTCCCTATCAATTAGGATGAATTTAACTGATACGAGCAAAATAGAAGAAGTTACCAGGGTGTTAATCAAATATTTTTATATACATATGGCATCCGGCCACTCCGATATAATACTCCACAGCAAAAAGGACATTTGGGAATACACCGATATGTACGTTAATGGTCAAGATAAGACACTCCTCGAGCTGCTGAAATCGGGCTGGATCAGCAGCATGAGAACCACCCTAAACCTAAAGAAGGATGGGATTCAGCATGTTAAACGCATCGAGCTTGGTGAGTACAAGGATGGAAGCGAGACAGCGGTTCACTGTAAAATTCTCGAAGGCATGAACGAAGCCTTCGGGTGCGATTTAAACGGTAAATCAGTCAAGGGACACAACTATTTTCTAAAAAAACACGGAATAATGATATCCTGTTCACGATTGCAAAAGGGCTATTCCGAGTTGCTCCGTTACTATTTTGACTTTGCGGAGAAGGATCATAATTTTGATGTCAACTGTATGCTCACGCCCTTTCTTGATAATATGTTCAAGCTTGTTAAGGGAGTTTATGAGGGTATCCCAGAGCGTGAGACAATCGAGAAAATCAACAATGACTTGAATGAGCTTAGAAGTAAGCTTCGGCATATTACACATGACTTCGCAAAGGCAGACGGCAAATGGGCAGAGGGAAAGGTTCTCTCTCACCAAGCTATGGGAGCCGCTAAGAAAATTATCATGGCATACTACTCCATATTAATACAAATGGCAAAGAACCTTGGCGTGGATACTGAAAAAACAACCTTTCTGCTCACAAGCGGCGGTGTGGATGAAATAAAGGCTAAAACGTGGTTTGCCCATATGCACGAGGAGCGAAAAATAGCCACCATACAAATGCCTGAGTCACACCTGTACCGTGTCCGCGATTCTGTCTTCCGCATGACACATGAGCTTTTCCACCTGATTGCTCTCCCTGAAGAGCTTGCGAATTTGAGAATGAAATATACTATCAAATATATCGCAAATGAACTGGCGTATAAAATTTTTACTGAAGCAATAGAACCTAACGCTGATATTAACTACCCATCAAACCCTACACTCCATAATGGCCCCACTATAGCGCAAGAATTCAAAAAAGAGACTATAGAGTGTATAGCAGAATACCTGCACGATATCTTTAAAAAGGAACAAATGTCACTACATTTGGATAAGCAGAAGGACTATGCCTCACAGGTTGGACTTTACATCAAACTCCTTAGCGGTATATTTGCGGGGCATATAACTGATAGCAATAATAAAACTTCTATTATTGATGAATTTATTACGAGGGGCAACGAATTTGTCACGAACTCATACCCCATGGTGTCTTTGGATTATGAAAAAGTCAAAGATGAGATTCGCAAGTACACAGATACTATTCATAAGGATATTATTTACAATAGGAGGGACAATTTGGCTCAAATAGTGGCAGACTTATTTGTGGAATCATTTTCCGATTCGTTGGCAATTAGTGTACTCGGATTTGATTTGCAGCGGTATTTAGATCACATAACAAACTATATGTCAGAGGACAAAGCTGAATTTGAGATTATTTTCCCCGATAACGACCTAAGTATTCTTCGCATTGGAACAGTTTTGACTAATATGTTTAATTTTAATAAAAAAGATATTGAAGAAAAATTTGATGATATCAAGCAAAAGCTCCAAAATAGGCTTGATGATATTAGGAAAGATATTGCAAGTGAAAAGGCAAAGGATGAAGACGATAAAAGAATTCTTGTGCAAATGGAAAAATTAGAAGAACGGATAAAAAACAAACTTGATGGCAAAGAGTACGGCAAAGCCATAATCACCCAATATATGGTTGATTATGGCGCACATCAAACAAACAGGGGATTCGAAGCAACTGGAAGAAATATCATAGATTGTTTCATACAAGCTGGCATTGAGCATTACAAAAAAACCACTAATAAGTCCAGTTTTTTCAAAGAATTAAAAGAATTCATGCTCCCCGAACATAAGTGTCATAATGAAATAATTTCCTATATGCTGGATAGGTGGAGAGAGTTATCTGATCCCTCCAGCATATAGGTCTTGCTTTTTGGTTTTAGTTGTGGTATACTGGTGACTCGTTTTGGGATATCATTCGAGTGTCTGCGCTTATTCAATAGTGAGGAAGGAGCATTTTCCTCGTTCCTCACTATTGTTAAGAATAAAAAAATAGAAAGGTGAGTCTGAAGGAAAATGCAAACAATCCAAGAATTTATCAAGGAGACTGTCGCGAATCATCCAAGGGTGTACCAGGAGGAATTCAGTTACTCTTCAAAAATCCCTGAAATGGATTTCCCTGAAAAAAATTCAAAGGCTTACAATTTTTCATTCAGCAAGTGTTCTGCCCCAGAGGATGATGGGGATACAGCAGATGCCTAGGGGGCAATAACTCCCCCCCCCCGCATATGGAAAAACACGAGTACCGCTCCCTTGCTGCTTAGTGAGGGACGTGGGGTTGCGTGTTTTTTCTTTGCCCGTAAGGGCATATTTTTTGCAAAAAAACACTCTGTTAATTCCGGCTTTGCCGGGCTGGGGCATAGCCCTTTGTAAACGGTGTTGATTTTTTATCTTACCTGTCGTTTTCCGCGCAAAAAAGGAACCCGCCAAGCTGGCGGGTTCCTTTTTTGTTATAATGATTTTACGGCGGTCAGCGTTTTGTCCATCTTGCCCGCAGGATTACATCGCCGCGTTTTCTTCTGCCGATACGCCTGATTTTCTTCCTCATAGAACCCTCCGAATACCAGCCTACAAATCTGTAGCCGTCGCGGATGACCTTCAGCTGCCGTATGCCCAATTCTGTCAAGCCCTTGTCATAGGTGTAATGCTTGGGGACGACCGTGCCCTTTGCCCATTTACCCCCATTGAGCTTGAAGCGGACCTTGTAGTCTATGGTGCGGTAGCGTGCCTGCAAAATGGTGTGCTTGCTGACAGTGAAGGTATAATTGCGTTTTGTACTCAGCAGCTTGGACTTTTTTGTTCTTCCGCCGTACCAGCCTATAAACTCATATCCGAGATTAAGCGATGCGGTAACCGTGTGTCTTACGCCCTTTTCCAGAGTTCCGCCGCCTTGGACCTTACCGCCAGCCGGGTTATTTCTTTCAATAGCAATGTTAATCAATTCCGGCACTGGTGTAGGTGTAGGAGCGGGAGTAGGCGTGGGAGCGGGTGTTGGGGTAGGCGTTGGGGCAGGCGTGGGAGTGGGAGTGGGCGTAGGCGTTGGTGTAGGTGTTGGAGTGGGCGTTGGTGTTGCTTCAACTGTTACCCCGTCCGAGCTGATGACTATACTGCCATCGGAATTGGTGATCCTGGCGTACACAATGCCCCTCCAGTCTCCCGAAAGGCTGAACGGGTCTTGGTAGGCAGTCCAGTTTATCTGCTCCCAGTCGGTGCTCTCCTGTAATGGGAACCATGACTGATAGGCAAAGTACTCAATTGTGTCACTGGCCGAACCGCTCTCAATCGTAACACTAACGGTATCTTCAAAAAACGCCCCAAAGGTAATGGTTCTCAAAAAGCTTCCCCAGCTGTCTGTCTCAACAGTGATTGTGCCAGTGGGCATAACAGGCGCGGCAAGGGTCTGGGCATCCAGAAGCTTTGCTGGCGCACCGGCATTGTGGGTTTCATTTTCCCCGGCACGGGCGTAGAAGTCGTAGGACGTTCCGGCATCTAATTCTGTAAACACAGGGCTGTCTTGATAATCATCGTTTTCGGGGGATGAGCCTGCAATGGCTTTGGCGTATTCTATGTCCTGGGTGCCGGTATCAGGTTCTATATCACCAACCCAGCCCACAGTTACGCTGTTTCGCGTTACCTCAACGGCTTCAAGGGCTGCCCCGCTTATTGAGGCACCTGCTGTTTTTGGAGCTTTATTTGTTGTTATTACGATGAATGACCTGTTTCCTGAGGCATAGTCATCATTTTCTGCGGAGCGGGCAAAGATGACATAGGTAGTATTTGGATTCAGGTTATCAAGAACCGGCTGACTAACCCAATCTGAGCTTAGCTCTGTCATGCCGCTGATTTCGCTTACTGTGTATTCAATACTCTGAGCCGTTGTGTTCTCCTGATTATCATACAATTCAGCGTTCAGGTCAACTGTATTGTGCGTAACGTCTTCTGCTTCAAAGGCTTTTACATCAGCACCCTCATACAGTGTTTTGATCTCCGTGCTTACCGGATCCCCTGCCTTGCAGGTGTCATTTTCTTTGGTGCGGGCATGGAAGGTGTAGGGAGTTCCGGCTTGCAAACCGCCAAAAGCAGGGCTGCTTTGCCATTGACCGCCATCTATGCAGTACTCAACCTCCTGCGTATTTCCGTCTGCCGAGACGCCGCCCAGAATTATTAGAGTTTTGCCCCTGCTGTCCGCGCTGAGGGTCCCGCTGAGGTTATCTCCCAGCTCCTTGTCTTCCTTTTTTGTAGCCGCGACAATGTGTACTCGTTCTCCTTCTTCATATTCACCATCGGTACCAGAGCCCTTGGAACGAGCAAATATTGTGTATTTAGTTTGAGCGGTTAAGCCGCTGAATACATTATCTGAACCCCAGGTGCCAGGGGTGATGCCGCCTGGCTGGCTTATGGCGTATTCGATCTCCTGCCCGGTTGGTTCACTCAGCTCTGCGTCCACGGTAATGCTATCGTGAGTTTCCTCCGTGACGGAGATACTTATCTCAGAGCCAAGCTTGAAGGTAGTGACTGCAAGCAGGCTGTTGCCTGAGGGCGATTCACGCAGGATTACGTTTCCGGTGTTGTGAGTATCGTTTTCTTTTGAGCGGGCAAAGAAGTAATAGGTTTTGCCCGGGGTCAGTCCGCTGAACTCAACACCGTCAGCCCATCTAATGTCGTCTTCAAAGAAGGCGAATCCGTCCACAAGTGTAAAGTCGCCGCCAAGGAGCTTTTCGCTTATTCCGTATTCCACATCCTGGCCACTGGCATCAGCCACAGTCACGCTATCGGCCTTTAATATAATTCCAGTGCTGGTCTTTGATTCCATCTCAGGCCTTCCGCTGAGAACAGAGCCTGGTTCCTTGGGGGGCAGAGGTGCTTTTTCTGTGGTTACAACAACAAATGACCTCTTGCCTGAATAATAGTCACTGTTTGCCTCCGAACGCGCAAAGACGATGTATGCCGTATCGGCTGTCAAGCCGCTGAATACCGCTTTACCATCGGCAAGCGCGAGACCCGTACCGGATGAATTCATCCAGTCCCCGGGACCGGACATCATTCCGCTGACCTCCAGTATAGCATACTCGGCATTCTGCTCTGCTGGTATGCCACCGCCCAATTCCTCTAAAACAGCTTCGCTTACTGTGATGCTGGAGTGATCATTGCTAATAAACTCCAAGCCGCTTGCAACCAGCGCGCCTGCCAGCTTAGTGGCGACCCCAGGCTCACCGGTAGGTTCAGCTGTTGGAGATACAGGCTCCGGCTCACCCGAGGGTTCAGTGGTGGGTCCCTCCGTCGGCTCAGGAGTAGGCTCCTCCGTAGGTCCGGCCGTGGGTTCACTCGTTGGCTCAGTGGTGGGCTCTTCAGAAGGATCGGGATCCGCGGCAAGTGTTTTTAGGGTAATATCGGTGTTGGCACCCGCCGTGTAACCGTTTCCGGCATGGGAACGCACCCGGAAGGTGTATACCGTATCATCATCCAGGCTGTCAAAGGTGAATTCAGATCCGGTTGCTACAGTTCCCCCCGGAGTCAGGGCGTTCGCCCCGATCTCCGCAACATCGCCTTTCCAGCCGCGGAACCAAACCTGCTGCTCGGTCAGCAGCTGTGGTACCGCGAAGGTAACACTGCTGTCGGTTATCTCCAAAATCGTTAGATGACCAATTGGCGCACCTGTAGGAGCCGGCGTTGGTGACGCCGTGGGTTCAGGCTCAGCTGTGGCTCCGGGTTCGGGTGTCGCGGGTAATGTACTCAGTGCAACTGCACTAAATTCACCGGCAGGGAAGCCAGAGTCAGCCGCCGCTCTTGCCCTGAAGGTATATTGAGTGCCAGGTGTCAGCCCATCCACAGAAAAACGGTACCTGTCTCCAGCTATGTGCTGGGTGGGCAGATATTGAGTCAATGGAGCCGGGGTCGGGCCGCCGGTCCAGGCAAACTCCGGCACAGCGGGCGCGCCGGGCGCGGGCAGCATAGCCGCTATGATGCTTGCACTGTCATGAGTCACGCTTTCAA
The DNA here is from genome assembly GCA_009777475.1 of Oscillospiraceae bacterium. GTDB lineage: Bacteria > Bacillota > Clostridia > Oscillospirales > UBA929 > UBA929. Next base: position 692 of record WRLU01000033.1, on the reverse strand, counting down.
TCTCGAAACGCAAAATCCGCGATAATTCCGGCACAGGGGATGGAGCCGGGGCTGGCAGGGTTGTTATCCAGGTTTCGCCGTAGCCCCATATTTCATCGCCCCCGCCGCTGTTAAAGTAAAGGTCAACCTTAATCTTGTACTCTGTCGCGGGACTCAGGCCGGTTACCCTGTGCCTCTCCGGGCCTACCCAACTCATTTCTTTCCAGGTAACACCATCGAGCCAATGTACTGTGTAGCCCCTTTTGTAATCGATGTGTTCTCCATAGTCTGCACTGATTTCTACCGTTATGCTGTCGTGCGTCACCTCATACGGCTTTATGCCCGCGCCGGTAGGTGTAGTTACGGCGACTGATGTAGGCATCATTCCCAGCACAAATGTGAGCGCCAAGATCAGCGCGATCCCCCTCCTGGGGTGCAATAGCTTTTTCATCTCTCTCATTCTTCTTTTCTCTCCCTTTTTTAATTTTCGGGGCAAAACGCCCAGTGTATTAAAAAGGTTAGCATTGAAGGAAATGGCGGGCAAGTACCATTGGGGAGAGGTAGTAAAATTTTTTTGACCGCTGTTACAGGCCGGGGGGGGGGGGGGGGGGGCCCCGGGGGGGGGAAAAATAAAAAGGGGAAAAAAAAGGGCGGAAAAAAAAGGCGCAAAAAGGGGGGGGGGCGCAAAGTTTCCCCCGCCGAAGTGGGGCAAA
>WRLU01000032.1 GCA_009777475.1 Oscillospiraceae bacterium | reverse complement strand
GGCACTCAAAGCGGTGATGGAAGTTTTTGTAGATGCTTATAATGCTTTCGGCGCAGCAAAAATGAAATTCCGTCAAAATCGTGACCCTAATTCCCGCGAGCTGCCCTTCTCCGTATTAGACTTCCTGCAATCAGTGCTATTGTCCACTCCTGCCGCACGAAAAATCTTGACAAGCGATTTTTTTTATGGCATTATATATAATACCAGGTAAGCTGTCTGTAAAATTTGATGGCTGTTTGCATGAAAAAGGCAGGCTCACAAGGAACTAAATATTAAAAGGGAGTTTTTGAAATGAAAATGAAACGAACAAAGGTGACCCTATGCATACTGTTATCCCTAACCTTAATCCTACAGCTGGCGGTAGTCCCCAATAAAAATGCCTTGGCGGCTTTGGCAGAGGCCTCGGTTACGGTGTCGGGTACTGCGGTAACTTCAGGTACTCTGGCGGAAATTGGGCGGAGCGATATTATTATCGGTGGTGTTAACAACGATGGGCTGGCGTTCCGCAACGGCGGGGATGGGCATGATGTTGTTATGGCGCAACACGGCCCAGACAGCAGATGGGCGGTACGAGGCGGCGAGCATACTAGCGGTTGCGGATGCGGCACTGCCGGAAGCTATGATTTTCTTCAATTGTATGTTTATAATTCTGCAATTAAAAATGCAGGCTCCGTTTGGCTGGAGATTACCTATCTGAACAACGGCGGTGATTTCAATGCCCAGTATACAAGCAGCTCCGGGGATACACACGCCGGATCACCAAGCTTCCCCAGGAACAATGACGGCTCATGGCGGACTTTTCGTGTCAGGCTGGATGGTTGTAATTTCAACACAGCTCAAGGTCACGGCAACCAAATCCGTTTTGGTGGCGGTCCTGTTATCAGTAGCATTAAAATCATCGAAATTGAAGTTTTCGGCACTGGCGTGGATGACTTCGCCAAGCAAATCAAGCGTACAATCGGCGATGAAACTAACTACCCCACAAAAGACTATCTTGTATCCGACTTTAATGTGCTTGATTACGGTGCAAACGAAGCTAACAGCTGCAACCGAGTAGCCTTTCAGAATGCAATTGATGCCGCACGCGCTGACGGCGGCGGTGTGGTATACGCCCCGGCGGGTACATATGCCTTCCGCACCGATGTTGGCGAAACAATGTCCTATAACAGCCAAACCTATTCATACCGTTATGTTTTAAATCTGCCGGCAAGTGTACAGCTTAGGGGAGACTGGATTGACCCGGACACAAACGGCGGTACTGTTCAAGGCACTGTTCTTGCAGTATATTCCGGGCATAACACCTCAAACGCAGATACTTATGTGGATACGGGAGAAACAGAGAGCCAAACAGGCGGGGCAATGCTAAGAAACGTATCCGATAGGTTTATCCAGATGGAAAGCGGCACCGGCGTTACCAGCCTGTCGATTTGGCATCCCCAGCAAAGCATCAGCAGCGGTACTGCTATCCCATATCCATGGACACTTTTCCAAAGAGAAGGCAACAGCGCGACTATAGAACACGTTACGCTTGTAAACTCATATAACGGCTTCCACTCGGCACCAAGCGAGATGCACTATGTCCTCAACAGCAAAATTACCGCCCTTTCGGCGGGAATTAGGGTTCACACCTGTACCGACATAGGGCGTATAGAAGGTGTTAATATCGGCGACTACTGGTCAAATTCAGGTCTTGCTGACACACCCGATTCAACATCAGTGGTTAACTATACCAAGACCAATGCTACAGGATTTGAGATGCACCGTTCCGACTGGGAGTATGTTGCTAATTTGAAGGTGACCGGCTATAAAATCGGTATGTGGGTAGGCAGGGAGTACGCGCTAGTCGATGGAGTGCGGGTTCCTGCCGGAGAAACCCCAAATGCCCAGTTCTATGGGCTGAATATGCAAAATTGCCAAAAGGCTATTCATATAGATGGTGTAAACAGCTATGGTCTGCTTATTTCCGGCTCGGTATTCGGCGGAGATGAATCGGCATACTTTGGCAAGGATTTTGGCAGGGGGCATTGGGGAGGCTCATATCAAGAGGACAGCACAGCAGTTCAGTTCAACGGCTGTGATTTTATAGGACCGCTCGTTACCGAGGCCAGCATGGGCAGCAAGGCTGTGATTTCCTTTGAAAACTGTAGTTTTTCTAATTACGGCTCCACTGCTGTCACGGTAGCCGGCAACAATAATCTGCTGATCGCCCAGAGCAGATTTAACTCCGGCGGCAACCATGTTTCAAAACAAGGCGGCTCAGCCGTCAAATCAATTAATTCCGGCAGCAATGGTGTACTGGCTGTGGATCCGGGCGGAAATACATCCAATGTCACCCAAACCAAAAGTGATGCCTATACCTTTGAGCCTATGCCAAAGGGTGTGAAAATTGATATAGGCAAACATCCCAAAGCATGGGCAGACAATCTGCTCAGAGTTGATTTAACTCGTGCAACCGGAAATAACAATATTGCCCCCTCGGTTGACGTATCGTCAGAGCTGCAAAACGCCCTTGATGCGATGGGCAATGCCGGCGGCGGCATCGTACATCTTCCCGGCGGCAGATACTTGGTGAACAACCCCATAACCGTTCCTGCCGGGGTTGAGCTTAGAGGCACATGGGATGTCCAGCACCATACAAACGGCGGCGGCACAGCCATATTCACACAATATGGCGTAAGTGCCAGCGGCAACGGAGCATCGCTTATACAGCTTAAGGAGGGCGCAGGACTGAGAGGACTCAATATTGTGCAAACTAACGCAGTCTCAGAATCCGATTTTGAAAACTATAATGCGCCATTTTTAGTTCAGGGGCAGGGAGCGGGTGTTTATGCTGTTAATCTCACAATACCTACCGGATACCGCGGCATCGACTTTTTTACATATAAAACAGACGGTCACTATATCGACTATTTCGGCGGAAGCCTGCTGAAGGCCGGTGTCTGGGTAGGCGGCGGTGCCAAGGGTGGATTTGTAAGAAATATGCAATTCAACACCCATTATCCCAACAGACGGCCCCAAGGAGGTCAGGGTTATCCCATTATGAGCGGAAACAATCAAAACTTTTCACAGAGAAATTGCAGTGCGCTGAAATTTATGGACGTGCAGGATCAAACAATTTTCAACAACTTTGTTTATGGGGCATTATACGGCGTACATTTTGGAAAGGATCCTAACGGCAACAACCCCGGACATATAACAATGATTGGTCACGGAACAGACGGCGGTGCCTATACCCTATTTTTAGAAGACGGTGATGCCGGCACCAAAATTGTTGCCATTAACTCTGAATTGGTAAATACGAATATAGCCGGCGCAACAGAGAGGGCATATGTCAGAATGGGGGATACGCCCAACACAACGAAGGTACACCCTGAAACAGAGCTAATACTTTACAACAGCTCATTCTGGGGCAGTCCCACCACTGGTCCTATTGTGAATAACGGTATATTGCGGTTCCAGCAGGCAAACTTCTGCGAAATTCACAATTCCGACTTTAGATCACAGCCGAGCATTAATGTCAATGGAGGAAGGGGACACGTATTAAACTCCTATTTTGCAAACGGAAGGCCTAACAATCAATTTTATTTGTCAGTGGCTTCAGGCGGTACATCAGGTGAACTCACAAATAATTTCTATACGGCAAGTACCGGGGGCAATCCGGGCGGAGCATTATTGAGCAACAGGTATTCACCCAACGATGGCAGCAAGGTTTACGGTTCTGACGTCTCTGTCATTCGCTTTGAGCTTGTCGGCGTTACCGATGGTTCGCATACCTTCAATGATACCGCCACGCCCCTCCAGGTTACCCTTACAAACACCGGAACATCTGCTTTGAATAATGTAGCGATAGCGGTAACCGGCAGCGAATTCAGTCTCGGCGGTACCACCGGGTCAGCCTCTCTGTCGCCGAACACATCAATGATTTTCACGGTCCTGCCAAATGTATCAATAGTCACCGGCACTAGCGAGACAGTGAAAATCACCATCAACGGCTTGCTGGCAGGAAGCTTTTATGTTTCATATGTAGATCAGGGCGTAATCGAACCAACTGCCGCCCCTACAGCGGCACCTACTCCTTCTCCAAGCGGAAGCACACCTATGCCGCCAACGCCCGACCTGGGCGAATGCACAGGCAGCGGGTGTTCATTGACTCAAGTTCGCGCTGGGCTGTGTGTCGGCAAGAGAAATAACGAGGTTAGGGTCCCAAGCAGCCCTGCAGGCTACTACCTCAACCTTACCCAGGAATGCTTTGAAGACTCAAACGGAGTGCGTCTCACCACTGCCAAGGTCGAGAACAGCAGCAAGGATAACGGCAAATGGAAAGAAATTAAAAAACCCCGGGAGCTCTCCAAGGCCCTTAACAAGGAAACAAATTTAAGGATTACCGTGGGAAGTGACGTATTTACCTTCCCAAAAACCGAGGAACGCGGCAAAACCACAAAAAAACCCTATGTCAACTACTCAATTTTCCTTGGGGCAGGCCCTCAAGCGACCGGAAGCGGCTGGATATTGACTGAAAAGAAAAAGATAACACCCGAGTATTCCGCCGATGACATTGACATAGCGGTTGCGCCATACTCCGGTGATACAGGAGCTATTAAGGCAAAGGCTGATAAAACCAAAGAAATCACAGGATGGGGTCCATTGGGCAAGGTTTGCATTGCACCGGTGCAGACTAACAGCAAGCAAAAAGACACTGTGGCAAAAACCGAGTACTGGTGGAAAACCGCTGCAAGTAACCCCGGCGGCACCATATGGCAACCGGGAAGTAAGCCAAAGAAGGTCAATGCAACCACCTTCCTAAAGCGCATGAAGGCAGACCTTGGCGGCAAGCAATTCAAGCTAAAGCCCGGCATACACTTTGTCAATGGTGATTCGACCGGTACCGGTGCTACACCCATTGCTGCCGGGAGCTGGATGTTTACTATGAACACAACAGCTAAGGGCGGCAAAAAAGCCCCCACTCAGCCGGTGCAAATCACAGGCTAACCGTTGTGACTTGTGTTTGGGGACAAAAATATATTGAGATAAAACGCTTACGAAGGCATATGGCGAGGGTTTATGTGAGGGCGGCAGTGTCAGCCTCGTTCTGACAGCGTACGCCTTGCGTCAGTGACGCTGTAGTCGTCCACAGTCACACTTAACACAGCCCGGGTACCCCTGCGCTTGATTTTGTATACCGAGGGCAGTATACCCTGCTCCTGAAGATGAATCAATGCACGCTCTGCCCTATCCATCGAATCAAAAATTTCCGAAATCTCCATAACATCACCCAATGACATTATGGGAGGATCTGCGCCAAATTAAACCCTCTGTTTTTCCATACGCTCCCTTTCGGCCTGCGGGAGTCTAAGATACTCGGGTTGCTCTGCTTTCCTCGTATGACCCATAAAGGCACATTGTGCCGCCCCATATGCAGCAGAATAAGGTCTTGCGGCAATATGCTGTCCATCCCTGCGGCATTGTGCGGCGGCATCCCCTGTCCAGCAAATGGGCTTGTCGTAATTTTCAGCTAAGAGCTCATGGCGACTTATGGCACGATCAGGACAGATGCGGCTTATAACACCGTCATCGCAGGAGAAGGACGCGGTATACAGCTGATCACGCCGGGCATCCATCACAGGAATAATTACGCCTTGGTGTCCCGCCGCACCATAAGCTAACGCCATAAGTGAAGATACCCCAAGGCATGGGATACCCAAGGCCTTGGCAAGTCCCAGGGCGGTGGAGATGCCTATTCTCAGCCCGGTAAACGAACCTGGACCATTGGTTACAATAATCTGCGAAATATCTCCGGGGGTTTTACCGGCGTTTTTCATCATAGACTCTATCATAGGCAAAAGAGTTGATGAATGTGTAAGCCCTGTATTTTGAAAATTTTCTGCTACAAGTAGCTCCTGTGAAAAAATAGCACACGAAGCTGCAACAGAGCTGCTGTCAATAGCTAAGAGCACACAATCACCTCATTTCCCTCCGGATTGTATATTTTAATTTGGCGTGAAGCTTTTCCGGTTGAAGTGAAAATAATATCATAGCCCTTTGACCGTTCATCCAAGCGCTGGCTCCATTCAACGGCGCAAATACCTGAACGCTGCAGGTATTCGTCCCAGCCAATATCTAAAAGCTCCTCAATGCATGACAAGCGGTACAAATCAAAGTGGAAGATCCACAGCTCTTTGCCGGGATACTCATGCACCAAAGAAAATGTGGGGCTTGAAACTAATTCCGGGTTGCAGCCCATGCCCCGGGCGAGTCCCCGGGTAAAGGCTGTTTTGCCGGAGCCTAAATCACCGTTCAGCCAAAGAATATCACCTGCTCTAAGTTGCCTGGCTAAACCTTTACCTATAGCCTCGGTTTCCTCAGGTGAATTTGAGATCATAGTTTCCCGCCTCCCAACGCTTTCTGATCGCTACCATATACTCATTTCCGGAAAACAGGGGCTTTGGCAAGCCGGAGTTAATTCCCCCCGGCTTGTTTTGTTATCTTCCAAAATAAGAAAAGTGCATATAATCCTTTGCCGTTACCCAGTCGCCCCCCCAAACAAAGCCGTACTTACGAAATGCCCGCACAACATCGCCGTTTCGTTTTATCGAATAGCGGTTTTTAGTTGGACGCCAGAAACTCCCGGCAACAATTTTACCATTTCTTATCATGTAGTTTTCCCGGGGATTGATGTCTATTGCTGTGCCTATGCTGTGTTCTGAGCGTCCGCCTGTGCTGGTTGTCCGCCAGTTATACCCCCAGACAGTGTGCATAGGGAATTTTTCTTTACCATTGTAAATCTCCAGGAAAATCTTTGATACTGTTTTGGCCAATTTTTTATGTACCGTTACACCAACCCGGCGTGTATATTTTCTTCCTTTTTTGTCAATGCTCCAAACCTTTACTGTGATTCTTTTCATGTTGCGCCAGGATGATGATCGTGTACTGTACCACGTATTTTTTGTGGATTTAAATACACGCCGTTGCTTCCGTGCCAATGTTTCATTCCTGTGGCCGTAATAATCCATCCAGGCATCCCGCGGATGGGCACTTAAGCCCAGTACCCGGGTGCTGTTAACAGTTTTATATGCCCTTACTATGTAATAATACAGTTTGCCGTGTTTTTGTTTTTTTGCTTTGAAGGATGTAGTTTTATTGTTTTTTATGGTGGATATCCTCTTAAATGGTCCTTTTGCCTTGGTTGAACGATAAACCCTGTATCCATCAGCGTATTTGTTTCTCTTCCATTTTATTTCCAATATTTTTGGTTTTACCGCCTTTATTGATGAAATGTCGATTTCCTCAAGCAATGCACGACCCCTGAGGGTGTTTGTTCCACCCCTGCCGATTTTGCCCTGAAACTCAACGCAAGGGATAACTCTATAAAAATAATACACACTGGTGGTTAATTTTTCGTTAATAAAGCTTGTCCCCTGCACTGTTGAGATTTTTTTATATGTACCATTTTGAGTGTCTGACCGGGTAACCTCATAAAAATGCACATTGTCAACAGGATCCCATGTAACTGTCAATGCTCGGTGCTTTGCCGTTACAATTGAAGTTATTTTTGTATTTCCCAATGTAAATACAGCATCTGCCGGCTCCGATTCATCCCCATAAACCCTAACAAATATATCCGAAGGGAGATCATGCGGTTCTTCCGGCACTATATTAGCCTCAAGCCTGTAAGCACGGACTTTGTAAAAATACCGGATTCCGTACTCAATGGCACTATCGGTATATTCTGCTCCCATTAGTTCCGGCTCCAGCAGCTCAAAATCCCCGCTAAGGCTTCTGCTGCGAAAAACCTCGTAGCCATCAGCACCGGACACGGTGTCCCAGGTTAAGGCAATTCCACCTGGAGATAGAAAGGCTTCGAGGTTTTCAACCATTGCCGGGGGAGGATCAGGATCGTCAGTCGCAACTGCTCCGGGCAAAGCAACGGCCAACCCTGCCAACGCAAAAATAATCGGCAAAAGTAATCTTTTTTTAAGCTTAATCATAATTTAAGAACCCCCTTCGTTTTTTAGAACAGGCCATCAACTGTTGCCTGACATAAACTGCGCAAGGAACGCTTTGTAGGTGAAATAGCAGTCAATTTTAGCTGTAACTTCAAATGTCGAGTGCATGGAAATCACCGGCACACCGATGTCCACTACTTCAATGCCGCGGTTTGCAATATACTTAGCTACTGTTCCGCCTCCGCCCTGGTCAACTTTACCCATTTCGCCCATTTGCCACGGCACTCCCGCATCGTCTAACAATTGGCGCAAGCGTGACATAGTTTGACCGGAGGCATCAGATGCTCCAGATTTGCCCCGGTGTCCCGTTGCCTTAAATACACCCGGGCCAAAACCAGCCCTTGCATTGTTCTGAGGGTCTGAGACATCAGCAAAATTAGGGTCAAAGGCGTTACATACATCCCCTGAAAGGCAAAAACTATTTTCATAGCATTCATAGAGGGAAACACCCTGTTCGCTGCACATATCCCGCAAAACGGCATCAAAGAATCCGCTCTGCATTCCTGTAATGCCCTCCGAACCGATTTCCTCCTTGTCTGCCATAATACATGCAGTTGTATATTCAGGATTTTTAACTTCAAGTATAGCCTTCAGTGCGGCATAGGCACAGGCACGATCATCCTGACCATAGGCACCTATCATGGATCTGTCCAGCCCAACATCCCTAGCCTTATTTGCCGGGCAAAGACACAGCTCTGCCGATTGAAAATCATTTTCTGTCATGCCGTAACGCTCATGCAGAATATCTAATACCCTAAGCTTGATACGGTCATCCCCCTGATCCTGATCGGGGCGTGCACCTGCTGTAGCGTTCAAGTTCTCGCCGGAAAAAGCTTTTCCAACTGTTTTATCTGATTGATTTTTTGCCAAATGGGGAAGCACATCCGAAATAAACAACACCGGGTCACCCGGATTTCCCCCAATTGAAACCTCTTTTAAATCTCCGTTTTTAAGGTAAACGGCACCATGAAGGGAAAGAGGCGTTGCCATCCATTGATATTTTTTAATGCCTCCGTAATAGTGGGTTTTGAATATGGCGAATCCATCCTTCTCATATAATGGGTAGGGTTTAAGATCAATGCGAGGAGAATCGATATGGCTTGCCACCATCCTTACTCCTTGCGATATAGGTCTGCATCCCGGCACAGCAAGCATAATCGCCTTACCGTGTTTCTGGGTATAAAACGCACCGCCCGGCACAGCTTTATCCCTAGTCCTGTCCCAGCAGGAAAATCCGTGTGATTGTGCTAACTTTTCAATTTCACACACACATTCGCGTTCAGTTTTCCCCGCATCCAGGAATGCCATATATCCCTTACTATAATCAAGGATATTTTCCCATTCATGCTCCGAAAGCACCTCATAAGCCGATTTTTTCTCTCTCAGCAAAAGCCCGCGTTTATCACTCATTAGATTACCTCCAAAATTTTAACTGCTTGTTTCTCCAGTTCAACCTCACTATTTGTATTTTCGATTATTATGTCACAATGTCTAGTGTAAAAATCATCCGTATTTTGATTTTTGAATCTGCTTTCCGCTTGTGCCTTAGTCACACCGTCCCTTGTCATTACCCTCTGCATCCTTTCTGACGCAGGTGCAACCATGGCAACAGTAAGATCGCAGAGCGTGCTGATACCTGATTCCAACAGATAAATGGCCTCTATAACCAGCACATCTCCTTCAGACAACCTATCAATTTCCAATTGAATTTCTCGTATGATATATTTGTGTGTGATGCAATTCAAAATTCTCAGCTTTTCCGGGTCATCAAATACAGTTTTCGCCAAAACACTGCGATCTATGCCCACATCGCCAAAGGCATTAGGAAACGCTGTTGCAATCTCTTGAACCATTTCGCGATTTTTCGCCAAAAGATTTCCGTATATATCGTCAGCGCGTATTACTCTAGGGCCTAACCTTCCCATGTATTTTGAGAGCAACGATTTACCCGCCCCGCTCGGACCGGTAAGACCTATAATCTTAGGCATAGCATTTACCTCTTTGACAGCAGCATTCGCATTTCACTTTCGGCCATCTCAATTTTATGATTGTATTTTTGCCTTAACCGTTCTAATGAGCGAATGTGGGCTGAAACAAACTGCTTCTGCTTATCATAATCCACATACTCAATATAATAATCCTTCAAATCCTGAGGCCGTATTGTAAGCTTGGAGGTTCCATCAGCAAGATCGGATACCAGCTGCCTGCGGATAGCTGCAAAATAGCTGTTATAAAACTCCAGGTCTATTTCATATCCGGAGTCCTTCCTCGTTGTGAGGATCAGGCATAAATTACTTGCTGAAAATTTCCCATTAACATAATGTGTCCGCCCCAGCGAACCGGAAGCACTTGCCGCAAAAACTATAGCCTCTTGATTATGCGTAGCAATAGAATGCTTTTTCCATTCCTCTGAAGCTGTTATAAAATCATAACCATCTGCTCCATTTCCATTGTCACCATCCTCGCTACTTATTGTACCTCTTTCGTCACAGCAAAACAAGTCAGAAATTTTAACCATAATGTTATTGTTGCCCATGTGTTTAGAAAATCCGTAACAATTTAAAGCTCCATTTTTGTAGATTTTTCTTTTTTTACACACATATTCTATTTCATTTGAGCCAAGAACAGCTTGCAAAATGTTCTTTTCAATATTGTCCCAGCGGTTGTGTTTATCAATTCGCCCTTTGTGCTGAACACTTACAAGACCATCATCCTGTAATAAATAAAAAATAACCTCATCATCATATTGATGGCCGCCGCATTTGGTAAATCCAAAAACAGATGTATTCACCGTTCTTTTCTGTTCAGAAAAAAGTCCATCCGGCATTTTTATAATGAAATCGAGCCTTGCGGTTCTAAGGATTTTCTCTGTTAATCCATTCTGATTTTGTTTTAGTGTTGGGGTTGGCATAATAATCACAAGACGACCGTTATGCTCCAGGTAATCAAGGGCATGCTTGGTGAATTTTATAGATTGATTATCTTCATATGGCGGATTAATTATCACCTTTGTTACCCTCTTTGATTCGATATACTTTTTTAGTTCTTTGTCTGAGCTATTTACAATTTTACCCTCGTCATCATTTAGCAAGCTGCTTCTAAAGATTAGATTAGTCCGTCCATCGCCGTGTAAAAACATATTAGAACAGGCTAATGCAAATAAGGTTGGGTTGGTTTCAAACCCAATTAGCTGGTTAGTTTTTATATTCTCAATTTTCGCTGGATTTCCTTCGGCATACAAAACCATTCTTTCCATCGCTTCCATAAGAAAGCCTCCTGTGCCGGAGCAGGTATCCAAAACAATATCGTCTTTATCAACCCTTGCAAGCTTGACCATCAGTCTTTTTATGTGGTCAGGAGTAATTATTATATTCCTATCTTCAACTGTTGTACCTGTACGAGACAGGAATATTTTATAGGCACGACCAAGAATATCTTGTTTTTCTTCACTTTGAAAGGGTGCAAAGACATCATTTTCAATGATTCTGATAATATCCTTATACTCATTTAAACTGTAATCAACATATTTTATGAACGAAAAACTATCCGCCCAATTGTATGATTTTGAAAGGCTATTGATTTTACTTGATATTTGCCCGGTTATAGCATCTAAAATTGCTCTGTTTAATTTTTCTGCTTCAAGTATTCCGGAGGTTTTTGATACTACCTCATCCTTCGATGGTGATTCAATAAGCTGGTATGTTTTTCTAAAATTGTTATCTTTCAAGGCTATCATTAATCCCGAAAAAAACAAGCTTCTGTTATTAACGCTAATCGTGCCTGTATCTTGAAAACGCCTGTTTAGCTTATTTAGTGTAGCAATCAAATTCTCAGCACTAATTTTCTCCTTATACCTGGACTTCATTGCCATTTTTTGCACATCACTAAGCAAAATCAACTGGTCATTAAGCGGCAATTTTATAATTTCTTTGCAATCTAAAAGCCTGAGCCAATATGAGACACATAGTTCTGATTCAAGCTGTCCGGAAATAGCAATGCCTATAATATCCTTTTTGATATTATTTTTTTGCATATAAAATAAGGTTTCTTCCTCTGCAACGCATATATTGTCGGCTTTTGCCTCGGCTACAATTACATAGTCCTCTTCTTCACGAAAAAAATCAGGATATCCTTTGTATCCTGTTCCTCGTTTTGACTTGAACCCATAGGTCGCAGGTATAGCTGACTTCTCAATGAACTTTCCTGGTCCATAGAAACTTCTAAAGATATTCTCTGTTATAGTTTCACTTTTCTGCTTCATACTCACCACTCCTATCTTCTTCTGAAGCTGTTATAAAATCATAACCCCCTGCTTCGTTTCCATTGTCACCATCTTCGCTGCTTATTGTACCTCTTTCGTCACAGCAAAACAAGTCAGAAATTTTAACCATAATGTTATTGTTGCCCATGTGTTTAGAGAAAGTCCGTCCAAAGATGGCACCTATGCATCCGATAATTTCTGCAACTTCTGCGATTACAGCGAAGGAGAGTAGACGATGGGTCTCAGTATAGGTCGCTGTGACTGCCGGAACGAACGAGGACGAGAATTAAATCATCGTCCTCAATTCGGTAAATAAGCAACCAGTCCGGCTGAATATGACATTCCCTATGTCCCACCCAGTTCCCCATAAGATCGTGATCCCGGTATTTGGGAGGCAGTTCTTCCCGCGTGGCAATCATCCTAATGCAATCGTCTATCAATGCCATGTTTTTGTTTCGCTTCATCGCCAATTTATAATCTCGTTTAAATTGCGATGTCCAAACAATATCCCGATCCTGCTTCATGATTTAAGTTCCCGCAGGGCTTCTTCCACATCGGAATAGCGTTTAACGGAAGGATCGCGTCCGATGCGTTCTGCCTCCAGCAATGCCGCGATGGTTTCAGCGTTAGGTGTGTTGACGGTTACGCTGAACGGTATAGAACCTTCGCGTATGGCTTGACGCAGAAAAATATTAAAAGCTGTTGTCATATTTAGTCCCAGCTCGGAAAAGAGTCTGTCCGCTTGGTTTTTAACATTGGTATCTATGCGGAAGCTCACGTTGGATGTTTGAGCAGTCATGGTATTCTCCCCCTTCAATAAGTAATTTCATTGTAGCACATGAAAAGGCTATCGTCAAGCTGATAAAGTGTACACAGCATAACGTTGGCGTTTAGATTGCGTTTTGCAATAAAGGGGGGGTTACTTGCTCCTATCTGTTATCTTCCAGCGACAGAATATGTCCGGCGGCGGCGCGGCTTAACCGGTCGCGCAGGGTCGCCGCTAATTTGCCGCCTTCAGGCAGACGAGCATACAGCTGCTTGATAGGAAGCTTGTCTACAGTGCGGAGGGCTTCAAATAGCTCCCGGCATGAAACCTCCGGTTCGTTGCTTTTTCCGTACTCAATTGTTATCATTCCGTCATAAAGCACTGACTCATCCCTGAAGCACAACGCCCCCACAGGCGTAAACTTTGCCTTCTGACGTATAAACGATGCCGCCTTTTCCGGGGTAGCCTCAACAAGAGCGAACGGCACACGCGGAGCGTAATGACGATGACGTATCCCCGGGCTTGCCGGCATATCTTCATCCTTGCTGGCAGACCTCTGTTCATACACAGAAAGTCCGGGTATAAACAAACGCAAATCATCCTCGCTTATGCCGCCAGGCCTGAGCAGCACCGGGGTTTCCCGGCTAATATCAAGAATGGAGGACTCTACTCCGATTTCACAAGAGCCGCCGTCTACAACAGCCTCAATACGTCCGTCCAAATCATTCAAAACGTGCTGGGCAGTCGTTGGGCTGGGTCTTCCTGAGAGATTGGCGGAAGGCGCGGCTACAGGGCATCCCGCATTTTCAATAAGCCGCCTCGCTGCCGGATGAGCCGGACAGCGAATAGCAACAGTACCAAGTCCTGCAGTTACCCTCATTCCAAGTAAATCGGATTTTTTAAAAATCAGTGTCAGCGGACCGGGCCAGTACTGCTCTATCAGCTTATGTGTTATGTCTGGAATTTTCTTAACAAGGGGTACTATTTCGTCAAACTTGCCTACATGGACAATCAGGGGATTATCCTGGGGCCGCCCTTTAACCCTGAACACACGCTCTATTGCCCTATCATCAAGGGCATTGGCAGCCAGCCCATAGACCGTTTCCGTAGGCATGGCCACCAGGCCGCCGGCATTTAGTATTTTCCCGGCCATTTTCAAGGTGCTTGCCCTTTCGGCATCAAACAGTATAGTTTTCATTATTATATTCCCTCCCGCAAGCTAAGGTCTGAGCGGGTTTTTCCTTTCGTCCCCGGCGTTATTTCCTAATTTTTCGGCTGTATCGGCTCTGTGCAGGGCATCTATAACTTCGTCTATGTCACCATCCATCATTCCCTGAAGCTTATACAGCGTCAGCCCGATCCTATGGTCTGTCAGCCTGCCCTGGGGGAAGTTATAGGTACGTATCCGTTCACTGCGGTCCCCCGAACCGACCTGATTGCGGCGTTCCGAATCCCGCGCCTCGTTCATTTCCCTAAGGCGCATCTCGTAAATCCTAGCTCGCAGTATTTTCATTGCTTTGTCCTTATTTTTGTGCTGACTGCGTTCATCCTGACATTCGACTGTGATTCCGCTAGGCTTGTGTACGATGCGTATAGCACTCTCCGTCTTGTTAACGTGCTGCCCGCCGGCACCTCCCGCACGGCAGGTGGAAATATCTAAATCATCGGCACTGATTTCCACATCAACCTCCTGCGCCTCGGGCAATACTGCCACAGTAGCGGCGGAGGTATGGACACGCCCCTGGGTTTCGGTATCAGGTACCCTTTGTACCCGGTGTGCTCCGCTTTCAAATTTGAGTCTAGAATACGCACCCTGACCCTCAATTTGCACCGAAAGCTCCTTAATTCCGCCCAATTCTGTTTCGCTGATGCTCAAAATGTCAGTTTTCCAGCGTTTCCTTTCGGCATACATTGAATACATACGCCACAAGGCGGCAGCAAACAGTGCCGCCTCATCGCCGCCAACTCCGCCCCGGATTTCCATAATAACGTTTTTATCATCATCGGGATCCACCGGAAGCAACAAAACCTGCAGTTCATCCTCTAATCTTGCAATCCCGGAAATAGAGGCCTTGTATTCTTCCCTTGCTAGCTCACGAAGCTCAGGGTCGGCATCGGACATCATCCCCTCGGCATCGGAAGCCGACTTTTTTGCTTTCTGCCATTCACGATAAATCTCCACGATTGGCATAAGGGCTTTTTGTTCCCGCATAAGGGCGGTCATCCTGCCCGGATTTGCGTAAACGGAGGGGTCTGCTAACTGGGCTTGAATTGACTCGTATTTAATTTCTATTTCTTTTAGCTTATCTGTCATGTAAAATACCTCAAAACTATTCGGTTCGTTCCACTCCCTCAAAGAAGAGGGCCACCGTGCCGGGGCCGGCGTGTGCTCCGATAGTCGCACCCAGGCTGTGGATAAGTGAATCATGTACTATGTAACGTTTTTTGATTTCATCCAGAAGGAAAACCGCATCCTGCTCGCAGTCTCCGTGACTGATAAAAACGGCATCAAGCTCTGTGGTGCTTATTCTTTTGGCAATACCATCGGCAAGGCCTAAAAGTGACTGGCGGCGGCCGCGAAGCTTAGAATATGGAATCAATTTCCCTTCATGGCTGACATACAGCATAGGCTTAATGCCAAGCACCGAACCCAGCACAGCCGATGCCTTGCTGACTCTGCCCCCTCTGTGCAGGAACATTAAATCATCCACTGTGAACAGATGAATAAACCTTAGCCGGTTATCCTCTGCCCAAGCGCAAAGCTTAGAAAACTCCATACCGCCATCGCGCAGAATACGCGCCTTATGTACCATCAGCCCCAGTCCCATTGAAACAGATGATGTCTGGCAAATATGGACGGAAAGACCAGGGTGTTTTTCATTCATTTCATCTCTGGCTAAGCAGGCATTTCGGTAGGACTCGCTCAGCCCCGAGCTTAGACCAAGAAATAAAATGTTTTTGCCTTGACATAAGACGGCATCGAAAGCATCTAAAAAAGCCTGCAGCCCAATTTGAGAGGTTGATGCCACCTCCCCTGCCCGCAAACGGCTAAAAAACACACTGCTTTTCATCTTGCCGTTGTCTGGCACACAGTCATTGCCCACGGTCACTTCAAGGGGGATGAAGGGTATCTGGTGTTCTTTGTAATAGCTCCATGGTAAATCCGCGCTTGAATCGGTCATTAAAACATAATCCATATCGTTCTGCCCTACTTTCTATTTGCCTATACAATAATGAAATCATTGTATCATAATAAAGATTCCCGCGTCAACTCTACGAAATGAAAGTTTTTTATAAGCAAAATGCAAGCTAGACCCTCAGCGGCCAATGTCATTTAGGTTAAGACAAACCCCAAAAAAGAGCAAGGTATCAAAAACGATACCCTGCTTTTTTCCGTGGTGCGGATGACAGGATTTGAACCTGCACGTCTTATTGACACAAGAACCTAAATCTTGCATGTCTGCCAATTCCATCACATCCGCAAAGCGTTCCCCCCCTAAATATCACCAACGACAGAGCAGTGGGTTTACGGAAAAACACCGACATAATAACACACCGGCAGCTAATCTGTCAAGCATTGTTTGCTTCAACCCAACTTGCCATGATTTTATGCTTTTCCCGCTTGACAGATGCCTGACCATAGTGTACAATGCGAGGTGTAAGCTGAAATGCTTTACAAAGGAGGGCGGCCGTGTGAAGGGAAAACCCTTGGAAATGACTCTTTTATACGACTTTTACGGCGATGTTTTAACCGATAATCAAAAGGATCTTTTCGACCTCTACCACAATCACGATTATTCCTTGGCTGAAGTTGCAGAAAACGCCAATATCACCCGGCAAGGGGTGCGGGATGTGGTAGTCCGCGCGGAGCAGGTTTTGCGGGACTTGGAGGAAAAGCTCGGTTTGATTGCCAGGTCCGGCAGGACGAGGGAACAAGCCCTGAAAATCCGAAAGGCCGCCGAGTACATTGATACCCTCAGCCAATCGCCTGACAGCATGGGAGTGAGGATGCTCTCCGAACAAATTAACACAATAAAAGCTCTAGCCCAGCAAATAATCGAAGAAAATTAGCGCAAGGGATGTGATAGAATGGCCTTTGAAGGTCTTTCTGATAAGTTGAATGCCGTATTCAAGAGGCTGCGGTCAAAAGGGCGTCTTGGGGAAAAGGACATTTCCGTTGCCATGCGCGAGGTGCGCCTGGCACTTTTGGAGGCAGATGTAAACTTTAAGGTGGTCAAGGACTTCTGCTCAAAAACCTCGGAGCTTTGCAAGGGGCGTGAGGTTTTGGAGAGCCTGACCCCAGCGCAGACTATTATTAAAACAGTCAATGGGCAGCTCACCGAGCTTATGGGTTCAAGTGCGGCGCGTTTTGAAATGGGTTCAAGCCCGCCTGCCGTTGTCATGCTGATAGGTCTGCAGGGTGCTGGAAAAACTACAAATGCTGCCAAATTAGCGGGGTATTTCAAAAAACAGGGCAAACGCCCCCTCTTGGCAGCCTGCGATGTGTACCGCCCCGCCGCCATCAAACAGCTCCAGGTGGTAGGGACCCAATTGGGAATACCGGTGTTTGAGCAGGGGCAGGGAAACCCGGTTGAAATCGCTAAAGCCGCCGTTAAGCATGCCAAAGAACACGGCAATAATATGGTCTTCCTTGACACAGCAGGACGCCTGCACATTGACCAAGAGCTTATGAGCGAGCTTGAAGACATCAAAGCCGCCGTTTCTCCACACGAGATCCTATTAACTGTGGATGCCATGACCGGACAGGATGCGGTAAATACAGCATCCGCCTTCGATGGGCAGCTAGGCATTACCGGTGTGCTTCTTACCAAGCTAGACGGCGATGCTCGTGGCGGAGCAGCTCTTTCGGTCAGGGCGGTAACCGGCAAGCCTATTAAATTTGCCGGAATCGGGGAAAAGCTTGACCAAATCGAGCCCTTCCATCCAGAGCGTATGGCATCAAGGATATTAGGTATGGGTGATATGCTTACCCTTATTGAGAAAGCCGAATCTGCCTTGGATGAAAAAAAAGCCGAGGAGATGGAGAAAAAACTGAGGCAGGGTCGCTTTACCCTCACCGATTTTCTTGATCAGATGGGTCAACTGAAGAGCATGGGGAATGTGCAGGATCTAGTGGGCATGATGCCTGGGATTGACCGCAATGCCCTTAAGCACACCAAGTTTGATGAACGCTCAATGGGCAAAACGGAGGCGATTATCCTTTCCATGACCCCGGCAGAGCGCCAAGAACCCGGAGTACTAAACTCTTCCCGCAAACGGCGGATTGCCGCCGGAAGTGGAACGAGAGTTGAGGATATAAACCGGCTGTTAAAGCAGTTTGACATGATGAAGCAGATGGTTAAGCAAATTACCGGCGGCAAAAGGCCCAAGGGCAAAAAGGGAATGTTCCTGCCGGGATTCTAACATCTGCCAAGCATTAAAACGGCATACAGAGAAATAAAATTAATTCTTTTGGAGGATGAAAAACCATGGTTAAGATCAGATTGCGCCGAATGGGTGCAAAGAAAGCTCCCTTCTACCGCATAGTCGTAGCAGACTCACGCTATCCCCGGGATGGGAGGTTCATCGAAGAAATCGGGACATACAACCCCATGACCGAGCCTTCTGAAATCACCGTTAACGAAGAACGCGCCTTAGGCTGGATTAAAAACGGTGCTCAGCCCACCGATACCGTAAAAAGGCTTTTTGTTAAAAAGGGTGTGCTGAAATGAAAGAGCTTTTGCAGTATTTAGTTGAGCAAATGGTGGACGACCCCGGCAGCATATCCATCACCGAGGCCGAAAAAGAGGGACGTTTGGTCTACGAGCTTCGCGTTGCTCCTGAAGATATGGGCAAGGTTATTGGCCGGAGCGGCTTTGTGGCAAGAGATTTGCGTACCCTTATCAAGGCCTCCAGTGCCGAAGGTCAAAGGGTGACAGTTGATATTATCAACTAGAGCTATAAGCAACTCAAGCTCTCACCTTTTTAGTTAGTTAGAGGAGTTCTAAAATAATATGCTTGGAAAAGTGCTGTCCGTGCGCCGTTTGCGTCCGGATGTCTGTGATATGCGCTTGCTTGCCGGCTTACAGGGTTCGGCACCCGGGCGGTTTGTTCATCTAGCCCTTCCGGGCCTTATGTTGCGCCGCCCTGTCAGCCTGTGCGGGTTTGAGGACGGTATTGCCCGGCTGGTCTTTGCCGTCAAGGGGCAGGGTACCCTGTATCTGTCAAGGCTTGTGCCGGGTGATTCGGTTGATCTTCTAGGTCCGCTCGGCAACTGTTTTCCCTGCCCGGAAAACTCAGATGACCCTGTTTTGCTTGCAGGGGGCGGTATAGGCTTGCCACCATTGCTATATTTCGCCAAAGCTTACCCCGGAAGGAGTTACGCCGTCAGTGCTTTCCGCACAAAGGAAGATATTGTTTTGGCAGATGAATTTCCTGCCGGGGAAATCTGCACTGACGATGGCTCCTCCGGATTTCACGGTTTTCTGCACGAGCGGCTCGCCCAAGTTTTGCAGGAAAATAAATTTTCAAAGGCACTCATCTGCGGGCCAGCCC
The DNA here is from genome assembly GCA_009777475.1 of Oscillospiraceae bacterium. Taxonomy (GTDB): domain Bacteria; phylum Bacillota; class Clostridia; order Oscillospirales; family UBA929; genus UBA929. Next base: position 5,939 of record WRLU01000032.1, on the reverse strand, counting down.
CTATGATGCGTGCAGCGGCGGCGGCTTGCCGCGAGGCAGATGTTCCATGCTTTGCCTCACTAGAGGAACGCATGGGATGCGGCATTGGTGCCTGCATGGTCTGTGCCTGTATGGTTGGCGGGATGTACCGCCGTTCCTGTAAGGACGGTCCCATATTTTCTGCCGAGGAGGTGGACTGGGAATGACCGATATGTCTATTTCATTTGCCGGGGTGCGGCTAAAAAACCCATTAATTGCAGCATCGGGCTGTTTCGGCTTTGGAAGAGAGTATGGTGAGTATTTTGATATTTCGCGGCTTGGCGGCATAAGTGTCAAGGGGCTGACCCTAAAACCCCGTCACGGCAATAAGCCGCCAAGGATTGCCGAAACACCATGTGGCTGTCTGAATAGCGTTGGGCTTCAAAACCCTGGGGTTGAGGCATTTATGACCGATGAATTGCCGTTTCTGAGAACAAAGGATGTTGTAGTAATTGCCAACATATCGGGCGATACCGCCCAAGAGTATGGAGACATTGCGGGAATTTTAGGGGATGCCCCGGATATGCTGGAGGTCAATATTTCCTGCCCTAATGTTAAGGCGGGGGGGCTGGCATTCGGTGCCGATCCGGCACAGGCAGCACTAGTAACGGAATTAGTCAAGAAAAACGCCTCTGTCCCTGTCTGTGTCAAGCTCTCGCCGAATGTAACAGACATTGCGGCAGTAGCCCGCGCCTGTGAGCAGGCAGGGGCTGATGCCCTTTCGCTTATTAACACCCTTTTGGGCATGAGAATTGATATTGAAACAGGAAGGCCTATTTTGCCGCGCGAAATTGGGGGTCTTTCCGGCCCTGCGGTTTTTCCTGTTGCCGTGGGCTGTGTCTGGAGAGTAAAGCAGGCAGTAAAAATCCCCATCTGCGGCATGGGCGGCGTTACAAGCGGCAGGGATTTGATTGAAATGATAATGGCAGGGGCCTGCACAGTCGGCATGGGAACAGCATTGCTTGCCGATCCCTACGCCCCATTGAAGGCATTGCATCAAGCTCATGAATGGTGCCAAGGCCGCGGTGTAGAAAAAATAACTGATATTGTGAATTAACAAAGCCCCCCGCTCCTGGGCAGGAGGCTTTGTGGTACCCAGAGTACAAATTACGTTAAGCGGAAAAACATTTTTCGACTTGACATGGCTTCTGCTTTCTGATATTATCCTGACAATCCTTCTCGTAAATAAAAAAATCGGCTGATGGAAGGATTGTATTGCTTGGCACACAAAATGTATCCTCGAAAAACTGCTTGGAGTTATAGTGCCATGAAAAAGGGAGGAAAATACAATATGAAAAAGCTTCTTGAGGTGGCCGGGTCTGTATGCCTGTTGATGGCTCTATGCCTAACAGCGGGCTGTGCTACGCCTGTGCCTGAACCCGGACCCACCGCCGCCGGTGAAAATCAGCGCGGAAACGAACAGGACAACACTAGAGACATAGTGCCGCTGCCTGAAGAGCTGCAGGATATTGCAGACCAGGCAAGGAATGCGGCAGTTGGTTACGGCGAAGAATTAGGAAATGAATGGGGCGACCGTCACACCGAATTGGTTTCATCAGAAAAAAGGGAAGCCTTCGAAGGATTTAATGCTATGCGGAAGGCTCTTCAAGAGCTGTCTGCTAAGATTGAAGGTTCCCGCGTGTACGCCATGTACCCCTCCGGCGACCCTGAAAATGTCCCCTTCCATATCACCGTGGATGGTTATCCCGATCCCGCGGATGCAGCCCCCTATGGCAAGGAGCTGTCCTGGGATACCGAAATGGCTCAGGCTTGGATGGGCGAAGCAGTATCATATAATACGGCTTATGAGAAGGATGATGACTATTTCATATCTGCCTTCGCCCCTATATACAACAGTGACGGTGATGTTGTAGCTATTCTGGGGGTTGATGTACCGGCACCCAAAGCCGCGGATTACCCTGAATTTGTTAGCTGAAGCACCATCCTTTACCCGGACGCTGAGCTTGAAGTAAGGAAATACAAATCACAGGAGGAAAATAAAATGATTGGTATTCTGTACATGGCCATGTTCCCGGCGGGGGGGCTGATTATTGCCGACTGGGCATTTCGCCGTGAAAACGCATTGGAGCGTTTGACCTTAGGGTTGGCCTCGGGGTTATTTCTTTTAATGTGGCTTCCGGCTTTGGCCGCATTTTTTATGGGCTTTGGAATTGCGGCACAGATTACGGCACTTGCTGTCCTGCTTGCGGGGGTAGCTGCCATCATTCTACTTCGAAAACATAGGATTAAACTTCGGGACCTAAGCAATGGGCTTTTAAAGGAAAAATCTATCTGGGCGTTTATTTTGCCGCTCTTTGCCTTCTCTTGCTACCTCCTGCATACCCACATTTTACTCCCGGATGCAAATGGGGCTTTGATGGTAGGCCAAAGCACCTTCGGGGACCTAAATCTGCACGCCAGCATGATGACATCCGTTGCCGAGCAGGGTGTTTTTCCACCGCAATACAGCCTTTTAGCTGGCAAGGTTGGGGTCGGGTATCCTTTTTTGAGTAATACAGTAAGCTCTAGCCTTTTAGTGCTTGGCGCATCCTTGCGCCTCGCCTACATGGCACCGATGGTATTAGGCTTGCTCTGCATTTTGTTGAGTTGCTTTGTATTCTTCCGCGCCTTCCTGCAAAAAGCCGGACGTGCCGTGTTTGCCGCGAGTATGTTTTTCATCGGCGGCGGTTTCGGGTTTTCCTATATCTTTGATTTAATGCAGCAAACCCCGGGCAAGCTGCAGGAAATGATGGATGCTTTTTATAAAACACCCACAAACAATGTGGAAATGGGGGTAAAATGGGTCAATGTTATTGCCGATATGTTAATACCGCAACGGGCAACATTGTTCGGATGGTCAATACTTTTTGTGTGTATGTTTTTGTTGCTCCGCGCTATTGACGGAGAAAAGAAGCTGTTTGTACCGCTGGGCGTTTTTGCCGGAGGGTTGCCCCTGATTCATGCCCACTCATTTTTGGTCATAGGAATGCTCAGCGCGGTATATCTGCTTTTTGCGCTGTATGATGCTAAAGGGGATTTCCGTAAAACGAATCACTTTTTTATTTTTGGGGCTATTGCCGTTGCCTTGGCACTTCCACAGCTGATAGCATTTACCTTCCAGCAGGCGGGGAGCGGAGATTTTTTCCGCTACAGCTTTAACTGGGACAACAGCACAGACAATTATTTTTGGTTTTACATTAAAAATATGGGGCTTGCCTTTGTTGTAATGATTCCTGCCTTCCTGCATGCCGACAGACGTAAAAAAAGGATTTTTGCGGGGGGGGCGTTGATTTGGCTGATAGCTGAATTTTTCCTATTCCAGCCCCTTGCCTACGATAATAATAAGCTAATCTTTATTTCGTATTTGATTTTGTGTGGGTTAGTTGCTGATTGGTTGGCAGATGTTTTCAAATCACTCCGGGCGGCAAAAATCCGCGGCACTATGGTTTTAGCCGTGCTTGTGGTAGTTGTGCTGAATGTGTCGGGTGTGCTTACTTTGGCCAGAGAGGCGGTTTCGGAGTTTCAGCTATTCAGTGAACACCATGTTGAAGCTACCGATTTTATCCGTGCCGAGTTACCCAAGGATGCACTCTTCCTGACTGCTGATAACCACAACAACGCTGTTGCAGTACTTTCAGGGCGAAATATCGTTTGCGGCAGCGGGACATTTTTGTATTTTCACGGATTAGATTACACCCCGGCACGTGATGCCGCTCATGATATGCTTAAAAGTCCGAATATAGATGCTTTGAAAAATTACGGAGTGGACTATGTATATATCGGCGATGCCGAGAGGGGCATGGGAGATGGTATTGACACAGAGTTTTTCGAGCGGGAGCTTACCTCTGTTTTCAGAAACAATACCGTGACGATTTATGAGGTTTAAATAATAATTCTGCTTGCCCTGCCCAGGGTAAAACGGCAAACAGAATCAGCCGATTATGGCGATCCTCTTTGTGTTGTCGCGCTTTGAGGGTCCATTGACAATGGATCATTTCCACGGGACTTTCACCGTCACTTTCCATGGTTTACTGCTGGGCGTGTATATTTCGCCATCAGTCGTGGGCGAAACTCGGAAAAAGTATGTAACCTTTTCGTCTGCCGCAGGTATCGGCAAACCTCTCCATAAGCCCATCCACTCGCCGTCAGGGATTTTCCTGTTAGACGAAACTGACCACTCGTAGATTGATTTTGGGCTTCCGTAATTCTTTGTTCCGAGTATCCATGTCCATGTTGTGACATAATAATATACCCTCAGCTTTTCAGGATTCTTTTTTTGGCGTTTTTCAGTTTTGGGGAACTTTACAAATACGGCATCAGCCGCCGGACCCTTTTCGGCTAAAACAACCTTGTTTTCTTTGATGTTCTTGGTGTTGTATTTGTCAACAACCCACAGGGTCATGCCTTTGTTAAGCAATTTTGAAAAGTTATTTTTGCCTTTGCTGGTTTTGCTGTTGAATGGGTGTTTGTCATCCGTAAGCGGTATAAATTCATTTGTTTTTTTGTTGAATTTAATTTTTTTCCACTTCTTTCCGCCGTCTACGCTGTATGCTGTTGGAATGAAATCACCGAGATTGATTGATTCTTCGTAAAGGTCTATGCCAATATCTGTTGTGGTGGCTAATGGGTCACCGCCGATAGGATGGATGTATTTTGCGATTTGGGGCAGATAATTTGTGGAACTACCATTTTCTGTTCGCTCCTCAATTATTTTCATAATTGAGGAATTGGGGCGAATATCAAAGAAATTGTTGCGCAAATCTAATCCTCCAAGGTATTTGTGAGGAAGTTTTAATGAGGTCAGCTGATTGCTACGACAGTCAAGGAGTTTCAACTCGTCAAGCATGGATACGTCTAAAATTTTCAATTTTTCGTGGTTTAGGGATAGAGATGCAAGTTTTTGGCACATATTCACATCCAGGACCGACAAAAGATTGCCGCTCAATACAAGTCGTGTCAATTCTGTGTTGCCGCTCAAATCCAACATAGAAATATGCGTATTTGTTATCCGAAGAGATGTCAATTCAGCACTACTGCTCAAGTCTAATTCGGCAATTCTGAGGTTGTTAGCAAGTAATGTTTCTAATTTCGTGTTGTTGCTCAAATCCAGTTCTGTTATGGGGGCTGATATGTCAAGCCATCTAAGTTCAGTATTGCCACTTAGCTCTAAGTTTCTGATTGGTACACTAGCTTTAAATCTTTTTAATTTGGTATTATTGCTCAAGTCCAATCCAGCTAGCGAACAGTTTTCAAGCATAAGCTCTTCAAGCTCTGTATTATTGCTTAATTCCAGAACATCAATTTTAGCATCGGACAACTCAAGTGTCCTAAGTTTCGTGTTATTGCTTACATCTATTTTGCGTAAGCGCCGTGCACGAAGCAGAGAAATACGTTCTAAGTTTGGACAACCACTCAAATCGGCCTCCTTAATATGGTTTAAGTTTTCAATCGTAAGGGATGTAAGGGATTTGAAATATTTAAGGTCATCTAAACTTTTAACATTTGAGCCAAGACGCAATGATGTTATATTGGCAAGCTCGGAGTAGGTAATAGGGTCGCGAACTCTCATTCCACGCAACATACGTATTTCGAGCCTAATTCTGCTGTCTGAAAACACCACATCATCATCCGGGTCTGGTTCGGCAGAAGCCGGGGAGGCAACTAGCACCGCCATCATCACCAATACTAAGGTAAGGCTTAGAAATCTTTTCATTAGGCTCAACTCCATCTATATTTTTGTTTGCACACTTATTGTATGCAACCCGCCAAGGAAAGTCAAGCATTTTTTTGCGATAGGAGTGGACAAACAGCACTTAGCATGATATAATATAAGAATGAATAACGAAATAAAAAAGCAATGTCCGCGTTGCAAGGCAGAAGACGGACAAATGAAAAATGGATGCAATAGGTCAGGGACCCAA
>WRLU01000031.1 GCA_009777475.1 Oscillospiraceae bacterium | reverse complement strand
AGCAACCACATTCCCCCCGGCTCCAGCCATGGTAACCTCATCGCCATGCCTGAATCCGCTGTGAGGCCCGCTTGTGCCTTTTTCACTGGTGTCATCTGCCATATCCACGCGGTAGCTTATTGTGTAGGTCACCGCCACCTTTTCAACATCCACATATAAGATGTTCTGCGTTCCGGTTGGGCTGGCAACTAACACCAGCGGCACCGGGTCAACATTGACAGGGGATGTAAGCTGATAGTTGGCCGGCATAACTGTGCCAACCGCGGGATGGGCAGACGAAATGCTCTCTCCGTCCACACCCGGAATGTTGTCAACCGAGCCAACCTCGGCGTTGCCATTGTTGATATCACGGTATATTATATCCCAAGTTACAGCGGTTTTCGCAATTTTGACATAAAGTATGTTGGCGGCTGAATCAGCTGCAAGTGTCAGCGGCACTGGGGATACTTCATGCGGCGTAACAACGCTGTATGTAGCGGGTACATCTGTGCCGATATTGCCGTTATCGCTGAGGATTTCATCCCCGGCCTTGCCGTCAAATGTGCGGGACTCTCCCTCATACGAGCTGGTGTCGTCAAGGTCTTCCACATACCTGATGAACCACGTTACAGGGATTTTCTCAATTTCAACAAACAAGACGTTGTCGGCTAAAACGGTTGTAAGTGTCAGCGGGTTGGGGTATACGGTGTTGCCTGTTCTGCGGTAATTTTCCGGCATATTGCCGTCAATTGCACCGTTGGAGCCGTATATAACATCATCAACACGCCCGGCGATTCCCGCCGCGGGTACTTCTGTGCCTATTCTTGTGGCATCTCTGTCGCTGATATCGGCAACAAACTGGATTTTCCAGGTCACTTCAACGCCGCGGATTTCCACAATCAAAACTGTTCCCGAAACGCCCAGCGAGTCGATTTTTATGGAGTTGCCTGTGGTTTCATAGCCAGCCGGAGCAACCACATTCCCCCCGGCTCCAGCCATGGTAACCTCATCGCCATGCCTGAATCCGCTGTGAGGCCCGCTTGTGCCTTTTTCACTGGTGTCATCTGCCATATCCACGCGGTAGCTTATTGTGTAGCTTGTGGGGATTTTCTCAACAGGGACAACAAGCACATTAGGCCCGGGCGGATTCGCCGCAAGTGTAATAGGCGTAATAGTTGCACCCGAAACAAGCTGGTAATCAGGATGAAGCCCTGTACCAATCTGTGATGCGCTGCCATCTACAGTATCACCGATTCTCTTGTCCTCAAAGGGTCCGGCTGTAGGTCCAACCGGTTCATTGCCATTGTGTGCATCCACATACTGGATAAACCACTGCGTTTGCTTTAACTGTACAACTACAACCAGGGTATTGGTTCCCGGCGGACTTGCCACAAGAGTAACCGATCCGACCGACACTACCTCATAGTCCACACGGCTGGCATCTGACATTCCTGCATCAACCTGAACAGAAGAGTTTGACGAGTTTATGGTAGTGCCGATAATCCCTGTCCCACCATCGGCATTGGTGCCCACCAGTGTTCCATCGGCGGTTTCGTATCTAATTGTCCACGGCGCGGTTCCCGGCAATACAATTACCTCGCTCAATTGGGCATTTGTATTTTCAGCGTTGTAGATATATCCATTGGCACTGCCCGGAGAGGATATAGCTGTGTTTGCATTCGACTCAGTATGCCCGGTAACCCTGACCGTCAGCCGACTGAGATCAATCGGGGAATCAAAATCTATTCTCACCTGGTTACCGTTAGTGTATGGGTCAAAGTCATATGTACCGCTTTTTATCACTGTGCCGTCATCACCGCCATCGCGGATTTCTATAGCCTGGGTACTCTTAGGGAACCCTCTTTCTCCATTGGCATTAGACACCCAGTTAGAGGCAGCCTGTGCCGGTTTTTTTAACACTATTCCGCTGACTGAAGCAGATCCGCCAGTAATATCAAGCGTCAGAAAGTTAGGCAGGGCTGAGCTGCCCTCCCAGATATCATTGTTGCTGCTTAGCACATTATTTGCCGCACGCCCGGATTTTTCGCCGCTGTGCGAGGCAATGGTATACTCCACAGAACCGCTCACAGCCGCCGGTGCTGTTTTTGTTCTCATAGTATCGGCAAGCACCTGTATTTCACTCAGGTGTAATGTTCCCTCCGCACCCGGCTCAATTGCAGTGCTACCCGTTCCTTTGGTCTTTCCCGCAACTTCTATGTATACATAGCGAGCATTCGGTAGCCCCGGGCTACCCGAGGTCAGGTTGACAATGTGCCTGTAATTATGCTGTGCATCGTTTGTAAATGTATAGTTGGCCCAATTTCTAACTAATGTCATCCCCGGAGCATCGACAAATCCGGAGGTTCTGTTAATATCCCCATTCTGAACGCTTGCCCAGATACGCATTCTAAGGGTAAGGGGTCCTCCCAGCCGTTCTAATGAATACAGTCCTATACCCCTCAAGGTATATTCATCCCGCAAATCAATTGTGATTATGTCGGGGTTTGATATTCCTCTGTCAGCTCGGCCTGCCGAATACCACCAGCCATTTGAAGCAGGTGCAGTCTGACCGTCAACGAGATACTGAAGACTGCTCATACGCGGGCTTCCTGAGCCCTCATGTGAATAATTTGCCCAAATAGGCTTATTGGCGGCAACGTTTGTTCCCGAGGGCGATGCTTGGGAGGTCACCGTTCTGTCGCTTGTTCTTTCGTTGATAATGTCAGTTATGCTGTCTGATTCGGTAATACGCTCGCCATATACCTCAAATGCGGCAATTTGACCGCCCCAGCCGGCACCGCCTAATTCGGAGTTGCTGTTAATCAGCAGCCGGACATAACGGGCATGACGTAACGAAGAGCTGTCCAGCGGTACTTTTACGGTCACCACATTGCCGCCAACTGTTCCGTCAAAGTAATAATCGCGTGCGGAAATCTCACCAGCCGTCCAGTTAGCATCCCCGGGGGCAACATTGCCAAAAGCCCCTGCGGCAGTCGCGAACTGTATCCGCATATTTTGAATGCGTGCATCCCAGGGATGTGCTGATGTCATTGCATTATCGCTGTATTGAGGGATCTTTATTTTTATCTCGTCAAGTGCATATGTATCACCTAGGTCAACGCCTAGAATGTTGGGGCTTCCTGTGTTTGGATTAGAATTCCCCTGCCAGTAACGCCTTGTGTTTGCCCAGTCTTCGCGGCAATAGGTGAGTCCATCAAAGGCTAAGTGGGGTTCATACGAAACAAGGGTCCCGGAAGTATTATCAGAAAAATTCCCATTAGACCAGCTTCTGTGACCCGGACGCCCTGTAAGGTTGTGACCGTCCGGATGCCCGCTAGCCCCGGTCACCGGACCGCGTGCAAGATCAATGCCCCGCACTGTGCCTGTAATGGGTACAGTGCCATCGCCCCGGATTGCCTCTATTTCATATAAGTCTTTGTCCTGGATATGGTTCAGTTTAACAATAAAGCTTCTGATCGCAGTACCCGGCGGAACAGGAAGCTCAAGCTTTTTAACTGTGCTGTTCACATCAACCCAAGCATTTGCATCCTGTATGCCGGCAACTCTTGTATAATTCCCGGAACTTGTAGCACCCGAGTTGAAGCTATTGCTGTAATTCAGCCCCGAGGTATCAGGGCAGACAAACAGGCCGGCAAGCCCCCCAAAGCCCTTTGAGGAATATATAACAACCTTTTCAATATCGGTGTACACCTGCTCCAGGTCAACGCCTATACCGAACGAGCCATGGGTTTCATTCAGGCTGGGCTTCTGATTATAATTGCCGTTAACTACTGCTTGTATCTCGGGAGAATGTGAATCGTGGGCTTCGCCGCCCGCCCACCAGACAGGCTTGTTAAGGGCTACATTATCTCCGATGCCGGAAGAGGTGCCGCCTTCAGCGTAGACCTCAAACACCGAAATAGCAGGGTCGCTGTCTCCACCGCCTGAATTCCACCAATGCGCAATCACGCGGACATATCTTGTGTCAACCCCGCCCGGAATGTTGAAATTATGTACTCCCGCGGTGAGGATATAACGGTAACTTGCACCGGAGGCAAGGGGCAGGCTGTCGTGTGATACCGAAGTATACCCGCCGCCGCTGCCGGCGTCCACTGCTTCAGTTAGAAATCCGTTGACCTCCCAGCCAGAGGCTCCGGTTGGGTCGCTGCTGTATTGCACAGTGACGTGGGTGCTGTTATCCGGCACACCCACTCTTATTTGGGAAATGTTATGCACAGCACCCAAGTCAACCCCCACAACCGAGTCGTGTGAAGAGGTCTTCCACCAGTTCCCGGTGTCGCCGTTAAAGGCATTAGCTGAATCAATGCCTCCCGATACCCAGTGCCTCTGCTGATTATCAATATGGGCAAGGTCAGGTCCGCCGGGTGCCGCCTGTGCCGATGGCAGGGTATCAAGCGGCACAAGCCCAGCCAAAAACAGCAGGACAAGAGCGAGGGCAACAACCCTCCTCAAACCACTTCTTCGCATAATCATCTTCTTCATAAACAGATACACCTCCATAGAGTATCGGGTACAGGCACCCTGTAGGTGCCTCCAATTTATACTGCCAAAGCCTCCATGCTAATTTTATCATACTCTGACACAGCTTAAGTGTAGCACAATGATTATTCAAAATCAATGTGCGGATTGCACAAATCTAACGAATCCTTTTGGTCATTTTGCCGTCATTTAATACCTTCCCCGGGCAATCACCGGCAGAGAGCAGCACCCTGTTGCCTCTATATGGTATTATTCCGGACACAAGCCCCCCATAATTTTCTATCACCCTTGGTAAAAAAATTTTCATTTTCCTCTTGTGCTGCATACTTCAAATGTGCTACAATGCAGCTTGGCTGTGTCTTGTTAAAGCGAAGAATTTATTGATCGAGAGGACGGTTTCAAATGGCAAATGCGATTATTTTTGACTTGGACGGTGTAATTGTCCATACTGATGTCTACCACTTCAGAGCATGGAAGGAGCTTGCCGAGCGTTTAGGCATACCCTTCAGCGAAGCTGACAACAACCGATTGCGCGGTGTTTCACGCATGGAGAGCCTGGAGATCATCCTGGAAAAGGGAACTCCCGGGCAGCAAAACCTGACAAAGGACGAAAAGAAAGCTTTAGCTAGCGAGAAAAACGAAACCTACAAAAAACTTTTGCAATCCATGACCCCGGATGATGTAACCGATGAGGTACGCGACACCCTTAATGCTCTACGTGCAAAAGGCCACAAGCTTGCAATAGGCTCTTCAAGCTGCAATGCCAAACTTATCCTTGACAAGGTAGGCCTGGGTACATTTTTTGATGCTATTTCGGACGGCAACAACATTACAAACAGCAAGCCCGATCCTGAGGTGTTCCTCAAAGCCGCCGAATACTTAGGAGCAAGCCCCTCCAACAGTATAATTGTAGAGGATGCAGATGCAGGGGTTGAGGCAGGAAAACGCGCCGGAATGCAGACTATAGCCATTGGCGATGCAGTGCTTCACGGCAATGCCGATCACAATATAGAATCATTTAGCGGAATATTAGATGTTTTAGAGCAAATGTAACCGTCTCTTTTGCTCTGATTTTTCACCGTGGACGCAAGGGTAGCAGTGCTTGCTTTGCTAATAGTCCTTGCCTTTTGCTGGTGCGTCCCATTACGGCATAAATGCCGGCATAGGCGAAAATTTGTGCCTGTGCTCCCTATGCAATCGGTCAATTTTTTTTCTAATGCCGGCATCCTCGCAAACGCCCTCGCGAATGTATCTGTCCAAATCTGCGTAAGTGAACCCTAAATTATCCTCATCGGTTTTTCCGCAGAGGCCGTCTATTGGCGTTTTTTCTGTAATCCCGGCAGGAAGCCCCAGTGCCCTGCCTATGGCCTTAACCTCGCTGGCGGTCAAGTTGGCAAGCGGCGCAAAGTCCCCGGCTGCGTCCCCGAATTTTGTCGCGTAGCCAACCCAGTCCTCGCTTAGGTTGCTCGTGTTGGCGACCCTGCCCCCGGTAATGCCTGAAATGGCATAAAGGACTGCCATGCGCACCCTTGCCGGGGTGTTGAAAATCGCCACCTCATTCAGCTCTAGACCGGTTTTTTTAATCTCGCCATAAAGCTCTTGCACCGGAATCTGAATATTGATTTCCTTATGCGGAATGTCAAGGATACTGCACAGGGTGTATGCTGAATCAATGTCCCATTGTTCCCCCTGCGGCATAAGTATGCCCAAAACCCGCTCCCTTCCGATGGCCTCCTTGCACAGGGCGGCAACAACCGCACTGTCCTTCCCGCCGCTTATCCCAACAATAGCCTTTGCTTGCGGGCATGAGGAAAAAAAAGCGGAAATCCACTGTATTATACAATTTTTTGTCCGTCCGGCATCAAGCATGGAAGCACCCCTCCCCAGAGCATGCCGTGAGCATCAGCTCAGAGCATGCCGCGGCATCGCTTTCAGCGGCCATCTCGGCGGACGTATAGCGGTAGCGTACCGGAATCGATATTACCCCCATCTTTGCACGGCTGTGCTGTATGCTGCCAACACCCGAGGCTTTTTGCTCCAGCATATCCGCCTGATATGGAATCAGGCAAGATTTTGCGATCCCCTCCAAAAAATTAACTATTTCAGGCGATGAGCAACCGCCCGGATCCATCCTCCGTATGCCTACACCGCCGCCTATGCGGCAGCCGTGTTTTTCGCCGCCGGGAAAGTCCGTTGCCTCAGAGTACGCAAGGTCAATGGCAAGATCAGGTTCAATCCCCCAGGCCGCTGCTTTGAAACACCGGTACCCTAACTCGCCTTGTGCTGAAAACACAACCCATATGTCGCTTTCACAATCCCCCAGACGGCTCAGCGTGTTCAGCAAAACAGCGCAGGACAGCCGGGGAAACAATCCGGCACCTTGTATAATCCCACTTTCTAGCCGGGAAATCCCCCCATCAAACACAGCCGCGGCCCCGGGGGCAGCAGCATCTCCCTCCTGCATGGTGTCAATCCAAAAATCAGCAGTTTTTTCAGCCTTTCCCGAACAGCGGATCATCCCGCGACTGCCGTTTGGGAACCTAACGACAGCATTTTGCAAATGCTCTGGAGCCAAGGAGCCCATGGGGGAAAACCGGAAAAAACCGTCTTCATCGGCATACGTGACCATAATCCCGGCAGTATCCATATGGCAGGACAGCAAAATCCGCTTCCCCCCGCCTTCCTTGCGTACTACTAAATTCCCCATGCAGTCGATCCGGCATTCATCGGCGTAGGGCAACACCAACTCGCGCAAAAGCACAGCTAATTCCCCCTCCTGCCCCGGAGGCGAAAAAACACCCGACAGCCTTTGAGCCGTTTCAAATATAGGAAGCACACTAATCCCCCCATTTGCAGCCTTCCCCGCAGGGTACTCGCACAGGGTATCATACTGTTGCCCGGAATGCAACCTCTCCACGCGGAAAACTTTTGAAGCCTTCTGCTGCACTACATCCTGACAGCGATTCCGGCGGAAAAGATAGGACGGAGCTGTCCCCGGTTTGGGTTGGGGCTAATAAGCCGTTCACTCGTCAAACTGCACAATATGTATTATAATAACTGTGGTATTATATAGCGGGTGCCAAAACCGGCCAGCAAAAGCAAAAATGGGTTGACAAGAGAGAAAAAACACAGTACAGTGGAAAATAGATGCTCAAGCTTGGTTTCCGGGGAAATATGGAGGATATATTTATGCCAAAGGTTAAAATTCTGGCTCTTTGCGCCATGTTTGCCGCACTAAGTGCGGTATTGAGCCAGGTTTCCCTGCCCATAGGGCCTGTTCCAATCACTCTTACGCATATTTCCGTGTTTGCCGCCGCCGGTCTTTTAGGTGCCAAATATGGGCTTGTCAGCCAGCTGATTTTTGTCTCGCTTGGCGTTTTAGGTCTGCCTGTATTCGCCGGTTTTAACAGCGGCATTAGTGCCTTGATTGGTCCGACCGGGGGATTTATAGTTGGATATCTGGTCTGCACGTTTGTGTGCGGATGGATTATAGAGATTTTCGGAAATTCTGTCTACTCGCTGACACTGGCTATGTATGCCGGCTGGGTTGCGACTTACCTGTGTGGGATTACTTGGTATATGTATTATAGCGGGACACCGCTTACTGCGGCACTGTCTGTATGCCTTATCCCCTTTTTGCCAGGCGACCTTGCCAAGACGGCAGTGACAGTACTGGTTGTAAAGCGTTTGAAGCACAAAGCACTACAGCAGATGTAAAATCAGCAGCAGGGCAAAGCCGGGTACACCCAATGCCCCTATGATGAGGGCGTTGAGAGGGTTTAGTCCAATTGACAGCCCGAAATGCCCCCCCAAGAAATTGAACAAAAACAACAGAATAAAGCCGGCCGCCCCGTGGGCCGCCATGCGGCAAAGCCACCTCATAGGCACTCGCCTCCTTCGGAGTAGTTTTCCCTAATCATTCTCCAAAAATAGGCCTGGCGCGCCATGAGTGCGTTGATTTCAAAAACGCACTGTTCAATAAGCTCAGGCTGTGTGGCCTGATTAAAGCGTTCGCGGGCATTTGCTAGGTCTATGTCGGCTTCTTTTAGCGCATCAAGCCACTGCTCCTGTTCCCGGCGGGCGTTTGTCGGGTAGCATCCTGATATTTTCAACTCCATTAGGGTCGTCCTCCTTTGCGTGGAAAAGTATTCCAAGATAATTCTATTCACATTGCAGGCAAATCATACTTGTATACAGAAAATTTTTTTGACTATGAGGCAGGCATCAAAAGAAGGGTAATGCTTTGCTCCAATACAGATAAATGACTACCCATGCCAATTCCGGACTTATCCGGAGCTGGCATGGGTAGCCATGGCTTGTAAAATTACTCTGATTCCCGGTGTCTGTTCAGCCATTCTGAAGCGGTTTGAGATACTGCTTTCAGGCTGTCGGGCTCAAATGGACTTGGCAAGCCGGCCCCCTCAATACATCCGATGAAGGTTTTCGTTCCGGCAAAGCCGACAAAATTTTGGTATTTTTTCCAAGCAACGTTGAAATCATTTTGACTTTCACTCCAAAAAGCAAGTGCCGCGGTTTGAGCTAAGCAGTAGTCAATGTAGTAAAACGGACGCTCATATATATGCGCCTGAGCCTGCCAGCGGCGGCCATCTCGGTAAAAATCAAAGTCATTGTCCAAATAAGGCCGGTATATGCCCTCCAGCTCCAACCACAAGTCGTTGCGTTCCTTTGGTGTCATAGATGGTTTAGCGTAAATTTCATGCTGAAATTCGTCTACCATAGCTCCGTAAGGAATAAAGGTCAATGCACCCGAAAGATGGCTGTACAGACGTTTTTCGGTTTGTTCGGCGAAAAAATCCTTCATCCACGGCCAGGTCAAAAACTCCATGCTCATGGAATGCACCTCGGCTGTTTCAAAGGTATAGTCCTGAAGGCAGGAGGGCTTGAGATTGCGTCCACTCCAGCCTGCGTATGCGTGACCCGCCTCATGGGTTAAAACGTCAATATCATCCGATGTCCCGTTGAAATTAGCAAAAATAAACGGAGAGTTATAGTCATTGAGGTAAGCACAGTAGCCTCCGGGCGATTTGCCCTTACGAGTTAAAACGTCAAACAGCTCGTTTTCAAGCATGAAATCAATAAATTCGGCTGTTTCCGGCGAAAGCTCATGATACATCTTCCTTCCGCAAGAAAATATTTCCTCCGGAGTCCCTTTAGGTTTGGCATTGCCCGACAAAAACAAAATAGGGTCATCGTACACAGTCAGCCGCCCAACTTTAATTCTGTCCGCCTGCTCTTGCTTTAACCGTCGGGCAAGAGGCACAATATGCTCCCTTACTCCTTGTCGGAAGCGGGAGACCATATCCTTGTCATAGCAATTGCGTTGCATGCGGTAATATCCCATCTCTATAAAATTTCCGTACCCAAGCTTTTTCGCCATACCGTGACGGATAGCGGTTAATTGGTCAAAAATATCATCAAGGGCTTCCTTCTGCTCGTTCATCCAGTTAGCGCGGGCCTGCATTGAGCTTTTTCGTACAGCTCTGTCAGGGCTTTGGTGATAGGGGGCAATCTGGGCAAGAGTCAGTGAGGCTCCGTCAAACTGGATTTCAGCCGATGACATAAGCTTGTCGTACTCCGTTGTCAGTTTATTTTCCTGCTGTAAATCGGAGACAATTTCAGGGGTAAAGGTTTTCAGGCTAATTTCAATGTTCCGGAACATAAGGGTGCCGAACCGTGCCTCCATAGCCGCCCTGTGCGGTGAATGGAGCACGGTTTTTTCAAAGACTTGACCCAACTCCCTCAAAAGCGGCAGATTCTCATCAAGATAATCATTTTCCATATTATAAAACGAGTCGGTTGTATCCAGCGAATGGCGTATTACCGCCAAGCTTGCCATAGTGGCAACCCCTCCGAAAAAAGTGTCCGCCTCCATGTACACGTCTATGGCCTCTTGACTCGTTTGCGCTTTGTCCATCCTTTCGATATAGCCCAAATATGCCGCCTTGGTCGCGTTTATATCCGGTCGGGAGTACTTCATTTGCGAAAATTTCATATCATCACGCCTTTCCTTTAGAGCTCTTCCAGCTTGCTTCTGAAAGTATGTTTGTTTCATAGGTGTATGTCAGCCCGGCCCGGCGGCGGGCGCGGGAAAACGCCAGCGTTATCATTTCATCCAAAAGCCCTGAAAAGCCCAGACCTGATTTTTCCCACAGATAAAATGACAGTGACCCAGGAATTGTGTTGATTTCGTTGATGTAAAATTTATCATGCAGTGTATCGCACATCAGATCCACACGGGCAACGCCGCCGCACCCCAAGGTTGAAAATGCCGAAACGGCAAGCTTTTGCGCCTCTGCGGTCTTTCCAGGTGAGAGGTCGGCGGGTATTATACGTTTTTGGCCGGATAACCCATCCTGCTTAACTCCTTTGCCTGATTGGTATTTATCGGTATAGCTTAAAATATCGTCTCGTGCTACCGGCTCCTCGCAAATGCTTGCACGAGCGTTTTGTGCATCCCCAAGCACAGAGCAGTTGATTTCCCGCATATGGACAAGCGCGGGTTCTATAATAACGCGCTCTGAGAAGCCAAACGCCATACCTAACGCCGCGTTTAATTTTTCCCTGCATTCTGCCTTGGTAACGCCTACACTGGATCCCAAATTAACAGGCTTGACTACAACCGGATAGGCATAACGAGATTCAATGGCAGACAAAACCGCCTCTGTGCTGCCGTGGAAGCTGTCTGCCTGAAGCACCGCATCGTCCAGAGCCGGCAATCCAGCAGCCCTGAGCAACGCCTTACTTGCCGCCTTGTCCATGCAAAGTGCGCTGGACAAAACATCGGAGCCGGCATAGGGCAGCCCCAGCATTTCCAAAAGGCCCTGCAGGCAGCCGTCCTCCCCGAAGGTTCCATGCATAAGCGGAAGGGCGGCATCTATAAACACAGGCTTATCGCTCCCAAACAGCCTTTTTGCTATGGGCTGCATACACACCCTGCCGCCTGAGCGGTAAAAATTTATCTGCCTGCCCTTTTCAAGCAGTGCCGAAATATCCTTATACGGCTCCAAGTAATGAAAATCCTCCCCGGTGTACAATGATCCATCCTTGGTTACATATACAGGGAGCGGCTCGTACTTGCCCTTGTCAAGTGCCGCAATGGCTTGCATCCCCGTAATGATTGATACCTCATGCTCAACACTGCGCCCTCCGAAAAATACGGCAATCTGCATTTTCATTTATATATCCTCTCCTGCCTCTTAATAATTATCAGGAAGGTCATTTTCAAGCAAAACGACCTTCTCCTTCCCTTGGGAGTCTATCTCCCTGACCCAAGCAAACGCCTCGCCAAAGGTACTGAACACCTCCATGTTTGCCGGCATGAACCCAGCTGTTGCCAATCCCTCGGCAATCGGAAGGGTGTGCTTTACCGCACCCACCAACGCAACATAATCGCATATCCCGGCGGCATATTCCCCGAAATTGCGGTTTTCCTGCTCCTCTATGCCCCCTAGCTCAACCATGCCCGGTGTAATCATTATTTTCACAGCACTGAACATATTTAACGCATCGAGGGCAGCGCGGGTCCCGGCAGGGTTGGCGTTGTAAGCATCGTCTATGACAGTCATGCCGCCGGAGCGGGGCATAAGCTCCAGACGGTGCGGCGGGGGCTTCAGGGAATGCACGGGCTGAACCAGCTGTGCTAAAGGGATCCCCAGCATATGCGCCGCCGCAATTGCGCCGGTCAGGTTTTCCACATTGTGCCGCCCCAAAAGCCCGGCGGTATATCTTTGGCGTTCCCCCTTCTTGGTTACAATATCAAAATGGGAGCCTGACAAGTCAGCAGTCAGATTCTGGGCGCGGTAGTCCAGGTCAGGATTGTCCCCTAAGCCATATTTTATCGCGTTACGGTCGATTTTATGCTCCCTGATAAGCTCATTGTCCCAGCCTAAGAAGGCTAAACCATCAGTGGGAAGGGCATTTATCAGATCAAACTTAGTCAAGGTAATATTCTCCTGGGTTTTCTGCGTCTCCAAATGCTGGGGTCCTATCGCGGTAAGTATTCCGTGATGGGGGCATACAATATCGCAAAGCTCCTTAATGTCGCCTCTGTGCCTTGCACCCATCTCGCATACAAAAATCTGATGGCTCGGCTCAAGCCTTTCCCGGACGGTGCGCACAATGCCCATAGGCGTATTGTAGCTCTCAGGTGTCATTAAAACATTATACTTCACTTCCAGCAGCCGGGCAAGATAATATTTCACCGAGGTTTTGCCGTAGCTGCCTGTTACCCCGATTATCTGCAAATGGGGCATGGCCTTCAGGCGTTTCTTTGCATCTTTAATGTATCGGCTGTTTATGCAATTTTGTATAGGCAAGCAGATGAGACCTGCCAAAGGCACCCATAGAAGCACACCGATATATCCCCCCGCCAAAATAACGTAACGCCAGGTCTCCGCCGCATAGGCGGTGCATACGATCCCCCCCAGCAACAGAGCCAGTACAGCAAACAGACGTATGACCCTGGAGGTAAATTTCAAAGGTTTTTTAGCCTTTCTGTGAGTTCTCACCGCAACCAGAATATCCACGACCGTTTGGGCTGTATAAATCCCAATAGCAACCCAGGGGTAACTCCGGTGTACCCAGACAAGCAAGCCCGGCAGGAGCAGCGAAGGCAACACAGTACGCCCGCCGAACTCTTTCAGCCAGCGAAAATATCCCGGAAGCTGATATGATGACAGCTGGTACATATGCACAGGGGTAACAGCGGCGACAATCGCCGAGGCCAGATAGAGTCCACAAAAAATATAAAAACCCAAAACAACACCTCAAATCGGGCAATGCAACCCCGACATAATTGTTAACCGGCAAAAAAACTGTCTAAGATTTTGCAGGTTGCGGGCAATTGCTCTAAAAATGCCCAGTGACCGCCGGGAAGGGCGGCTACCCCTGCCCCGGAGATTAGTTTTTCCATTTTTTTTGCATCCGACAGCGGGGTAGCAGTATCGCCTTCCCCCCATATGAGAAGGGGCGGGGGCTTGACAAGATGCAGGACAGGGGTTAAATCCTCGGCCAGAAGCTTTGACATTGTAGCCCGCATCACAGGGCAGGCCCTGCGGTAATCCTCCGAGCCTTTTTTTGAGATGTATTTTTCCCTTATTTCCGGAAAGGGCTTCAGGAGAATTTTGGCGGCCTTGTAGCCGTACACCTTAATGTAATAAGAGAGCGGACGTTTAGGCTTAATCCCGGCAGAGTCAATCAGCACCAGCTTGGAGGGGGCAATTGCGGGCGAGGCGCTGCCAAGAAGCTTCAGCAAAATCCTGCCTCCGTTGGAATGGCCTATGCAAACAGGATTGACCAGGCTGTTCACGGCGCAAAATTCACCGACAAACCCGGCATATTTTCCTGCATCCCACGCAACGTCGGGAGGTGCTGAGGTCCCAAACCCAGGTAAATCGGGTGCCCATACGGTGAAGCTCTGTCCAAGGTGGCGCAAAAGGGGCATATAAACCTCGTGTCCGACTCCCCAGCCGTGCAAAAACAGCAGCGGCGGCCCGCTGCCCTGGGCAGTGCAGTGTATATTTTGTCCGCAAATTGTCACAAGAACCGCCTCCCTTCAAAGAACTGCCCTGCCAGTATACCACAGTATATGATTATTTCAAGCGGATTTTGCGGGGGGATTTTTTCACACTGAGTCTGCCGGAATTCCCCATTGGGGGGTATTTACCGTGCCAGGCAAAAATTTTTAAAAGTTTTTTTAAAAAAACACTTGCTTTTTATTTTGAGAGGTGTTATACTCCATACCAGAAGGGTCAGTTTTCCGCGTACTTACTAATGCTAGAGGGAGCTGCTAAAAAAATAAAATTTTTTTTAGTTTTTCGCTAAAGTTTCTCCTCCGCATTACGATACTATGGTTATGAGGGGCTTTGAGGCCGGTGTTCCCACCCGGGAGGCGCCACCCGGTCAGGAGGATTTTTCTCGAAACCCTTATACAAATAAAATGTCTCGCATTGAAGCGAGGCAAATAAAAATTCAAGGAGGAACCCTAAATGCGTATCCAAAACAATATGGTCGCGATCAACGCGCACCGCCAGCTGGCTTTCAACCAAGCCAACCAAGCGAAATCCACAGAGAAACTTAGCTCGGGCTTCCGTATCAACCGTGCAGCCGATGATGCCGCCGGTCTCTCCATCTCCGAGAAAATGCGTGCCCAAATCCGCGGCTTGACTCGTGCCGCACAGAACACCCAGGACGGCATATCCCTCATCCAGGCCGCAGAAGGTGCCCTGCAAGAGTCCCACTCCATCCTTCAGCGTATGCGTGAGCTGGCAGTACAAGGTGCCAACGATGTTAACGCAGCTGAGGACCGTTTCGCCATTATGAACGAGATTGAGCAGCTCGCCTATGAGCTTGACAGAATCTCAACCACAACAAACTTCAACGGAATGTTCCCGCTCAACGGTCAGTACGCGCTTGACGTGTCCGGCGAAGGCATTGACTGGGGTGCATTAATCAACGAAGATGGAGTTGACTTCGATCCCGGCGAATTGAGCCTGATTAATTTGCAGGCTGGTGCCAACCCCTTGTTCGCGGATGTTATCTCCATTCAGCTTCCGCCCATGAATACCCTTGCACTGCTCACCGGAGCCTTCTGGGAAGTTGCTGACGATGGCGGCACCGGAACCTTGAAAAAGGCCGATGCATTAGAGCTTGACAACGGCGACTCCGGAGATGTACACGGCGAACCCACAGAGGATGCAGGTTGGGAAGTTATGGAAGACCTTCCGTTTGCTAGTGCTGAAGATACCATCGGCCAGGGCGTCTGGACAATCCGCGGATTCCAGCTGTTCCTGCGCGCAGTTGACGGTACCTACGCCACAGAGTACAGAGAAGGCGACCCCACCAAAGCCCCCTCCGGCATTGCTTTGATCAGCAAGGTCCGCAGTGAGCTTGGTGCCGTTCAAAACCGCCTTGACCACACCTTGAGCAACTTAAACACCATTGCTGAGAACGTTACAGCAGCCGAAAGCCGCATCCGCGATGTAGACATGGCAGGCGAGATGATGAACTTCACAAAGCAGAACATCCTCAACCAAGCCGCTACCGCAATGCTTGCTCAGGCCAACATGATTCCTCAGACAGTTCTTCAGCTGCTTCAATAATATCTCAGTATATTATTACATTGTGCATTATTCCGCAGGTATGGCGGCATAGTGAAATGCAGGATGGTGGGGGGATATTTAGTGTCCTCCCACCCTTTTTGCGCAATCTTGAACGCCGGAGATGCCCCCCAGAGGGGGCGGCATAATTCCGGTAGGTTTGAGGATATTTATTTTAAATAAGGAGGCTTTTTTATGAAAAAGCGTGTTTTAGCAATTTCCCTAGCCGTGTTTATGTTGGCAGGGCTTATTACCATTGGCTCGCTTACCTCAGGTCCGGCAAACGGTGATCTCCGGTTTTTAGTTGATGGGGACGTTACCGACCGTGCGTATTGGCTCAAAGGGGATGACAGTGATTATTCAATCGAGGTGCAGTATTATAGTGAAGAACAGGAAGGCTGGCTTAAATATAATGCAATGCTCGCCAGTGATGTCGACTCTGGTCTCCTAGCTGTAGAAGTTCCCGAGCCACCTGTTGTAGCAGCAGACCGAGGCTTTATCCATGTTAAGGATCAAGATTTAAATGAGTTGCCCGCTGGTCAATATGATATTGTTGTAACACGGAATACTCACTCGGCAACATTCACCATCTATGTTGACCAACTCGATCTGTCCTTCGTTCTAGGCACCCCCACTGATGAAGCGGCAACTGCTACCGATGTAGCATACTCCGGCAGAGTCTACAACCATGATACTACTGTAGACACCCCATTGGATACAAATGGCAACTTAGTACTCGGTGCAGTTGTAAACCTTAATTGGTTCAACGATTTTGAGCCGGTTTCAGAGTTGCTTGACGGCAACAGCACCTTTATTGGGGGCAAAGCAAACACCATCTTCTCCGCACTGCGGGAAGACGAGGTTACATCATCCCCCGGGCTTGATTTCACCGTAACCGAAAACGGTGCGATCGTTGTTAAGGAAAGCACCCTCCAGGCTATGGCTGACGGAAGTTATTTCATCGACATCGAACGTTATGGAAGCAACGCAAGATTTACTATCAACATAGGTCCCTCCGATGTTATTGAGCCGCCGACCCCCGAGCCGCCAACCGCCGACCCCAACGTAAACCTGGAAAAGGTACGCCTTGGTCTGGACATTGGCAGCAGGGAAACCGAGATTAAGGCACCCGGCAGATATGTCGCGACAGGCGACCCCGCCGATGGCTATTTCCTTAACCTCACCCAGGAATCCATCGAGGTTCCCGATGGCAAAACAATCACCTTGGTTGAGAACGACAAAAAGGGCGATGCCTCCAAATTCGCAGCTGTCAAAACCACAAAGGCCCGCTGGCTCAACGGTCTGCTGAAAAAGGCGGCAACCATAAGAATCACCACCCAGGACGGCGTGATTGAATTCCCCAGGACTGAGGACCGTCCCAAGGCCACTCAGAAGCCGTATGTAAACTACTCGATTTTCCTCGGGGATGGCCCCCAGGCAGACGGAAGCGGTTGGACATTGGCTGAGAAAAAGACCGTTACAGAATATGCAAGTGCCTCCGCCACCTTCGACATCGCGGTTGCCCCTTATGCGGAAGCCAGTGCTGGCCAGTTAAAGGCAAAGCCCGACAAAAATGCGCCAATCACAGGCTGGGGACCCCTTGGAAAAATCAGATTAGCACCCGTGCAGGAAAACAAGGGCAAGGATGCGGTAGCAAAAACCGAGTACTGGTGGAAATTAGCCGCCAACAACGATAACGGTAAATGGCAGCCCGGCAGCGCACCTAAAAAGGTTAACGCAACAACCTTCTTAAAGGGCATGAAGAGCGAGCTTAAAGGGAAGGAAGTCAAATACAAGCTTAACAACGTCTTCCTCAACGGTGTTGCCAACGCTAACGCTAACAAGCAGCCCGTAGCAGTCGGAACCTGGGTATTCACCATTGATATGGCTAAGGGCAGCAAAGCCCCCACCAACCCAGTTCAAATTACAGGTTAATAACCGCAAGTAAACACAAAAAAGGAACCGCCAGACGGCGGTTCCTTTTTTGTGCAGCCTTATTCTTCAGCCATCGCCTTAGCTTCCTCAATAACTCTCTGCTGAATATCACCCGGGGTCTCCTCGTATCTTTCAAATTTAACGGTAAATGAACCCCTTCCTTGTGTCATAGAACGCAGGTCGATGGCGTATGCTGACATTTCAGCCATTGGAACCTCCGCATCCACAACCTGCCAGCCGTCCTCAATTGGGTTCATACCCATCACACGCCCGCGGCGTTTGCTTATATCTCCCATTATATCGCCCATGTACTGGTCAGGTATAGACACCTTAAGCGCGCCTAACGGCTCCAGAATAACCGGGCTCGCCTGAGGCAGACCCGCCTTGTATGCCAGGCTGGCGGCAGTTTTAAACGCTACCTCATTTGAGTCAACAGGGTGGTATTTGCCGTCTGTCAGCGTTGCCTTTAGGAATACCATAGGATATCCTGCCAAAACGCCATGGGAAACACAGCCGCGCAAGCCCTTTTCGACTGCCGGATAGAAGTTTTTAGGCACAGAGCCGCCAACGACTGTTTCCTCAAATACTAATTCCTCGCTCTCATCATTTGGCTCAAAGGTCATATAAACAACGCCAAACTGACCGCTTCCGCCAGATTGCTTCTTATGCTTGCCCTCTATGCCGGTGACTTTCTTGCGGATTTTTTCACGGTATGCCACACGCGGAGCCTCGGTTTCAACCTCAACGCCAAATTTGCTTTTAAGGCGGGAGCATAAAATATCAAGCTGTATATCTCCCTGGCCCGATACGACTAATTGATGGGTCTCGGCATCGTTTTTGAGTATAAAGGTTAAATCCTCCTCTCCCATACGGCCTAAGCCCTGAGAGATTTTCTCTTCTCCGCCCTTTTGTTTTGGGGAAAACGCCAAGGAATAACATGGCTCCGGGAAGTCTATGCCGCGCAGTGCCCCTGCGTTGCCGGCGCAAAGGGTGTCACCGGTGGAGGTATCGCTTAATTTAGATACGGCACCTATGTCACCAAATGCAAACTCCCTGACACTCTGCCTGTCCTTGCCCTGGGTTACAAATAGGTTTGAAATTTTCTCAGAGCCTCCGGTACGAGAGTTGGTCAGAACGGTGTCGGCGGCAAGACTGCCTGACACTACCTTGAAAAATGAAAATTTACCGTATTGGTCAATAAGCGTTTTGTACACAAACAGCGCGGTATCCCCATCGGGCGATGCTTTGAGCTCTTTGCCGCTGGCATCAAGCTCCTGCCCGGCTTCGCCGGGGGCAGGGGCATAATCCATAATACCCTGAAGCAAAAGTTCTGTGCCAAGCCCGGTTACGGCACTGCCGCAGAATACCGGGCAGAGTGAGCCTGCGGCAACCCCAGCTCGGATGCCCTTAATCAGCTCCTCCTTCGTAAAAGGCTCGCCCTCAAAGAATTTTTCCATTAAGGCCTCGTCCGTTTCGGCTACGTTCTCGGACAAGACAGAGAGGGCCTCGTCAATTTTGACCTTCATCTCGTCAGACAGCGGGATTTCATCAACCTTTCCTCCGGAGGACTTATATGCCTTGCCCGAAACAATGTCTACCACCGACTCGACCCTGTCGCCGTCCGTTGCCGGAATAACAACCGGGCATACCGAAATGCCGAGGGCATCTCTCAAGGTGCTGAAGGTTGAGGAGAAATCCGAGTTTTCTTCATCTATTTTGGAGATGTAAATCATTTTAGGTTTATTTTTGCAAAGCTTCCAGGCTTTCTCGGTGCCCACCGAGAGGCCGCTTTTTGCTCCTGCCGTAATAATCCCGGTCTCGGCAACGCGCAGAGCCTGCAAAACCTCGCCAGTGAAGTCAAAATAGCCGGGGGTGTCGATTACATTGATTTTTCCGGTGCCGAGCCGGACAGGCACAGGGGTTGCCGAAATGGATATTTTTCGGCGGATTTCCTCAGGGTCAAAGTCACAGACAGTGTTGCCATCGGTCACCTTGCCCAAGCGGTCGGCACCGCCGGTCAAGAAAAGCATGCTCTCTGCCAGGGAGGTTTTCCCTTCTCCCCCATGACCCATCAAGCAAACATTGCGAATTTCCATATAAACATCTCCTTTGCGCGGCACATCCTGGCCGCTGTTAGTATGAAACAGCATTATATTACAAGACGCTCAAAATTACAAGTGTTATTTTTACCTTAAGGGGGCTTTTCAAAATTATTACGGACATTTCATTCCCTGACCCTTCCCCATCCGCAGATGACCCGGACGGATAGGGCATGATTTTTTTCTTGACCATATGTGCTAATTGCCTTTATAATATCATCAAATACGAAGGGATGTGCATATACAATGACCAGCGACTTGAAGCAATCGGCGGAATACATAAAGCGGCAGGCTAAGGCTTTTACCCCTCAGGCGGTGCTGATTCTTGGCTCAGGGCTTGGGTTTCTTGCGGATGAATGCAAAAACAGCATATCTATACCTTATGGGGACATTCCGGGATTTCCGGCATCCACCGCACCTGGCCACGCCGGCAAGCTGGTGCTTGGACAGCTAGAGGGAAAAAATGTTGCCGTAATGCAGGGCAGATTCCACTATTATGAGGGATATTCCCTCAATACCGTGGTGTTTGGACTGCGCGTCCTGAGAATGTGCGGCGCAGAGACCCTGTTTGTCACAAACGCCTCCGGCGGCTTGGGCGACGGCTTTAAGCCCGGTGACATTATGCTGATTGAGGACCACATCAAGTTTTTTGATGAAAGCCCCCTGCGCGGCGAGAATATCCCCGAATTAGGCACACGCTTTCCCGATATGTCATATGCCTATACCCCGGAGCTGAGGGAGCTTGCGCAGGAAACCGCGGCCAAGCTGAATATACCCCTGCAAAAAGGGACATATATGTTTTTTCCGGGACCCCAATATGAAACACCCGCCGAAATCCGGGCTGCTAAGATTTTAGGGGCGGATGCTGTGGGAATGTCTACCGTGCCCGAGGTTATTGCCGCCGCGCACGCCGGAATGCAGGTGCTGGGCTTTTCCCTTGTATGCAATATGGCGGCAGGAATGCAAAAGCACCCCCTGTCCGAGCAGGAGGTGCTGGAATCCGCGCAGGCGGCAAGGGAGCCTTTTTCCCGGCTGATCAGAGGCTGCCTGGGTGCGATTTGAGGACAGATGTATGTCCAGAGGACTCAAGGAGACCTGGCCAGCGGCCCCGGCATTAAAAATTTAAAAAATTTCCCGAAAAAAGTTGCAAAAGGGTATTGACAGGGTGCTGTTACTTCTGCTATACTTTCCCTTGATAGGGAAACCTCGGGAAACCCCTCGAAAAACCGCAAGAAGGGGCTTGACAAATGTGCTGAATTGTGCTAAGGTTGCTCTGACCTGTCTTAAAGCAGGTCTGGTTATGGTCGGTTGTCTTTCCCATAATGGAAGGATGGCCGCTTTTTTGCTGTACGCCTAAGCGGGAAATTCCCGCTTAACATAACCCCTCGCATCCCGCGGGAGGTGTCCTGCCTTGTAAAGGCGGGTGAAAATAAGGAGGAATTTACTATGAGGACCACTGTAGGGCCCAAAAAGCTAACCGCGCTTATTATTGTGGCAGCTATGCTGCTTGCGCTGCTGCCCGGTGTTCCGGGCATGCCCCTGTCCGCCGCTAGCGGCGATGCCGTGTGGGATGGCCAGTCGGGCATTGCTCAGATTGCGGTTGGGAATGTCCACAGCGTGGTACTCAAAAAAGACGGTACGCTGTGGGCTTGGGGGAATAATTCGTACGGTCAGCTTGGTATTGGCTCGGAGGATGACGAAGATACCCCTGTTCAGGTAGGCAAAGACGATGACTGGGAAGGTGTTACTTCTGGCGTTGCCCATACCATGGCACTCAAAAAAAACGGCACGTTGTGGGCTTGGGGAAATAATGAGTACGGTCAGCTTGGTATTGGCTCGGAGGATGACGAAGATACCCCTGTTCAGGTAGGCAAAGACGATAACTGGGCTAACGTTTCAGCCGGCGGCGCACACGCTTTTGCGTTTAAAAAAGACGGCACGTTGTGGGCTTGGGGTTATAATGTGGAAGGTCAGCTGGGCATCGGCTCAAAGGACAGCCAAACCACTCCGGTACAGGTTGACGGCACGGACTGGGCAAGCGTTTCTGCTCGCAGTGGGCACGTTCTTGCGTTTAAAAAAGACGGCACGTTGTGGGCTTGGGGTTATAATGAGTACGGCCAGCTGGGCATCGGCTCAAATGACAACCAAACCACCCCGGTACAGGTTGACGGCACAGACTGGGCGAGCGTTGCGACTGGCTTCGAGCACTCCCTGGCACTAAAAAAAGACGGCACCCTGTGGGCCTGGGGTCGTAATAATATCGGTCAACTGGGCATCGGCACAAAGGACGACAAAAATACCCCTGTACAGGTGGGCGAGGACGATGACTGGACAAGTGTTGCGCCTGACTACTACCACAGCATGGCACTAAAAAAAGACGGCACGTTGTGGGCTTGGGGATACAATTCGTACGGTCAGCTGGGCATCGGCTCAACGGACAACCAAACCACCCCGGTACAGGTTGACGGCACAGACTGGAAAAGCGTTTCTGCTGGCTACACCCATAACCTGGCGCTGAAGGAGGATGGCACACTGTGGGCTTGGGGAGGCAATTCGGCGGGCCAACTGGGCGTTGGCACAACGGACAACAAGAACACTCCGGTGAAGATTTTTACCCCAGAGGAAAAGCTGAGCCCAACTACTGAACCAACACCCGCGCCTACAAGCCATTGTGCCGTGAACTGCCAATGCACAATGATATGCCAATGCACCGTGGCCTGCCCGACACCCGCGCCAACCCAGAAGCCGGCCGCGGCAAAGGCGGCCAAGCCCAAGGTCACATCACCGAAAAAGAGAAAAATCAGCGTAAAAAGAAAGAAAAAGCTGACGCTGAAAATCAAGGCCAAAAACATGGGCAAGGGCGGCAAGCTTACATATCGGTGGCAGGCGAGCAAAAAACAAAAAAGCGGCTTTAAAAACATCAAGGGCAAGGCGGCAAAAAAGAAAAACTACAAGCCCCCAACAAAGAAAAGGGGCAGAATATTTTACCGCTGCCGGGTTACCCACACAGTAGGGAAAAGCAGTAAAAGCAAGAATTCCAAGCTGTTCAGAGTAACAGTGAAATAACAGGGAAAGGGAATTCAAATCAGCCCTCCGTTGACAAGCTCCGGCATGTATAGTATCCTGTGTTCGGTAGGTGTCCGGCGGTGTGCCGGATGCGGGGCGGTTGCCGTTGCGGTACTCCGCCCTCCCTGTCAAGAGGGCAGGAACTAGAAATAACGGAGGGCTGTACATATGGGTCGCACTGACAAGGAGAATTATTACTTAGACATAGCCGAGGCGGTTTTGGTGCGGGGTACCTGTTTGCGCCGCAACTATGGGGCTATCATTGTTGCCAACGATGTTATAGTATCCACCGGGTACTGCGGGGCACCGAGAGGGCGTGCAAACTGCTGTGATTTAGACCACTGCGAACGCCAGAGGCTGGGTGTGTTGCCGGGAGAACGCTATGAGCTGTGCCGGAGCGTACACGCCGAGGCAAACGCTATTATCGCCGCTTCGAGAGAGAGCATGCTTGGCTCTACCATGTATTTGGTAGGGCATGATGCCGTCCAGGATGAACTCTTGGAAAATACAGAACCCTGCCCTATGTGCCGCCGCTTAATCATAAACGCCGGTATAAGCAGGGTGATTATACGTATTCACAAGAAAAAATATAAGGTGGTCAGTGTTGCCGACTGGATTTTAGACGAGAGTGACCGTAATGCTTATTAGAGCCTGTTTTGCAGCCTGCCTATCCATTCCAGCAGCTTGAACTTAATCACATACCCCTCGTTTTCGCGTGTAATCAGCCCAAGCTCCTCCTCGGTGAGCCCGGCGGCGTATGAGCTGTCCTGCAGTTCCTCCATCGTCCCTGCGGCACAGAGCGGCGGAAATACGACACACCACCAATTTTCGCCCTGACCCTCCCCCAGAATAACACGCAATGAATTATATTCCCCGGCGGGCAGTGCAAAGCTGCCGTAGTCCTTCGTAGGAAATTTTTGCATAGAAAGCTCTAGGGCAACAGATAAATCCAAGCCCTCACTGTTAAGGAACTCTTCAAGCGATTTTTGCAAAAACGGCAGATTCCCCCTAATAGCTAGCTCAGCCGACCGTGCATCGGATACCCCACTCAGAGGCTCTTTGAGCAAATCCAAGGCTTTGTCGCGTACCTTAAGCTTTAATTCTTGGTCATGGCGGCTGTTTGACCCGGCAACAACATGAAGCCTTATCAGACTTTCCTGCAGCTTTGCCTGCGTCCCTGCCCCGGCGGCACCGAATATCAGCGCGGCAGCAATCCCGATAATGAGTGAAATCTCCCACCTCAATAGCCTTATATTTTTCTGATTTTTATAGCCTTCCATAAGTAAAACCCGCCCTTTCTTGTGCTGAAGCTTTTTCTTCACATCAACAGCTTTGACAGATTTATCGGGGCTTATACATTAGGCTATAAGTAAAAAATCGCTCCAACCCGCAGCAATCTTCAGAAAAAAATACCGGTTCATACAAAATCTTTATATCATATTTGAACTCATACGGCACACAATAGATTTGCGCTGAAAGAACCGCAGGCTTGTCAAAGCCTTGACAGCCCTTTCAAAGTAGGCGCGTAATTTATCTTAACGGGAGTGAAAATTCCAGATGGCTAACAAGTATCTTGTTCCTGAAGCTAAAGATGCAATGAACCGTTTCAAAATGGAGTCTGCCTCTGAAGTAGGCGTTCATCTGAAGTCCGGTTATAACGGCGACTTGACCTCACGTCAAGCCGGTAGCATCGGCGGGCAAATGGTTAAGAAAATGGTCGAAAGCTACGAGCGCGGCTCCAAGTAATCTGCGCTTTATCTAAATGAGATATAAAGGCTCCCCTTATGGGGAGCCTTTATATCGTACGTTAGCATCTACCTATTTTTCCGGGCCGTCGCCAGCCAAGTATTTTCGGCACCAGTGAGCTTAACTTCCGTGTTCGGGATGGGAACGGGTGTACCCTCACCGCCATCGACACTAACTATTGTCAATTGTTAATTGACAATTGAAAACTGACAATCACACACAGTGCCAAATTATCAATTTTCAATCGGCAACCACCATGCAGGATTCCGCCCGGCACCTAAAGCCGTATCTTTGCCTGATTGTCCTGGTGACCCGTAGGAGAGTCGAACTCCTGTTTGCGGCGTGAGAGGCCGCCGTCTTGACCACTTGACCAACGGGCCTTGTAAAAAGCACTAAAGCCGTCACCCGCCGAGCTTCGTCTGCCGCTTAAAAATCCCCCCGCCGCTTCTCTCGTACTAATTGTCAATCGCTCTGGTGCACCCTCAGGGACTCGAACCCGGGACCCGCTGATTAAGAGTCAGCTGCTCTACCAACTGAGCTAAGGGTGCCTGTTTGAATTAACTGCGGGCGTGAATTGCACCCTGAAAACTGAATAGAGAAAGCCAACGAAAACAACATTAAGGATCCGTGCTAAAAAATAATTGCCCAACAATCAACAATCTTCGTTTCCAACTAAAGCTTCGTTTCCTCCGTCCTAATTGTCAATTATCAATTGTCAACTGTCAATTGAAAAGTCAAGCCCTCGGCTTATTAGTACCGGTCAGCTAAACACATTACTGTGCGTACACCTCCGGCCTATCAACCAGATAGTCTCTCTGGAGCCTTACTCTCTTATAGAGATGGGAGATTTAATCTTAGGGGGGGCTTCACGCTTAGATGCTTTCAGCGTTTATCCCGTCCGTACATAGGTACCCAGCTGTGCTCCTGGCGGAACAACTGGTGCGCCAGAGGTACGTCCATCCCGGTCCTCTCGTACTAAGGACAGCTCCCTTCAAATCTCCAACGCCCGCAATAGATAGGGACCGAACTGTCTCACGACGTTCTGAACCCAGCTCGCGTGCCACTTTAATCGGCGAACAGCCGAACCCTTGGGACCGA
>WRLU01000030.1 GCA_009777475.1 Oscillospiraceae bacterium | reverse complement strand
TAATTTTTGCAGTTCTCAATGTAGAGGATGCCGTCCTCGGCATCCTGCAAACCCGCATTGCACCGTTCTGGAGCGGTAGGTTGATGGCGGCGTACCCTACAAACGGTTACGAAACTAAATCGCCGTGACTCAAGGGCATCTACTGTTGAACTTTTTGCAAATATGTGTTATTCTTGCTATAGTAAAAGCATGGGAGGAATTGTGCCTTGGCAAAGCAGGAGCCGGCAGACTCAAAAGGAAGGACCCCCGGTATTTCAGGGAAAAAAAACGTAAAGCCACGTGTTTTCAAACCGGGTGCCATTCGGTGGGCGATTTTAGTTACCGGGTGGTCTATGGCGATTTCGTTTGTATTATCCCTTGTGTCGGGCAGTACCATAAGCGGCTGGGGATTTACCGCTGCACTTTCCAGCCTGATTTTGTTTGTTCTTCTGGGGATTGTATTTGATTTGCTTGGAATGGCTGTTGCCACCGTTTCCGAAAGGCCGTTTCATTCTATGGCAGCAAAACGAGTTGACGGCGCGGCACAGGCACTGCGCCTTATTGCCAGAGCTGAGAGGGTTACCAATTTTTGCGCAGATGTGGTCGGCGATATTTCCGGTATTATCGCTGGAGTCACCGGAACAACTGTAGCTACTATTTTGGTGGAGGATTTTGGTCTTCACTCCTTTTTTACCTCGTTGATTATGTCGGCACTAGTCTCAGGAACGGTCATCGGGGGCAAGGCGGTCTGCAAGAATATTGCAATTGCTAAAAATGTAGAAATTGTTCATGCCATGGGGAGGTTTATCGGTTTTTTTAGCCGCAAAAATAAAAGATAAACCATGCAGAGGAGGTTACCGCGACCGTGCTTTTAGACCGCTATATTAATGACATAAAGAAAGTTCCCGATGGTCAGATAGATGCCTTGTGCAATGAAATCAGGGCTTTTCTGATAAAGAATATTTCTCGAACGGGAGGACATTTAGCCTCCAACCTTGGCGTTGTTGAGCTTACTGTGGCATTGCACCGTGTCATGGATACTGCCAGGGACCGTGTGGTTTTTGACGTTGGGCATCAGTGCTATGTCCACAAGCTTCTTACCGGGCGGCGTGAGGGCTTTGGAGCTTTCCGCACCTTCGGGTGTATGGCAGGGTTCCCTAAACCGCAGGAAAGCCCGCACGATGCCTTTGTGACAGGACATGCCTCCACCTCAGTTTCAGCGGCACTCGGCATGGCACGTGCGCGTACTCTTTTGGGAGAGAATTATAAAACTGCCGCGGTGATCGGGGATGGCGCGCTGACCGGTGGAATGGCTTACGAGGGGCTGAATGATGCTGGGGCGAGCGGTGAGGGGATTGTTGTTATTTTAAATGACAACAACATGTCTATCACCGGAAATGTAGGAGGCGTGGCCCGGCATTTGGCGCGGCTGCGGGTAAATCCGCAGTATTTCCATGCAAAAAAGATCTATCACAAAATATTAGACCCACTTCCCGGAGGAAGTGCAATAGACAAAGTGCTGTCTAGGGGTAAGCAAGCGATTAAGGATATTTTTATTCCCGGATCCATGTTTCAGGAAATGGGCTTTGAATACTTGGGACCCATTGACGGACACGATGTAAGAAAACTGTCTTA
This sequence comes from Oscillospiraceae bacterium, assembly GCA_009777475.1. Classification (GTDB taxonomy): domain Bacteria; phylum Bacillota; class Clostridia; order Oscillospirales; family UBA929; genus UBA929. The sequence goes on along the minus strand of WRLU01000030.1, from coordinate 24,142 downwards.
CTTACTTAAAAAGGCCTTTGATATGAATAAGCCTGTAGTAATCCATGCCATCACCCAAAAGGGCAGAGGTTACTCTCACTCTGAAAATGATCCCACCGCCTACCATGGGGTAAGCCGCTTCCATGTGGACTCCGGCAGGGCGGTCAAAAAAGACGTACAGACATACAGTGATGTTTTTGGAAACGAGCTTGTGCTGCAGGCGGAAAAGAAAAAAGAAATTTGCGCCATAACTGCGGCAATGCGGGACGGCACCGGGCTATCGGGCTTTGCCAGGCGTTTCCCCGGGCGTTTTTTTGATGTGGGCATTGCAGAGGAACACGCCGTTACCATGGCAGGAGCCATGGCAAAGCAGGGAATGCGTCCGGTAGTGGCGTTGTATTCGAGCTTTTTACAACGTTCATATGATCAGCTTGTTCACGATGTTGCCCTGCAAAATCTGCCTGTTTTGCTGATGGTTGACCGTGCAGGTCTTGTTGGGGAGGATGGGGAAACCCACCACGGAACGCTCGATCCCCTTTATTTGTCCTCTATACCTAACATGACTGTTTGGGCACCTGCCGGCTTTGCGGAGCTGCGTGATATGATAAGCAGGGCACTATGTCATAACGGTCCTATTGCCATACGATATCCCCGCGGGGGGCAAGGCGCTTACCGGTCAGTTTGTACTGGGGATTGCAGCGTTCTGCGTGTGGGCGGGAACGCAGGGCTTGTCACATATGGGAGAATGGCTAATACGGCAATGGAGGCTGCCGAGATATTGCAAAAAAGCGGAGCCTCTCTTTCCATATTTAAGGTTTCTACCTTAAAACCCTTCCCAAAAGCAGAATTAGAAAAGCTCATAGACGGCAGGGATGAGGTTTTTCTGCTTGAAGATGGACCTGGGTATTTGAACCAACATATTGCAGGGACGCCAATCAACACAGGCGATAGATTTATACCTCACGGCTCTGTTGATGCCTTGGAGCGTTGGTGCGGGATTGACTCGCATTCGGTTGCCGTAAAAATTGCAGATTCGCTAGGCCTTACGCTCCCGGAAAAAGAGATTGTATAAAGGGTGCCTCTAAAAATGTTCGTCCGGCTTTCCGCTCCAAAAATTCGCACATAGTCCCTTTTTCCGAACTCAATCCCGGCAGTTGACACGATCAGAATGGTATGGTATCCTTAAAAGGCTGAATTTTTGCAACACTTAATTTGTCAAATATAAGCTTTGCTGTCTGGGTTAAAAAAAGGAGGGCTGGCCATGGTATCGGAGGTTCGTTCGGTCCGCTCGGTGGGGCTGACCGGCTTATCGGGCTTTGCCGTTTCGGTGGAGTGCTATTTGTCGCAGGGGTTGCCCGGATTTGAAGTTGTCGGGTTGCCCGATGCCGCCGTGAGGGAATCACGCGAACGAGTACGAGCCGCCATGAAGAACTGTGGCTTTGAATACCCCATACGCCGGATTGTGGTTAATTTAGCACCTGCCGATGTGCGAAAGGAAGGCCCTTTGTATGATTTGCCCATATTGTTGGGTCTTTTGGCGGCCGCCGGTGAAATAAACCCTTTGCCTGATGACAGCTTTTTCATCGGTGAGCTTTCCTTAGAGGGTCAGGTGCGTCCGGTTGCCGGTGCGCTTCCCTTGGCTATGGCAGCCCGGGATTCGGGTGCGAGTAAACTGTTTGTTCCAAATGCGAATGCCGGGGAGGCTTCATTGGTAGAGGGGATAGAGGTTTATTCCGTAGAGCATATCCAAGATTTAATTTTGCATTTGACCGGGAAATCCCCCATTTCACCTTCTCCGCCGCCCTTATATGACGAGGGTGTGCCGGAGTGTCCTGATTTTTCAGAGGTACGTGGGCAGGACAATATAAAACGTGCCTTGGAGGTAGCTGCCGCCGGAGCACATAATGTACTGATGGTAGGGCCGCCCGGAGCGGGCAAATCTATGTTAGCGCGGAGACTTCCTTCAATTTTACCGCCCATGTCACGACCGGAGGCCTTGGAATGCACAGCAATACACTCCATCGCCGGGTTGGCGGGCAAGGAAAACAATCCTCTTTTGCTACAACCGCCCTTCCGCTCACCCCACCATACCATGTCGGCACCGGCACTGGTGGGGGGCGGGCGTATACCGCGTCCGGGAGAAATGAGTTTGGCACACAATGGGGTTTTGTTTTTAGACGAGTTGCCCGAATATCAGCGCGATGTACTAGAAAGCTTGCGCCAGCCTATGGAGGATGGACAGATTACCATTTCCAGGGTTGGTGGTACACTGTCTTTTCCGGCATCGTTTATGCTCGTCTGCGCCATGAACCCCTGCCGTTGCGGCTGGTACGGTCATCCCTCAGGCAAATGCGCCTGTTCGCCTGATTCAGTACGCGCTTACTACGGCAGGGTATCGGGTCCGATACTTGACCGTATGGACATTAAAATTGAGGTACCCTCAGTTTCATATCAAGAGCTTTCCGAAAAGGGGAGCGGCGAGACATCAGGGGCCATCCGGGGGCGTGTCACCGCGGCGCGGGAGCTTTCACGAAAAAGAGGTTGCGGTCAGCCCAATGCCTATCTCTCGATGGATGAAATTCAAGAGTTCTGCAAGCTTGACGAGCCTTGTAGCCATTTGATGAAAAACGCTTTTGAGCGTTTGGGCCTGACCGCCCGGGGCTATACGCGGATTCTGAAGGTAGCCCGCACAGCAGCGGATTTAGACGGTCAGGGGAACATAAGTAAGCGTCATCTGGCAGAGGCTTTGCAATATAGGCAAAGCGGGCAGGAGGATTAGGTAGCCTCCAAATTAACCTCATTTTCCGGCTTGCCGGAAAATATTTGTGCGGTTTTTAGACCCAAAAACTCGCCAATCCGTAGGAAACAGGTTATTTAGATGTTGTCATCAGGCTATCAAAAATTATTTTCCGGGAGGATATGAATTATGGCAAATCATAACAATTCTGAACTTGAAAAAAACATGGTCAAGGACAAGCACAGCTTATCAGGCATACAAGCGGATAACAGCGTTAATCTGCCAATGCTTCTTTTCTTTACATTGCTGGGAATGATTTTTCTGTCTGCCGTAGGGTTGGTTTTCAGCGCGCTGGGGTTCATAGCGGCTCCGCCTATAGGCAACTTGGCTTCTGCGACTTTGTTCGCCCTTCTCTGCCTTCCGCTTTATCGGTTGTTTTTGCTAACATCTGAAACAAAAAATTTTTTAGCAGCACGGATTAGTGTGGGGATTTCATCGGCTGTGGTTGCTTATATCTATTTGGGCTTTAATATGAGTATTCTTGAAACATTGTATTCTGATGTCGATAATATGGAGGCATCTGATTTTGCCGAAATTTTAGACGTTTTACAGGATGCGGCGGAAAGGTTTTTCGTGTTGTATTTTCTGCACCCGCTTTTACTGCTTGAAAGCTATCTGTATTACAATGATGCCTGGGTTGTTCTTATGGCTGTGCTTCTTTCTGCAATGATATCATTGGGTCAGCTTGCCACCGGGGGCGTGAAGGACAGAAGCCGGCAGATACAGCAAGACTTTGATGATGATTTGCAGGAAAGCCAGGCGGCCTTCCCGGAAGGAGGGCAGGATGACACCTCGCCCGAAAAGAAGAAAAAAGAAAAAAAGAAAAGGGGAGCGAAAACATCCTCGGGTGTTGACCAGGAAGAGGAGTGAAGGCGATGGATATACTGTTTCAAAATGTAACTGCTGTGACTATGGATGACTCCTGCCGGGTTCTAAAAAACGCCTATATCGGTGTTGACGGTGGAAAAATTTCTTATGTTGGGTGCCATTGCCCGGAGGGGATTCCGGATCGTAAAATCAGCGGCAACGGCAAGGTCTTAATGCCCGGCCTGATAAATTCCCACACCCATGTTCCCATGACTCTTTTGCGCGGTTATGCCGATGACTGCAATTTACAGGATTGGCTCTTTAAATATATTTTTCCGGCCGAGGAAAAGCTGACAGGCGATATGGTCTACTGGGGTTCTCAGCTCGCCATATTGGAAATGCTGGCATCGGGAACCACCGCCTTTGCCGATATGTATTTTTTCTGCCACGATATAGCCAGGGCGGTGTCTGAAAGCGGGATTTTAGCAAACATTTCCCGTCCACTGACTTGCTTTGGGGAATCGTACGATTATAAATCCGACTGCCGTTACCGGGAGCTTGAAGAATTAGCAGAAAGCTGGCACGGTTACAATAATGGGCAAATTATGATTGATAGTGCGATACACGGTGAGTATACTTCTATTCCTTCGGTGTGGGAGGCCGCCTCCGAAATTGCCGAACGTCTGGGATTGGGGATGCACGTTCACATCTCTGAAACCCAATCGGAACACCAGGAGTGCATCGCCCGGCACAAAATGACCCCGGCAGCGGTACTCTGCAAATACGGCACTTTTTCTTCTCGCACAATTGCTGCCCACTGTGTATGGGCCACACATGAGGATATTGACTTGCTGGCACGGCACGGAGTTATTGCTGTGCATAACCCGGTTAGCAATTTAAAGCTCGGTAGCGGGATTGCCCCGGTCTTGGAAATGAAGTCCAAGGGTGTGCCCATAGCTCTCGGTACAGACGGTGCCGGCTCCAACAACAGCTATGATTTGTTTGAGGAGATTAAATTAACTGCATTGCTCCACCGAAGTGAATCCGATATGATAGGGGCGTTTGGTTCCCTGCAAATGGCTTGCCGGGGAGGGGCACTTGCATTGGGAAGGGAAAGCACCACCGGTCAAATTAGCTTAGGCTATGATGCCGACTTGATTTTACTAGATTTTAACACCCCATCCCTTACCCCATGCCACAACACCCAAAGCCACCTTGTCTATTCGGCGCGGGGCTCGGATGTCGTTATGACAATGGTTGGCGGCAAGGTTTTGTATGAAAATGGTGAGTTCAAAACGATAGATAAGGAAAAAGTCTTGCATGAGGCCTCTGTCGTTGCGCGTATCTTTTAATTCTTGCGGACATAGGATGTTTAGCATGGACAGGGTGTAGTTGACGTGAAATAGCAGTCAATCAGCAGACTTGTCAAATATTATTTGAAAGAGTGTGGTTGCATGCCAAGCCCTGGCATAACTAAAAAAGCCCCCGGTGAACAAAATTATTTGCGCGGCGCACTCTATCTCTCCATAGCAATGATGATTACCAAGCTTATCGGTGCGCTGTATAAGCTGCCCATCCAAAACCTTCTGACCGAGGAGGGCGGGGGGTTATATGCTGTTTCGTACCAACTGTACACTATTTTGTATATTTTAGCAATAGCTGGCTTGCCGGTGGCAATTTCTAAAATGATAAGCGAGAGCGAAACATCCCGGGCAGGGGAGTCAAGGCGGATTCTTAATGTTGCAAGAATCATCTTCTTTATTATAGGAGCTGCAGGTTCTTTATTTATGCTGCTAGGTGCCGAAAAAATTGCCTGGCTTATGAATGCCCCGGGTGCCGCATGGGGGATACGTGCCGTTGCCCCATCCGTGTTTCTTGTAGGCTTTATCAGTCCCTACCGGGGGTTTTATCAGGGTAAAAAGAATATGATTCCCACTGCTGTTTCCGAGGTTTTAGAGGCCCTGGGCAAGTTAGTTTTCGGTGTCGGGGCAGCCTATCTTGCCCTGCACCTATTCATCCCCTCCGACAATACCGAGGCAACACAAGCATTGCGTGACAGCATTGGTGCGGCAGCAGCCATATCTGGCGTGAGTGTGGGCATGATTATCTCAGCGGTATACCTAAAGCTTTCTTGGAAAAAGCACGGCGTAAAAAGCAACGGTACTGAAAACAGAGGAGCCAGGCGGCGGGGGCGGCGGGAAATTGCCAGGCAAATGTTGCGGCTGTCCCTGCCGGTAATGCTTTGCTCTTCTGCACTGAGCCTTACTAACTTTATCGACCTCACAATGATACGCAATCTGCTGGTATCCCACGCCGGGTTTATTGAATCCGAGATGAACCGTTATATGGGGGCATATTCTTATGCGGTAAACCTATTTAATCTCCCTGTTTCATTCATAGCCGCGTTAGGTATAAGCCTGCTCCCTGCAATAACCTCATTTAAGGTTCAGGGCGACAACCAAGGCATTCAAAATACCGTAGGCTCCGCCATGAGGGTCACCTGCATCCTGGCTATGCCCGCCGGCGTAGGCCTGGTCGCCCTTGCCAATCCCATTTTATCCTTACTATATCATACTAAGGTAGCAACAGGGGGGGTGGCAATAGCCGTACCGCTTTTGCAGATTTTAGGATTTGCCGTGGTATTTGCCTGTATTGTTACCGTGACTAATTCTATGCTACAGGCCTTGGGGTTGATATGGGTTCCCCTGGTTACCATGGCAATCGGCTGTTTGTGCAAAATTGTATGCACCTTTGTTTTGGCGGCCAACCCCGAAATAAACATAAGAGGAGGACCCATAGGAACACTGATCTGCTATGGAATAATAGCCATTTTAAATTTGACCGTAATTGCCTTTAGAACCCGGATAAGACGGCTCATTTTGAAAAATTTAGGCAAAACGCTGTTTGCCGCTGTTGCAATGGGGGCAGTTGCCTTTGGCGGATTCCAGTTTTGGAGCTACTTTTTAGAAACTTATTTAAATATAGTGAATAACGGCGCGATTTCAGCCGTAATGGCTGTTTTTATGGCTGGAATGTCTTATTTCATATTGCTTTTGCTCATTGGCGGATTGTCAAAGCAAGAGCTTGATCTGCTCCCCGGAGGCAAAAAAATAGCCCTGTTATTAAAAATTCGGTAAAACTCAAAAAAAAAGCTTGTGTGGTGATGAATTTTATGATAGAATACGGCTCACCGGGTGATTGGCAGCGGCTTGTGGGTATTATGTCAGTGCTTCGTTCTGAGGACGGATGCCCCTGGGACCGCACCCAGACCCATCAGTCCATACGCACAAACCTGATAGAGGAGTGCTATGAGGCAGTGGATGCCATAGACCGCTGTGACACCGGGCTTCTGTGCGAGGAGTTGGGCGATGTTTTATTGCAGGTGGTTTTTCACTCCCAAATCGCGTATGAAGAAGGCTGCTTTACCATTGACGATGTAGTCAGGGGTCTTTGTGAAAAGCTGATCCGGCGTCACGAACACGTTTTCGGTCAAAATAAAGCCGAAAATGCTGCCGTTGCGGTTGAACGCTGGGATGCTGCCAAAAAACGTGAAAAGTCAGCCCAGACTGCCGGCCAGTCCCTTGAGGCGATTCCTCGTAATTTACCGGCACTTATGCGGGCGGTCAAGCTTGCTTCTCGTGCAAGTAAGATTCCATGCCCCGATGAGCTTTTTCCCTCCGGTCAAAAACAAGCTCAGCCGTGGGACGAGCATTCCGCTGGACAGGCATTGTTTGTGTTGGCGGCGGAAATGTCTGAAGCGGGCATAGATCCCGAGCAGGCTCTTGACCGGTTCAACCAAGAGTTTATCCTCAGCATCTCCCGATGGGAAGAGCACTAGGCTACTTAGGCTCCCGCCGTTTCACGGCGAGATCCTATAGCAAATACATTCCCCGGCATAACCTTCCGGGGCAATACAAAACAGGAGGAAGAAAACGAATGAACAAGACCGAACTCATCTCCGTGGTGGCGGAAAAGGCGGACATCACCAAGAAGGTTTCAGAGAGCGTTGTAAACGCAACCTTTGATGCCATCACAGATGCCCTTAAGGAGGGCGACAAGGTGCAATTGGTAGGCTTCGGTGCCTTTGAAGTCAAGCATCGCGAAGCACGCCAGGGCCGTAACCCAAAAACCAAGGAACCCATCCAAATCGCCGCATCTAACAGCCCGGTTTTCAAGGCCGGCGCAGCACTGAAAAAAACTCTTAACTGATCCGGGTCATACGGAATGCGGAGTTCGGAATAGCTTATACCTTTATATTCTCAATTCCGCATTCCCCTCTTCGTACCCGCAAGCTGTCAGGGAGGTTAGTTTTTTGCGCTTGGATAAATACCTAAAGGTGTCCCGCCTGATTAAAAGGCGGACAGTGGCTTCTGCCGCCTGTGACGGTGACAGGGTTGAGGTTAATGGAAAAAAGGCAAAGCCCTCTCATAACATTAAGATGGGCGATGTCATCGAGATACGCTTTGGGGCGCGGAAAACACGCATTCAGGTTGTAAGCCTTTCCGAACACGCCGCCAAGAATGCCGCCTCTGCTATGTACCGCGAGCTGACAATTGAGGGTTCTTGATGTTCTAACCGGACATCCCTCCCCATATACTTGTACAAAATCCGTTGTTTAGCGGGGCAAGTAATATGAGAGGAGTGGTGAAACATGGATGAACGCCATAGGCTTCTGCCGCACCATTTAATTCTAGAAGGACGCAACCGCCTTTCCCTTTCCGGTATAGAAGATGTCGAAAGCTTTGATGAAAGCGGCATAATATGCCACACGAGCAAAGGGATACTATTTGTAAAAGGCATTGATTTGCACGTTGACAAATTGAGCTTGGATGGCGGCGAGCTCTCAGTCGAGGGCACAGTTAACAGTCTTGTGTACGAAGACACTCCCGAATCCTCAGGCGGAGGCTTTTTGTCCCGCCTCTTCAGATGAGCATGGGCCTCTCATCTGTCGAGCAAGGCCTCGAGTTTGGGATGGCACTGCTTTTAGGCGGTTGTCTGGGTGTTGTGTACGATTTTATGAGGATCGTCCGCATAAGAGTTCCGCACAGGGCAATTACCGCCCTGATGGATATTTTCTTCTGGATAATCTGCGCTGTATCAGCTTTTTGGTTTGCCATGAATGTTGGAGGGGGAACCCTTCATCTCTTTTCCATGGCCGGCATGACTGGCGGAGGGACAGTTTACTTTTTAATTTTGTCTCGCTTTATCAGGACTATCGGCTTTATTGTATCCGATTGCCTGGTTGGCTTGTGTCTTGCGCTGGCTTCGCCGGTACGTGCGCTTGCCGCGGGAGGAAGGAAGATTGAAAATCGGTCTAAGAGAACTCTATTGGCATTAGAGCAGAAAAACAGGATACGTGCCATACCTGCCGGGTTGCACAAAACACGTTGCCGGCATGAATACTTTAACAGGAGCAGTGCTAATGAAAACACTATTTATAACGGTTGGCAAAGCGATAATTGCGGTTTTTATGATATGGGCACTACTAACAGTGGTGAACATTCGTGGTCGGATCAACGAAAAGGAAGCAGAAAGAGAGCTTCTTGCAAAAGAACTCCATTCCCAGCAGCTGCTCAACGCGGTTCTTCAGGAGGATATAGACTCTGAAGGCCAAGAGGAGTATTCTGCTCGTATGGAGCGTATGGCAAGGGAGCGTTTGGGCTTGGTTTCACCGGGTGAAATTTTAATTGTAAATAAAACTTCCTGACGGCAATTGTCAAGGTGTTTTAGGATTCATCCACTGGCAAATCTTACGGCGATTTATTTATGATGGAGGCTTTTAGAGCTTATGGATCAGACTATTGGTGCTGTTTTCAGCGGCCGTGTTACCAGTATTACTAATTTCGGCGCGTTTGTCTCTTTTGGGGAAAACCAGTCCGGCTTGGTGCATATATCCGAAATATCGGATCAATATGTCAACAATGTCCGTGACTTCCTCACAGAAGGTCAGGAGGTCACAATTAAGGTTCTCGGAGCCAATAACGAGGGACGCTTCAACCTCTCCATCTGCAAGGCATCCCCACATGGGGAAAGAAGGGTAAAAACATCCCCAAATCAGGCAAAAAATCGGCGGGGAGGGCCTGCCTCTCCGCCGACCTTCGAGGACAAGCTAAAAGCCTTTATGTCAGACTCAGAGCGTAAAATAGGTGACTTGAGAAAACATGACCAACGGCCAAATCGGCGCAGAAAATAGAGGGTGTTGCAAATTTTAGCCGAAGGTGTTATAATGCCGCTTGACTCCAATTTTTTTTGGAACCGGGAGGCTTACATATGTTTAGAAAAACCCTTGGGAATATCAAATCAAATGCGGGGTCGGCTGTCAAATTTATAGTAATAAAGCCCCTTGTTAAAACGCAATCCTTTTGGCAGAAGGCAGTTTTTATGCTGTTTGCCCTTCTGTATGCCTTTACAGCTAATAAATGCCTGTTTGATAATAAGTCAGGATTGAGTGCTACTTTGCTCTTTGCCCTGCTTGTTGGGGTGTGTGCATTTATGTGGTGTGCCTATAATACACTCGGAGGTATATCTAAAAAATGGCATAAGCGGATTCTCATTGGATTCATAGCTATTACCTCCGTCATACAGCTTTATGTCGGATTTCAGCTGCGGTTCACGCCAAACTGGGATATTGCCGCGATTTTTGATGGCGGCAGGGACTGGGCCGTGAATGGGCATTTTCAAAACTGGTGGGACTATTTTGGAACACAGACAGCAAATTTGGGTGCCTTGTTTTTGTTTCGATGCATATTTGGCATATATAATTTTTTCGGTGGCACCGACTTTTTTGCCGCCGCCCTCGTGTACAATACGATTATGCTGGAGATCACGGTGCTGGCGGTTTATGACTCTGCCCGGCGGCTTGCCGGAAGGCGGGCGGGACTTATGACACTGGTTTTATGGGGGGCATATCTGCCGTTTTACACAATGGGTGCTAGTTTTTATACAGACGGACTGTCCATGCCGTTCATGGCATTAGTCGTCAATCTTTATCTACGAGCGCGCAACGAACGTATTTTCAAGCAGAAAATGATTTATTTTATATGGTGCGGAATTTTTACAGCTATAGGAGCTATAATTAAGGCTACTGTGCTGATTCCCTTTATTGCAATTGCACTGAATTGGGTTTTATATAACCGTTGCTGGACATGGAGTAAAATTGGCAAACGCTTGGCTGGGTTTGGGTCGGTCTGTGCTGTCGTTATTTTAATTGTTGTGACGTTTTATTCTTTTATTTTTAACAAAATTGACCCTCAAATCTCCCATGAGAGACGTCTGCCTCTTACCCATTGGATGTGGATGGGACTAAACAGAGACAGTAAAGGAGCCTATTCTTCCTCGGATTTCGACTACTCAATGAACTCCCTGGAAAACTATGATGTGCGCAATCGTGAACTCCCCAAAAGGTTCCGGGAAAGGCTTAATGAATTTGGGTTCAGAGAAATGATTGAGCATTTGGGAAATAAATTTGCTGTTTCGTATCAGTCCGGAACATTTGACCAAAGCGGTTTGTTTTGGCTCAATCCACCGCAAGAGACAGAAATGCACGATATTGTTCTTCCTGATAGAGAGCATTTCGGGGCATATAACCATGTTGCTACCGCCTCCATGCTGGCATTGATAGTTTTTTCAATATTAGGCGCGATTATCTTTTTTGTTGACAGAAGCTCGTTTTGCTTCCCCTGGCTTTCCCTTGCGGGGTCTGCATTATTTTTGTGTATTTGGGAAAGCATGCAAAGATACCCTCACAATTTGATGCCTGCATTTGTACTCTGCGCCACGTTAACCCTCGCTGCTCTGTATGGCGACAAGCCTGTGCCCAGGCCAAAGCCTCGTTACAAAAGGAGAGATACATTGGCACTCACTTGTGTCGGCTATTCGGATCACGAATATGCCCATTCTGAATCAATTGAAGACAATTATTAGAATGGACATCCTCGGGAGTTAAAGTGTGAGCGGATAATTGAGGGTGCCTTAAATCGCTAAGGATCCGACGGCCAGGGCTGTCTTGACTCCGCTTGTTCTTTCTGCTACACTAAGACTGCCACTCCAAAGCTAAAGGGGAGCAAAATTTTATGCCCATAAAAATTTCGGACACATTACCGGCACGAGGTATTTTAGAGCGTGAAAACATTTTTGTAATGCCTCGTTCACGTGCGTTGCGGCAGGATATACGTCCGCTTAGGCTGGTGATTCTCAACCTCATGCCCCACAAGGCGATTACAGAAACACAGCTTTTGCGCTGTTTGTCCAATACTTCCCTGCAGATTGAGGCAGATCTTTTGCGGACATCCTCATATACATCAAAAAACACCGAACCCGAACACCTTTTAGCTCACTACACAACCTTAGATGAAATCTACGGACGGCGTTATGACGGAATGATTGTTACAGGTGCCCCTGTGGAGCATATGGAATTTGAGTCTGTGAGTTATTGGCGGGAATTAATCAGGATTTTTGACTGGGCACGCAATAATGTTTATTCCACGTTTCATATCTGCTGGGGTGCGCAGGCAGGGCTTATGCATCGTTACGGCATACCAAAAACACCATTGCCGGAAAAGCTTTCGGGTATATATGCTCATAGCATTACAGACCCATTTTGCCCCTTGACCCGCGGCTTTGACGACCTGTTTTTAGCCCCTCACTCCCGCCACACACAAACGGATATTACCCATGTTCAGGCCAACCCCAATTTGCAAGTGCTTGCCGTTTCGGAGCAGGCAGGGCTTTACGCTGCCATGAGTAAAGACGGCAAGGAAATTTACATTACGGGGCACCCTGAATATGATACCATGACCCTGTCGGAGGAATACGCCCGCGATTTAAGGCGTGGACTGAATCCGGGCATACCATACAACTATTTTCCCGGCAACGACCCCAATGCTGCACCGCCCCAAACCTGGCGCAGTCATGCGCATTTGCTCTATTCCAACTGGCTCAATTATTACGTATACCAGACCACTCCGTTTGATTTGGAGGAATTGTAGGGTATTCTTGTGATATACCTTCGTTAGCGTACAAAATGAGGAGGATTCAAAATATGTCCGTTGCCAAGTCAATAGTTTCAAAAATCTTCGGCTCTCGTTCCGAGCGTGAACTCAAGCGCATTGAACCGCTTGTGCAGCTCATAGAGGACTTAGAGCCTGAATACAAAGGGCTTTCTGATGCCGGGTTGCGTGCTAAAACAGATATCTTCAGAGAACGCCTCAAGCAAGGAGAAACAGCCGATGATATTTTACCTGAGGCATTTGCAGCAGCGCGGGAGGCATCTGTCAGGGTGTTGGGCATGCGTCCTTTTCCAGTTCAGCTAATTGGCGGGATTGTCCTGCATCAGGGAAGGATTGCCGAAATGAAAACCGGCGAAGGAAAAACTCTCGTTGCAACCCTGCCGGCATATCTGAACGGCTTAATGGGGGGCGGTGTCCATATTGTCACGGTCAATGATTATTTGGCGAAGTACCAGAGCGAGTGGATGGGAAAGCTCTACCGCTTCATGGGTCTAAGCGTAGGTGTGATTCTCCATGGCCTTACAAGCAGCCAGAGAAGAGAGGCATATGCCGCCGACATTACCTACGGTACCAACAACGAGCTAGGATTTGACTATCTTAGAGATAATATGGCTATATACAAAAAAGATATGGTTCAGAGAGGACATGTTTTCGGAATCGTGGACGAGGTTGACTCAATTCTTATAGATGAGGCGCGTACTCCCCTTATTATATCAGGGCAAGGTGAAAAATCTACCGAATTATACACCAAGGCAGATCAGCTTGTAAGGGGTCTGTCAATGCACAAAATGGTGGAGATGGACAAAAAGGCTGAACACGATGACATTTCCGAGGATTATATTGTTGACGAAAAGGCAAAGACTGCTGTGCTGAATAAGCCTGGAATTGCTAAGGCAGAGAAGTTTTTTGGATTGGAAAATCTTTCAGATCACGAAAACACCACCATCTATCATCACATCAACCAGGCTCTGCACGCCCGCGGGCTGAAAAAAAGAGACATTGACTATGTAGTGAAGGATGGGCAGGTTGTAATTGTAGATGAATTTACCGGAAGGCTGATGGAGGGCCGCCGTTATTCAGAGGGTCTGCATCAGGCAATTGAGGCAAAGGAAGGCGTTAAGGTAGAGCGGGAAAGTAAAACTCTTGCCACAATAACTTATCAGAATTATTTTAGACTTTATGGCAAGCTTTCGGGAATGACCGGAACAGCACTAACCGAGGCTGAGGAATTTGATGCTATCTATAAATTAGACGTTATTGAGATACCTACAAATAAACCGATGGTACGCAAGGACATGAATGATGTTGTATATCGTACAAAAGATGGCAAATTACGGGCAGTAATCGCTCAAACTAAAGAGTGCAATGAGCGGCAGCAACCGGTTTTGATAGGAACAGTTTCGATTGAATTAAGTGAGTATCTCTCAAAGCTTCTGAAAAAAGAGGGTATAAAGCACGTTGTTTTGAATGCTAAGCACCATGAAAAGGAGGCTGAAATCGTTGCCCAGGCTGGCCATTTGGGGGCAGTAACTATTGCAACCAACATGGCAGGACGTGGTACCGACATTATGCTGGGGGGCAATGCCGAGTTTTTAGCGCGTGCAGATTTGCGCAAGAAGAAATACGCCGAAGAAATTATTACCGAGGCTACCGGATACGCCGAAACTGATAATGAAGAGGTGTGGGAGGCGCGTGACTTTTACGGCAAATCACTAGAGCGGCACAAGCAGGCGATTGCCACAGAGGCGGACAATGTTCGTGAGGCAGGCGGCTTGTTCATCATAGGAACTGAGCGGCACGAATCACGCCGGATTGACAATCAGCTTCGAGGCCGTGCCGGACGTCAGGGTGACCCTGGTGCATCTCGCTTCTTTATTTCTGCGGAGGATGATTTGCTGAGATTATTCGCACAGGACCGCTTGACCAATATGATGGATGCCTTCAGAGTTGACGAGGATACCCCGGTTGAACACAAAATGCTCACAAATGTTATTGAATCCTCTCAGAAAAGAATAGAATCCCGGCATTTTCAATCCCGCAAACACGTTTTGCAATATGACGATGTGATGAACAAACAGAGGAAAATTATTTACAATCAGAGAAAAACAGTACTTGATGGGGAGGATATACACGATAAAATACTCGAAATGACCGATGAGTTTATACGCCTTGCCGTCAATTCGTCAGCTGGAGGCAGCCCACAGCTTGAATCAGGTCCGGCTACCGAGCTTGCCCTCTCTTTTGAAGGGCTTCTGGGAGATGCGCAATTGAGTCAGGGTAGCGTGAAAGGGAAAACGCCCGATGATGCAATAGAGTTGATTCAAGAAAAAGCCCATGACCTGCTTGAAGGAAAGGAAAAAGAATACGGCTCTGAGTTAATGCGTGAGCTTGAGCGTGTAGTGCTTCTGCGTACGGTAGACTCAGAATGGATGGATCATATTGACGCCATGGATGAGCTGCGTCAGGGCATAGGGTTGCGTGCTTATGCCCAAACTGACCCGATTGTAGCCTACACTCGTGAAGGCTTTAACATGTTTGAGGAAATGATTTCAAGAATACGAGACAATACTGTAAGGGGAGTTTTGGTTGCCCGGGTCAGGGGTTCGGGTACACCTGAACGCAAACGAGTTGGCGGTCGAATGGTCGAGAGCTTCGGAAATGACAAAACTGTGAAAAAACAGCCTGTCCGTAAGACAGCCGCTCAAAAAATAGGAAGGAACGAGCCCTGTAGCTGCGGCAGTGGTAAAAAATACAAAAAGTGCTGTGGCTTTGATTAATCGATTTCTGCTGTACGGCAGAGGGGTGTTTAAATGGATATAAATACAAATTTTATAACAGGCATTGAAGCTCAAGGCCAGGGCGAAGTGCCGTCCGGCAGAACTGGTTTTGGTGAAGCATTAAGCCGTGGGGATATTTTTCGCGCCGAGGTTACAGGATACAAAGACGGCCTGCTTATGCTAATGTCCCAGAGCGGCAGACAATTTACAGCCCTGCCTGAAGGTGACAGAGTGTATCGCCCGGGGCAAATGCTTGAATTTGAGGTAACCGGGCGTGGAAGCAACGATATGCCCCGGGTTTCGGTAACGCGTGATATTGGATTTAAGGCGGCTTCATTTTTGTCTTCCATGAGGGCTCCGGACAATGCAGCTGCACAAGCCCTTGCACAGGAGCTTATCAGCCAAAGGGCGGAGGCTAGTCCGAAGCAATTTGCCTCACTTGTAAAAGCACTGGCCCAGAATCCCTCGCTGACCCCCGATAAGGCGGTTTTTCTCTTCCGTCGTGAAATACCAATAACACAGGCTAATATAGCACAGTATGATGCCCTGAGCCAGGCGGAAAACCGTATGGGAACACTGCTGAACAGGCTTCTCTCGGCATTAGAAAGCAACCCTTCCGGCCGACCGCAGCCCCAACAGTCCGTGCAATCTGCGCAACAGCCACCCACGCAGACACAGCAAGCAATGCCCCAGCAGGCGGCACTCCAGCAACCAGGCCAGCAACAGCCCATGCAATCACGGCCCGCTGTACCGCCGCAGTATCCGATGCCCCAGAACCAATCAGCACAGCCTCAGCAGCTAATACAGCATCAGCCTGTACAATCCACGGTAACACAGCCCCAACAGTCCATGCAATCTGCGCAACAGCAACCCACGCAGACACAGCCTGCAATGCCTCAGCAAGCAATGCCCCAGCAGGCGGCACTCCAGCAACCAGGCCAGCCGCTGCCCATGCAACCGCAACAGCCACCCGAATATCCGCAATACCCACAGCACCTGCAGCATCAACCGCGGCAAGGGATACAGTCTCAGCCATCCCAACAGCAACCCACGCAGACACAGCCTGCAATGCCTCAGCAAGCAATGCCCCAGCAGGCGGCACCCCAGCAACCAGGCCAGCCGCTGCCCATGCAACCGCAACAGCCACCCGAATATCCGCAAACCCAGCCGCAGCAAGCTGTACAGCAACAACACTTACAGCAATACCGGTTGCCCATGCAGACCCAACAGCAACCCACCCATCAACCGCAACCAGTACAGCAACCGGTTATCCCCCCGGAGCAGCAGAGTGCCGCTCAGGCGATACAAACGCTTTTCCGTAAAATATCTCCCGAGCGGCAGAGAATACTCCCTTGGGAAATCAGTGGGCCCAAGCTAACAAGGGAGATTGGTGAGATCTTGTCAAGAGCCTTAGAGCAGGCGCGCTTTATGCCTCCTGCCCAGAGGGACTCAGTGCATCAGGCCTCTCGTGAAATTGTAGATACTTTACGCTTTACCCACCAGATGAATCAATGCTCGTCTTTTCTTCAAATCCCTCTGCAAATCGGTCAGGAAAAAACCATGGCACAGCTGTATGTTTTTAACGATTCAAAAAAGAAAAAGAAAATTGACCCTAAAAACGCTACCATGTTTCTTTCCCTGCTCACTATTTTCTTGGGGAGGGTAGAGGGGTTTGTTACCGTTATCGGCAGTAATGTCGAGTGCGATTTTTCCTTGTCAAATGAAGATGTTGTCCGGCATTTCCGTAAAAAATCAACTGGCTTGGCAGAGCTTTTGGAAGCTAAGGGGTACCGTTTAGCACGTATGAGCTCATCAGTGAAAGCACCGGCTGAGCCGGCTGAAATTGAAAAAGAGTATGAGTCAAGAACGAGCCGCTACCGTTTTGACTGCGAAATATAGGCCTGGCATTTGAATGTGCCGTAAAAATAAGAGGTGATTTAATGAGCGAAAATAAGGGACGCAGAATACGACAGGCCGTAGCTTTAGAATATCAGCCGGATTCAGGTGCTCCTCAGGTGGTGGCCTCCGGTTCTGGAAAGGCTGCCGAGCGGATTATTGAAAAAGCTATGGATAATGAAATTCCTATTCACAATGACCCAGAGTTAGCCCATGCACTTAATATGCTGAATATAGGGGATGAAATTCCACAAGAGCTGTATGAGGTGGTAGCGCAGATTTTGCTTCATGTAGCTGATATGGACAAGAAAATCGTTTACCCGGAGCAGGCACAGGCATGAACAACACTTTTCAAGCTAAGGTCGAAAAATATATTTCCTGTTTATGTGAATGGAACTCCAGAATGAATCTTACGGCTGTCCGTGATCCCCAGGAAATAAGAATACGGCATTTTGAAGATAGCATAAAGCTCTCGGAGGCTGGAAATTTCCCAGGCAAACGAGTGCTTGATATTGGCAGCGGGGCAGGCTTCCCGGGACTTGTCTTGGCGATGAAATACCCCGATATTCACATGACAGTTATGGACTCAGCAGGCAAAAAAGTCGAATTTATGCGCCATATATGCAAAACACTTGCAATTAATAACGCCGAATGTCACCAAGGCCGCGCAGAGGAGCTAGCACACAGGGATGATTGGCGGGAGACTTTTGATATTGTTACGTCAAGGGGCCTGGCTGCGCTTGGGGTATTGTGTGAAATTTGTCTGCCTTTTTTAAAGATAGGCGGACTTATGCTTGCCATGAAATCCAGCAGGGACGCTTTTGATAAAGCCTCACTGCTAGGGGGGGAGCTTTTACCCCACTACAACTATACCCTGTCAAACGGTTTGGAGCATTATGTTGTGAGATTTAGAAAAATATTCACATCCCCAGAAAAATTTCCCCGCCCATGGGCGCAAATAAAGCGAAAGACGTTATACATCTCCTAAGGGAGGCCTAATAATACCTCTCTTGATAGCCAGATTAGGTCTGCTATAAGCTTGTTTCATAATGTTGCACAAAAACAGTACCCGACCAGATTAACAAATTGTTCACACCTTGTAAATCAAATCGAAATATTTACCTTATATAATCTATGTATGATTTGCAGGAGGTAGGTCAACAGACTTGCATCTCGCATTAATTCTCCTTTTTTATTTGGCGCCGCCCGGCTGGGCGGAAACCACAAACCCCGGAGGCATTTGCCTTTGGGGTTTGACAAATTCACAAGCTCATCACATAACATTTTCAAAAGCCTCAGCTTCAAATCATTTAAGCTTCAAAATAAGGGTATAAGATAAAATTAAATTTACTGTGAAAGGACGGTATAACAAATGTATCAAGATGAGAACAAGCCTTACGAGGGCTACCTGCCGCCTCAAGGCGAGAACCCACCCCCTCTAAGCAACACTCCGCCTACACCCCATCAGGAAAGCAGCACACATACATGGGGCTTTGAAACTCCTCACGGGAGCAGGCCTGACAGGCCATACGACACCGGGAGCTTTGCTCCGGCAGAACAAACCTCCTCCGCGAGCAGCAATGCTCACATTCCGCCTGAGCCGGGAAGTGTCCCAGGTGCCAATACAAGCCCCATTCCCCCCATTGAGCCAAAGAGCCATCCTGGCGATGCTCCGGTATCCTGGTCACCCCCTCAGCCATCTGAAAATACCGCGGGCTTCTACGGCGGAACCCACGGAGTTGCTCCCTATGGCAGCGGAAACAGCCTTTACAGCAAAAACTATTCATCGCCATATGAACCACCCCCCTCTAACACGCCTCCGATTCAGGCCCCTGAGGCAAAAAAGAAAAGAGCTTCTCACATAAGTCTCACCGCAATCTTTTTTATCTGTGCAGTAGCGGCGGTTGGGATCGCGTTCACGGGAGGGTACTATTTACGTGATCAGGCAGCGGTTCCCGAGGCAGCGGCTTCGAGCCCGGATAGTGCTATTGCCCCTCCCCCAGCCGATCATGAAAACCCCAATACTGCTCCTGCCGATATCCCTCCTGTTCAGCAATCCCTTCCTAATGAGGACAGCTTAAGGGTCAGGGAGGTTTTTGCCTCCGGCAATCCTTCGACTGTAGCTATTTCTACTGTAACCCATGCCCAAAATCTCTTTGGTCAGCGTTTTTCGGTGCCCGCGGCAGGCTCCGGGTTTATCATCCATAAAGACGGCTATATTATGACCAACTACCATGTTATATCTAATGCAGATGACATTAAGGTAATGCTGCATAATGAGGAGGAATATCCGGCAGAGCTTGTGGGCAGTGATCCTCAATCAGATTTGGCAGTACTAAAAATTAAAGCCAAGGATTTGATTCCTGTTAAAATAGGTGATTCCGATGATGTTGTGGAAGGTGATATGGTTGTCGCCATAGGCAATCCTACCGGAGAGTTTGCCAATACCCTCACTGCGGGCTATATCAGCAGCAAGCGGCGTACTGTTTCGGTAGAAGAGGGTTATCCTTCCATTATGATGCAAACCGATGCCTCAGTTTCGCCAGGCAATTCGGGAGGGCCGCTTTTCAGTGTTTCGGGAAACAGGGCGGGTCAAGTTATCGGGGTAATCAGTGCCAAATCAATGGGCAACGGAGTGGAAGGGATAGGATTTGCGATTCCAATCAATCAGGCGATGAAGATTTATGAAGAGCTAAGGCATAACGGCAAGGTAACCGGGCGCGCCCATATCGGAATTGAAGGCAGAAACTTTGATGGAGACGGGGTACCCCGGGGAGTACAGGTCGAATCTATAACTCCCAATTCGGCAGCTGATCGCAGTGGCATAAAATCCGGCGATGTTATTACGGCAATTGACGGAAAAAGAACCTATTCCCTTGCCGACTTGCTTGCCATCAAGGATGAATATAAGATGGAAGAAAAAGCTGAATTTACCGTCTACCGCAATAATAAAGAACTCAAAATCAGTCTTGTGTTCGATGAACAAACAGAGGAGCCGGTCATTCAGCAAAACCCTTATGATATGCGCGATCAGTTCGATACGCCATAATGCTCCTGTAGCGGGGCGGCGACAGTGTGCAAAACACGTGATCAGCCCATAGAAGGCTAATCCCCCCATTTGGCTTTTGCCAAATGGGGGGATTTTCGACAGGCTTAAACATATTAGACAAGCCCGGCACACATATATATATAACACCATCTCTTTCCTAATAATCAAAGCCGGCATTGTCCACAAAAATCCATAAATAATTAACAAATTCAAGGGGGCGAAAGATGAGAAGGTCCATCATGGCACGAATTGCAAATGCCCCTCATACCATACTTCCCAAGCTTTTGAGAGATGGTGCCAAAGGGCAAAAAGTGTATTTCGGAACAGGTCTCGCTTCTCCCAAAGGAGAAAGCCGCGGATTTGGCTTTGAGCTGTTGAATACAGTCTTGACGGCACTTATATTGATGAAGGAGTTCGGTGCCGATGGTGTATTACATGAAATTGGAACAATAGGTTATAATATTGCGGAAGACAAGCGCAGCATACTGGTTGAGGAACAACTCAATCTTATTGCTCGTATGACCGGCAATTTGGGGATTGAAAATATCTACCGTGTTAGCCCGTCTCATGCCTATCATAGCTCTGATTCCTTTAAGGCCGCTTGGCAGGAAGCGGATGGTAAGCTCTCTCTGTTCAGCGGTTTGCCTAATTTTCAAAAATATGGAGAATATACTGTCATTCAAACCGCACAAATGCGATATCTACATTATCAAGAGAATGCGACCGTTAAAGTAGGCTGGATCATCGGGAGGAATCCAGCTTTGGAAAGAGTTGATGCCGATATGGCGGCGAGACTAATCAATCAGGGTCATCTGAATGAATACTATTTTGATTCCATATATCGGTATGTGTTCCCGGAAGATGAATTTTCGTTTTTATACACTTTAGCCGGCATAGACATGCTCAACGGCTTGCAGTATGCCCCATATACCATCACAGGGTCACAAAACAGACCGCTCTTGACTGACCCTATACGGTCATATATGTCCGGCATTCCAGACTCCAGGCACAAAAGAAAAGCCCTAGCATTGTACAAAAAAACAATCGCTGATAGCTACGAGGAGCTTTTCGGGAAAATTGTATTCTGTAATGCCCTATCGGAGCAAGAGCGGCTAATTCATAAGCTGCAGCATATTCAGGACAAGGTTTTGGGCGTATTTTCTGACGGAGGGCCTCGTTCAATAATTTCGTCTGATTTCTGATAGCTGTCTTTTGTTTCCAGCCTGCGGCTGATAACTACACCGTTTTTATCCGTAATCAAGCGGTATGTCTCAGACACATATCCAGTAAAGGGCGGCTGGACAATCTTGGTTTGCCCTGGCTCTAAATTGGGGTTATCTTTATATATTATCCGGTATGGCGTGGTGGAGAGCGTTTTAGTTTCCATAGTCACCGTATTGTCATTGGCCTTTGTGCCTTCAATTTTTACATATACCTTTTTGCCCTCTACCCAAGAAAGAATTTTGACAGGATGGCTTGTATTGTTCTTAAACCGGTAATCAATTACCCCCCAGCTCACCGTTGCATCCAACCCTGGCTTTTCCAGATAATCAGGACACATGGAATGGCCTGTCCGTGACACAATTTCAAGATCGGAAAGCAAACAGGCATAATACAGCGTAGATGAAACCTGACAGATCCCGCCGCCCACACTGTCTGCCACTCGTCCGTCCACAAATGCGGGGGCGGATTTGAATCCGTAGGCTTTGGTGCGAACACCAACCTTCTGGTTGAAGCTGAATACCGAACCCGGGCTAAGGACGGTTTGGTTAATTTTTTTGCATGCAAGAATGATATTGTCCCTGCGGTTGGCCGTATTATTCAGCAGTGGCGTATTGACCTGAGCTAGGATGTCATTGTATGCGGGGCTGCTCACATGAGCAGCCGGTGTAAAAAAAACAGTGCATAGCACGACTGAGATAAAAATCTTTTTCATTGATTGTACCAAGCTCCTCACCTTATCTGTAGTAAGTAATCAGTGTTCCCATTCAGGGCTGTTTTTAGCCCTGAAAAAAATTGAGCTAAAAGAGAAAAATGTATTGAAATTATAATGAAGATGTGATACAATGCGTAAAAAGTTGTAAAGGGGATTTTTCGAATGACTAGAAAGAAACAGGCTAAAAGACTCTCGGTGCTGACTCTGGCGTTTTTTTTGATGCTTGTAATGGCTGCAATACCGGGTCAGGCATCACAAGGACCTAATAGGAAATTTATCGCTAAAATTGAGGCTGTGGAGGAGGGTTCAATACCCATAGCAAACAGAGCCGGCTTAGAAAAAATAGGCAACCATCCGGATTATCCGCTTGACGGCAAATACCACCTAACTGCCAGCATCGACTTAGGCGGCAAGGAATGGGAACCCATTGGATCTCTGGATTTTGAATTGTATATACACCCATATGAATATGAAAACGCAACCGCAAACAGCTTTAAAGGAATATTCGATGGGCAGGGTCATGTTATTCGTAACATGACTATTACAGGGGAACGTCAGTGTGCAGGACTGTTTGGCGTAACAAGCGGGGATGTGATGATTAAAAATTTAGGAATAGAAGGCACAAGCATACAGATTACATCAAATAATAAGATTGCCTCCTATGCCGGTGCGGTGATTGCTGCTAATTGCAGTATTTCTCTGCCCATTGTAGATAACTGCTATAACACAGGCAGTATATCGATTTCTTCCACGGCTGACGATGCCAGTTCAAACATTGATGTTTTTGCTGGAGGAATTATCGGGGCACTGGCTTATGGTGGATCAAACCGCAACGGAGTGGTCAATTCATACAACACAGGCAATATAACAGCAACCAGTGCGGCGGCGGAAGCCAATGCTGTGATGACCTACGCCGGAGGCATTGTTGGTGGCGGCGGTTATATAGTTGATTGTTATAACACAGGGAATATATCTGCCTTTGCCGCTTACAAAGGAACTAGGCGTACTTGGGCACATTACGCAAGAGCCGGGGGTATAGTCGCTGAAAGCGGAAGTATGCAAAATTGCTACAATACAGGTGATATTACAGCGACAGCCTCGGAGAATTCCACCTATGCTTATGCCGCAGGCATAATTGCTCAATACGCCGGTCCTAGTACGATGGAGAATTGCTACAACACAGGTAACATTTCCGCTTCCGCCAGAGACAACCCGGCATTTGCCGGCGGGTTGGCCGGCGAGTTCAGGGCGGGATCCCCTATTTATAACAGCTACAATGCGGGTAATGTATCGGCCAGCTCCGAATACAAGGCAGGGGCTGGCGGAATCTGCGGCACAAGCTATCGTTCCTCTGCAACAGGAGATAATCAGGAAATAGGTAATGCCTATTGGAATACTGATGCTGATCAAATAGAAAATGGAGTGAGTAGCGATAAAAGAGGTGTGGGGGAGCTGGGTGCCTCCACACACGACACCACAATTCCCCTGACGTCTGCACAAATGAAAGAGAAGGAATCATTTGAAGGCTTTGATTTTAATAATATATGGATAATCCAAGACGGTGGCAACGGAGGGTATCCTGCATTGCGTTTTGGCAGTGGGAAATCTGTTGTTATCCAATCATCAAACGAAGACAATGCCGCCATCAACCTAACCCAGGAATCTCTGGAACTCCCTGACGGTTTTGCCCCTGTGGCATACAGCATAGACGGCGGTAAGAAGTGGAAAACCATCAAATTCAACAAAAAGACAAATGAATTTATGCTGCCCACGGATGACAAATACCCATTTAATAGCAGTACGAGCAAGGGCAAAAACAACCTTGAAAAGCTTTTGAACAAGGAGTGTGAGCTGTGGATTGTTGACAAATATAACACAAAAACTGTTAAAGAA